>SVTT01000022.1 GCA_015063625.1 Oscillospiraceae bacterium
GATAGATTTTTTGCAAGACAAGTCGAATTTTTTGAGAAATATGCGGATATTTAAGAAAAATTCGGCAAAGTATTGCGGAAAAGATGCCCCCCGAGACCTTGTGTGTTCGACTCCCGTGCGGCTACCCGAACAAAAAAACGGTAGGGGCATTGGAAATCATGCGCCTACCGTTAAAAATAACTGCTTTTTGAGAAAACCCGGGGGAGGTTTTCTCTTTTTCTATTTACACAGGTGGGTTTATTATACAAGCACCGTTTTGCCTGCCTTTACACCGTATTCGGTCACGTTCAGTACGGTCTCGCCGTCGATCTGAAGCGCCGAGGGCGCGTCAAAGCGCACGCGGATATCCTTGCCCTTCAGCACCGCTACCATGTTGGTGCGCTTGACATGCTCTCCCTTGAAGATCGAGGGGAAGGCGATGAGCGTTTTCAGCTTGCCCTTGCCGTAGAAGAGGACCAGCGTGACCTCGCCGTCCTCGGCAAGGCGATCCTGTGCGGGGGCGTTCATCATGCCACCGCCGTAGTACCTGCCCTTCATGGTTGCGGCGATCCATGCCTTTTTAAAGCGGTATTCCTTGCCGTCCACCGTAACGGTGGCATTTTTCGGCTTGTAGTGGAACAGCAGCCCCTTGATGGCAATGGCGGTATAGTTGACGGGCTTGTCGGAGGCTGCCTTTTGCTTGTCGCCCTCCTCGCAGCAGTAGCCGTCGATGCCAAAGCCGATGCCGTTGAGAAAGCGGGTCTTTTTTCCGTTGATCTCCACAAGGGGAAGATCCTTCATGTATTCCTTGACGGAGAAGGGCTCGCAGCCCACCTCCTTGCCAAGATCCTTCAGAAAATCGTTGCCCGTGCCGATGGCGTAGTAGAAGCACGTCACAACGGATATCGACACCGTCGGTGGCGTTGATAAAGCGGTTGAGCGTACCGTCACCGCCGCAGATGAGAACGCGGTCCTCCTTGTCAAGAGAGGCGATCAGAGAGGAAAGATCGTCGATTGCCGTAATGTCTAGGTGAAAGACCTCGCCCTCAAAGCGGTCAAGCAGCGGCTTGCTTTCGGCGGCACTGTCGCCGTGCCCCGCAAGAGGATTGTATAAGACGTAGGTTTTCATGTGTCGCTCCTTTTGTCGTGATATTTTTATTGTAGCATCGAAAAAAGGAGAAAAAAACAGACAAATCGCAAAACTTGTCTGTTTTTGCTACAAAACACTGCGGATGTCTGCTTCATCGAGGGGGGCTTGATATTAGCAGAGATCGTGTCATCCCGCAATCGGAAACCCGATAGATTCAGACGCACGAACGGCTTTTTTACTTAAATTCTCCTTTCTGATATAAGGACTGTTCCTCTTAATGAAAAAGATTATCCCCCCATAACAAAAGCCATTAATAAGCTTTGTACGATGCTCTCCTGCCGTATCGGGGATGTGATGGAATATCTGCCCGATGAGGCGGAAGCTCCGTAACGGACAGCGTTCCTCTGTGAGGTAAAAACAAATAAAGCCGCCTTTTAGCGTGAATGCTCCAAGCGGAGCATTCACGCTAAGCGGTGTTTGCCCTTGCGGGCAAGTGATGTTGACTTCGTCAGTGATGTTCACTGCGTGAATGATGTTGTGCCTTCGGCACAGTGGGCAAACATCACATCACTGCGAGCATAAGCTTGCAACATCATTATGAGCGTAGCGAATAACATCACTTTTGCGATAGCAAATACATCACTAACAGAAAAAGAGCAGACATACAAGATTTTCGTCTTGCGTGTTTGCTCTTTCTGCGTGTAATAGGGGTTTGGGCTTAGCCCACATTGTATTTGTCCAGACAAATGCGATGCTTGCACTTTTTTGAAAGTGTAAATTCTCCGCTAAGGACATCAGCCATTTTGCAAGGCGGCTTCATTTGTAAGAGCAATGCTTCTTTGACTTAATACAGCTTGTATTTCAGCCTTAAATTATCTGCGATCATCGCGATAAACTCACTATTGGTGGGCTTGCCGCGATTGTTTTGGATGGTATAGCCGAAATAGGAGTTGAGGGTATCCACGTCGCCTCTGTCCCATGCCACTTCGATCGCGTGGCGAATGGCACGCTCCACGCGGCTGGTGGTCGTCTGGTACTTCTTCGCGACCGAAGGGTAGAGCACCTTTGTGACCGAATTGATGATGTCGCTGTCCTTGATCGTCAGGAGGATCGCCGTACGCAGATATTGATAGCCCTTGATGTGTGCGGGTACGCCGATCTGATGTATGATCTTGGTGACCTGGGTTTCGATATCGGGCACGCCGATGCCATCCTCGGACGTTTCGCTCGTGCCCTCTCTTGTACTCCCCTTTTCCTTGTCGGTCAGCAGACGGCGGAGATGCTCGCAAAGGCTTCCCATATCAAAGGGCTTCATCAGGCAAAGATCGGCGCCCGCCGCCACCGCTGCGGCGATCATGGTTTCGCCTGCCACGGGGGAGATGACCAGAAAGGCGGGCAGGGGGCGCTCGCCTGCCTGTGCGCGATAGGATCGGAGCACACCGATTCCGTCAAGCCTTGTCAGCATCATATCGATCAATGCCGCATCGTAGTGCGTGCGTAAAAGCTTTTGCAGGGCGTCCTCTCCGTTGGATGCCTCGTCGATCAGACGCCAGCCCGCACGGGAAAGTCCGTCACGCAAAATCTGTCGCTCACCCGCGCTTTCAGCGGCAATCAGTATTTTCTTGTTGAAATCCATTTTCTAACCTCCGAAATCATGGTTTTTTGTACAATCATAGTTTACCATAAATTTCCAAATAAAACAAGTATTTCCTACATAAAAAATAAAACAAAAAATCGGCGGTTTGTTTGGTAAAAATTACCAGCCGCCGATTTTTTTCGATCCAAAAGGACAATTGCCGTCATTTTTGGCGGCAGGAAGCAAGCTTGCCCTTCAGATAGGCAACCTCACGTTCGGTCAGGTGGCGATATTTTCCAAGGGGAAGATCACCGAGGGAAAGCTCGCCGATGGCAACACGCGTGAGGGAGAGGATCGAAAGCCCCACCTCCTCGCACATACGGCGGATCTGGCGGTTTCTGCCCTCGTAAAGAGAAAAGGTGAGTTGGGTTTCCTTTGTCCCCGCGCGCTTCACGCAAACCTCCACGGGCAGCGTTTCGTAGCCGTCCATAAGAAAGGGGTGTGAAAGACGCTCCAGCGCGCCCGCGGATACGCTGCCGCGCACCGTAACCAGATAGTGCTTGGGGATCTCGTGTCGGGGGTGTGTCAGGCGGTTGGCAAATTCACCGTCATCGGTCAGGAGCAGCAGCCCGTCGGAATCCATATCAAGCCGTCCTACGGGGTAAACACGACATTCAAGGTCTGCCACCAGATCCTTGATGGTTCGCCGCCCTTTTTCATCCGAGAGCGTGGTGACGAAGCCGCGGGGCTTGTGGAGCATGAGGTAGAGGCGTTCGGCGTCCTTGCGCGGCTTGATCTCCTTGCCGCGATAGACCACGGTATCGCGCTCGGGATCGATGCGCATGCCGATCACGGCAACCTCGCCGTTCACAGTCACCGAGCCCTTGATGATCTCTGCCTCGGCGGCACGGCGGGAGAGGACCCCCTGGTCGGTGAAAAATTTTTGCAGTCGGACCTCCATGGCAGCTTCCTTTCCTACTTTTTGAAAAAATCCTTGATCTTTTGGAGCAGCGTGCGCTCGTCGCGCACTTTTTCCACCCCATTTGCGGTGTAAAGGGGAAGTGTGCCGATCTCCCTTCCGTCAAGCGCGTAGACCAGCCTGCCCACCTCCTTGCCGCCCTCAAAGCCCGCAAAGAGAAAGTGCGGTGCCTCCACACGGCAAATGATCTCGCCGTGCCCCTGCGGCAGTGTGAGAGAAAAGGATGCTTCCGTGACAAGCAATACCTCGCCCTGCTCGCCGCCGACAACGGGGAGCGAGAGCGAGGGGGGGACGGGCGTGAAGGCGGTATATTCCGCAAAGCCCCAGTCAAGGAGTGCGGCGTGATCGCGCCAATCGTTGCCGTCGTTCAGGGTCACGGCGATCAGACAAAGCCCGTCGCGTCGTGCGGCGCTGACAAGACAGCGTCCTCCCGCCCTCGTGTAGCCGGTCTTAACGCCAACGGCATCCTCGTAGCTGCGCAAAAGACGGTTGTGGTTGAGAAAAAGACGGCAGGCGTCTGTGCCGATCTGGGGCGCCGAATAGCGCTTGGTGGCAACGATTTTTGAAAACACCTCGTTTTTCATTGCCTCGGCGGCGATCAGCGCCAGTTCCCTTGCCGTGGTGTAGTGTGCCTCATCGTGCAAGCCGTGCGGATTGGCGAAATGCGTGTCCGAAAGACCCATCGCCGCCGCGCGCTCATTCATCAGATCAGCAAAGGCGGCAATGCTGCCTGCGGTATGGATGGCAAGCGCGGCTGCCGCATCGTTCGCGGAGGAGAGCAGAAGCCCGTAAAGCAGGGTTTCCACCGTGATCTGCTCGCCGGCAAAGAGATAGATGGAGGAGCCCTCCACGCCCACCGCCTCACTCGCAACTGTGACGTATTCCGAAAGCGTGCATTTTTCTAAAACGACCAGTGCGGTCATGATCTTGGTGGTGCTTGCCATCGGACGTCGTACGTCGGGGGAGGAAAGCGCCAGAAACTGCTCGCTTGTGGCGTCGTACAGCACTGCCGAGGCGGCAGAGGTCGAGGGGGGCGCCGTCACGGGTAGGGCGGAAGGGCTGAGCGCGGCGGTCACGCTCGGCAGCGCGGCGGTCATGCCTGCGGCGGTCGGCAGCAGGGTCATGATCAGGATGGTGAGAAATAATGCCGTAAAGCGAAGCGTGCGCCTCATTTCATTTACCTCCACAGGCTTTTAAAAAATCCTATGGCGGGGGAGAGAAAAATATGCGGTAAAGCGATCAGCCCTCGGCGCTTTCGGCGGTATTCTCCGCCTTTTTTGCGGCATCCTCTGCCTTTTCGGCTGCCTCGGTTGCTTTTTCAACTGCCTCGGTTGCCTTTTCCACTGCCTCGGCGGCTTGCTTGGTGACCTCGTCAACAGGGTCGCTCTCGTGCTGTGATTTTTTCTTTTTTGAAAACAGCGATCTCAGCTTTGCGAAGAGGTCGGGCGCCTTTTCGATCAGCCCTGCGAGCTTTTCCACCGTGTCGGTCGAGCCGTCGCCGCCAAGCGGAAGGACCTCAACCGAGCCCTCGGCGTGAACGGCAAGGAAGCAGACGGGCTGAACCGAAAGCCCCGTACCGCCCCCGCCGCCGAAATTCTTTCTTGCGGCGTCGCGCTTGCCGTCAAAGTCGATACCTCCCGAGGCATAGCCGACGGAAACCTTCGAGATGGGGATGATGGTCGTGCCGGAGGCGGTTTCGATGGGGGTGCCCACCACCGTGTTGGCGTCCACCATCGTGCGGATGCTTTCAAGTGAGGTGCGGATCATTTCCTGCAGCTTGTTTTCTTCAGTCATAACAGTTCCTTTCTTTCACGTGAGATGTAAAGGGCTTCAGACCCTTGTAACTGCTTTTTGGCGTCGCCTTGCCTTTTGCGTGCGGCGCGTTTTCAAAAAGGACAGCGCAAGAGGGATGAGCGTGCAGATCGCTCCGTAAAGCGAGAGGGAAAAGGAGAATTTTGCATCTGCCGAGGATTTCTCGCCGAGATAGTCGGCAACGACCTGCACATCCTTTTTTGCGGTGTGCAGCTTGGTAATGCGGTCAAGCCCTGCCAGCAGAAGGGCAAGTGAGCCCGAAACCGCACCGTAGAGAACGGCAGTGGTGGCGGCGTCGCCCGTGGCGACGCGCACGCGAAAGCGTGCCATGCGAAGGTGAAGGTGCTTGCCTGTTTTTCTGAACAGAACGGCGATCAGTCCGCGCACAAGCGTTACGTTGTCAAGAAGCGTTTGCTTTTGCTTGCTTGCTTTTGCGGCGGTGGCGGAGCTTGCCTTCTTCGCCGCCTTTTTCTCGGCGCGCGCCGCCTTCTTTGCGGCTTTTCGTGACGCTTTGCTCCTTCGCTTCTCGATTGCCGCAGGGGTGAAGCGGCGCGGCTTTATCCGCTTTTTTTTGCGAGGAAAGAGCCGAAAGGAAAAGAAGAGCACCGAGAGGCGGAGCGTTACGTGTCCACGCAAAAGGATGGTGATGCGCAGGGGAATGATGAGCAGTGCGATCAGAAAAAGCAGGATCGCACCGATCACGATGAGTGGGGTTGGCATCTCGGTTCACCTCCTTCTTGCTTTTTCGTTTTTCGTTATTCGTTATTCGGTGGCTTCGGATGTGTTCTCGGCAGGGTCGGCGCCGACGGTCGATGCAAGCTGCTCGCTTGCGATCGAGAGCTGCTCGCCCACCTCGGGCTCGGGCAGCTTGATCTCGGTCTTGGGCAGATCGTCAAGCGAGGTAAGACCGAATACGCGCAAAAATTTGTCGGTCGTGCCGTAAAGCACGGGGCGACCGGGGGCGTCAAGACGGCCCACCGCGCCGATCAGCTCCTTTTCGATCAGGGAGGAAACGGCATAGTTGCTGTCCACGCCGCGCACGGCATCGATAAAGGCACGGGTGACGGGCTGGTTGTATGCCACTACGGCAAGCACCTCCATGGAGGAGTTCGAGAGATTTCCACCGCGGCGAATGCCCAGCGCCTCTCTGATATAAGTGCCGTATTGCTCCTTGGTGCAGAACTGACAGGTGTCGGTAAAGCGGAGCAGCATCATGCCGTGCTTGTCATCCTCGTAGACCTTGGCAATGCGCTCGGTGAGGCGCTTGACCTCTCGCACGCCAAGACCCGTGACCTCGGCAAGCTTCTGGTAGGGGACGGGGTAGCCTGCCGCAAAGACGATCGCCTCGATACAGGCCTCCAGATTTTTGATCGGTTGCAGATTTTCTTCAAGTTCCATGATCGTATCTCCTTATGTCAGGGGGCTTCGGTAAATTCAGATGCAAATTCCTCATCATCGCCGACAGGGGCGTCGGGGTTGAGGAAAAAGCGGGTGGCTTCACCGTGCACCGAGTAGCTTTCGTGTTCTCCGTTCTCCTCCATGACGATCTTGCGCACCTTCATCAGCTCGAGAATGCCCATGAAGGAGGCGATCAGGTCAGCAAGCGTGGGGGCGTCCTCCAGGAGCTCGCGCAGAGTCGCGGTGCCCTTGGTGGCAAGCGTGTCAAGGATGATCACGATCTTGCCCTCCACGGGCACGATGGGCTTGCTGATCATGGGGGTGAAGTTGGTTTTGACGCGCTCCATCGTGTCGCGATAGGCGTTAATGCGCCGCACCGCGGCAAGGATGCTCTCAAGCTCCTGATCGGCAACGAAGGTGCGGTCGGGAGAGATCTCGTCGGTGTCCTTGACAAAGCGGTTGCTGTAATAGGCGTAAAGGGGGTGCATCTTGGGTGCCGCCTCTTTGGCGTGCTGGTGGCGGATGAGGATATCCGAGAGGTCAAAGCGCGGTGCCCTCTCGGGCTCCTCGTCGTGGGGGATCAGCATGGCACTCTTCCAGACCATCAGCTGGCTTGCCATGTTGAGAAAATCGGTGGCGATCTCCATGTCCATCGCCTGTGCCTCGGCAAGAAAAGCGAGGTACTGGTCACAAATGAGGGCAATGGGGATATCCAGAATATTGACCTTGTTCTTCTCGATCAGGGCAAGCAGAAGATCAAGAGGCCCCTCGAAGTCGGTCAGCTTATAGGTCATATGTTCCATATTGGATATGACACTCCTTTACATCGTCGTCAGATCAGAAATCCGGGCATCCCCACCAGCTTGAACATCAGGGAAAGGAGGGCGGTGGTCAGAAGTCTGATCAGCTGTGCAAGCGGCCCTGCAACCAGAAGCACCATAATGACCAGCATGATGGTGCGCTCGTGCTGCATCACTTTGTAATAAAGGCGCGGGGGGAGAAACAGGTAAAAGATGCGTGAGCCGTCAAGCGGAGGTGCGGGCAGAAGGTTGAATATGGCAAGCGTCAGATTCATATAGACGCCGTAATAAAGAAACAGGATGAAGAAATATGCCATACGTGCGGTCAGCTCCGAGGGGTACAGGCGGCTGGCAAGAACGCCAAAGCCCACAAAGCGGAGCAAAAGCAGGAAGAGGATGGCTAACAGCAGGTTGGATAAGGGACCTGCCAGCCCCACCAAAGCCATATCGCGGCGGGGCTTTTTGAAGTTGCGTGAGTTGACGGGCACGGGCTTTGCCCAGCCAAAGCCCGCCAGCATCATGCAGAGAAAGCCGATGGGGTCAAGGTGCCTTGCGGGGTTCAGGGTCAGTCTTCCGAAGTTGCGTGCCGTGGGGTCGCCCAGCCTCCATGCAGCGTAACCGTGTGCGGTTTCGTGCACCGAGAGGGAAAGCAAAATGATCGGCAGGGAGAGCAGCATGCTGATGAGATAGCTCTGCATCTCGCCGCCGCCAAGCATGTATCGGAACATGTGAAACTCCTTTGGACTTTTAGATTAGAGATCGTTGCGCACGAGATCGGCATAGCTTTCCCGGCGCACGGCAAGTCTTGCCCTGCCGTCCTTTACCATCACGATGGGGGGACGGGGCAGACGGTTGTAGTTGGATGCCATGGCAAAGTTGTAAGCACCCGTGCAGAGAACGGCGACGGTGTCACCGCGCTCGGGACGCTGGATGCGCATTCCCTCGCCGATCAGGTCACCCGATTCGCAGCAGCGCCCCGCAAGGGTGGCAAGGAAGTCGGCGGGCTCGCCTGCTCTTTTGGCAACGAGGGCGGTATATTCGGATTGGTAAAGGGCATAACGGGGGTTGTCGGGCATGCCACCGTCCACCGAAATGTAGTTTTTGAAGCCGGGGATCTCCTTGACCGAGCCCACCGTGTAAAGCGTGATGCCTGCGGCGGCAACCAGCGATCTGCCCGGCTCAAGGATCACGCGGGGCATCGCAATGCCCGCTGCTGCGGCACGCTCCCTGACAATGGCGGCAATGCTCTCGATCGCGGCGGCGTGATCG
Organism: Oscillospiraceae bacterium; assembly: GCA_015063625.1. Classification (GTDB taxonomy): domain Bacteria; phylum Bacillota; class Clostridia; order Oscillospirales; family CAG-272; genus Firm-07. The sequence goes on from SVTT01000022.1 coordinate 8,904, forward strand.
ATCACGGGATCGTGCTCGGTATAGCGTACGCCAAGACCGCCTCCGAGATTCAGCTCGCTTGCCTCAAAGCCGGTCGCCGCCTTGACGTCGGCGATAAAGCGAGTCATGATGTCGGCGGCATCGCGGAAGGGGGCGGTGTCAAAGATCTGAGAGCCGATATGGCAGTGGAAGCCTGCCAGCGAGAGATGGGGTGTGGCAAGCGCTTTTTTGGTGATGTCAAGCGCGGCTCCCGTCACGATCGCGCTACCGAATTTGGAGTCGACGTTGCCGGTCATGATCGCGCGGTGGGTGTGGGGGTCGATGCCGGGGGTGATGCGGAGAAGGATGCGCTGTGTGCGCCCCATCTCGGCGGCGATGCGCGAGAGCGCATCAAGCTCGTCGGCGTTGTCTGCCACAATGGTGCCGACCCCCATGTCAAGCGCCTGCCTGAGATCGTCGTCGGTCTTGTTGTTGCCGTGAAAATAGATGCGCTCGGCAGGGAAGCCTGCGGCGCGTGCGGTGTAAAGCTCGCCGCCCGAAACGCAGTCCACGCCAAGTCCCTCCTCGGCGACCAGGCGATAGATACCGGTAAAGCAGAGCGCCTTAGAGGCGTAAAGGGGGAGTGCGCTTTCGCCAAAGCAGCGGCGCGCGGTCTGAAGATAGGTGCGGCACTGTGTGCGGATGACGTTTTCGTCCATGATATAGGCAGGGGTGCCGAATTCGCGCGCAAGCGCCACGGTGTCCATGCCGCCGATGGTGAGGTGTCCCTCGCCGTTGACGTCAAGATGAGGATAGAGGATCATTTGCTTTTGATATCCTTTCGGGAAAGTTGGAGTTCAAGACATGGGGGCGGCAGAGGAAAGATCTGCCAGATGATCGGTGTAGTTGATCAGCTCAGGGATAAATCTGCCCTTTTCGTAGCGAAGGATCTGGATCGAGGCGTTTTTTGGACCGTTCTTCTCGTCAAGGCCCTCTGCCGAGCCAAAGAGTGCCTCGGTGACCAGTGAGAGCACGGGATACCAATGCGAGCCGATCAGCAGAGTTTTTCCCTCGTTTTGCTCGGCAAGCTCCTTGACGTAGCCGATGACACGCGCATAAACGTCGCGCACGCTCTCGCCGTCGGGGCAGCCGGCACGGAGAGGGTCATCCTTGAAGCGCTGAAACGCTGCGGCGTGCGTGGTTTGCAGCTCGTCATAGGGGAGATTTTCCCATTGCCCCGCCTTGATCTCGCGCAGACGCTCGGTGGTGATGACCGAAAGGCCAAGACGCGCTGCCGTGGGACGCACGGTGTCTGCCGCACGCGAAAGATCGCTGGCATATACGGCGTCGATCTGCTCGTTGGCAACGAGATGGTCGGCAAGCAGCTCCGCCTGCCGTCTGCCGAAGTCGGAAAGGGGCGTGTCGGTATGGCAGGCATACATGCGGGAGATGTTTGCCTCGCTTCTTCCGTGTCGGACAACGATCAGCCTTGTCATGGTGTTCTCCTTCAAATGTGATCAAGCACGGTGCTCCACACCTCGCTCTTGCCCTCTCCGGACAGAGCGGAGAAGGGAAGGATCGGCGCGTCGGCGGGGATGTCGGGGTGGTCGTGCAGTGCCTTCAGTGCCGCAGTGCGCCCCGTGCTGTTCAGCTTGTCGGTCTTGGTGGCAACCACCGCAAAGGGCAGCTCGCATGCGGTAAGATAACGCAGCATCATGACGTCGTCTGCCGTCGGTCCCACCTTGAGGTCGATCAGCTGGAGCACCAGCTTTAAGCGGTCAATATTTTTGTTGTTGGTGAAATAACCGTCGGTCAGTGCCGACCATTTTGCCTTTTCGGCAGGGGGGCGTTTGGCAAAGCCGTAGCCGGGCAGGTCTACCAGCAGCAGCTTGCCCGATACGTCGTAGAAATTGACGGTGATGGTCTTGCCGGGGGCGCTGCTCACACGGGCAAGCGCCTTCCTGCCGAGCAGCGTGTTGATCAGCGAGCTTTTGCCCACGTTCGAGCGTCCCGAGAGGGCGACTTGGGGCAGGGGCATGCCGGGGAACTGGCGGATCTCGCCGGCACTGATCAGCAGGCGTGCGTTTTGAAGATTGATCTCAGAGCCCATAGCGTTCTCCTTGATGAGAAACGGTGCGTATCTCCTGGATGTGCAGCTCGGGCAGGGGCTCGGGCTGCTTGACGGTGCGGGGCAGCCCACTCGCCAGTGCAAGCGAGAGCACCTCGCCAAGGCGCTTGCAGGGGACGATGCGGAGTGCCGTGACGGCATCGGGATCAAGATCGGGAAGGTCCTTTTGGTTGTCGGCAGGGATCAGCACTGTCTTGACGCCGCCTGCCACCGCAGCCATGGTCTTTTCCTTCAGACCGCCGATGGCAAGCACGCCACCCGTCAGATTGATCTCGCCTGTCATGGCGATGTGGCGTCTTACGGGAATGCCGGTCAGTGCGCTGACGAGTGCGGTCACCATTGCCGCACCTGCGGAGGGACCGTCCTTGGGCACAGCGCCCTCGGGGAAGTGGATGTGGATATCCAGCTTTTTGTAAAAGTCGGAGGAGATGCCGAGCTCGGCGGCGTGCGCGCGAATGTAGCTGACGGCGATGCGCGCCGATTCCTTCATCACGTCGCCAAGCGAGCCGGTCAGCTCGATCTTGCCCTCGCCGGGGAAGGTCAGTGCCTCGACCTTCAAGAGATCGCCGCCCGCCTCGGTGTAGGCGAGTCCGTTGACCACGCCGCAGACATCCTCCTTGCCGATCTGCTCGCGAGGCATTTTGCGAGGACCGAGGAAGGAGGGGAGATCCTCGTTTTTAACGGAGATCAGCCCCTTCTCACCCGCAGCGACCCGACGTGCCGCCTTGCGACAGATCGAGGCGATCTCGCGCTCGAGATTGCGCACACCTGCCTCGCGCGTGTAGTCGTCGATGATGCCCTCGATGGCATCAACCGTGAGGCGCAGACGGCGGCGCGTGAGACCGTGCCGCTTCAGCTGCTTGGGGAAGAGATAGCGTTCGGCAATGCGCAGCTTTTCGCTTCTTGTATAGGTGTGAAGCTCAATGATCTCCATACGGTCGATCAGAGGCTTCGGAACACCCTCCAGCGTGTTTGCGGTTGCGATAAAAAGACAGTCCGAGAGGTCGAAGGGCAGCTCCACAAAATGGTCGCGGAAGCTCTTGTTTTGCTCGCCGTCCAGCACCTCAAGCAGTGCCGAGGAGGGGTCGCCCTGTGCATTTCTGGTCATTTTGTCGATCTCGTCAAGCAGGATCAGCGGGTTGTTCACGCCCGCCTGGGTCAGTGCTGCAATGATGCGACCGGGCATCGCGCCGAGATAGGTCTTTCGGTGACCGCGGATATCTGCCTCGTCGCGCACGCCGCCGAGTGAAACGCGCACGTATTTGCGGTTCATGGCGCGGGCAATGGACTGTGCCACCGAGGTCTTTCCCACACCGGGAGGTCCGACCAGGCAAAGGATCTGGTTTCGCAGCTCGGGATTCAGCTTTTTGACGGCAAGAAATTCGAGAATGCGCTCCTTGACCTTGAAGAGTCCGTCGTGGTCGGCGTTGAGGATTCTTTCGGCTGCGACAAGGTCAAGGCGGTCCTTGGATTTTTGATTCCAGGGCAACTCAAGGCAGACGTCGAGATAGTTGCGGAGCACGCTGGATTCGGCAGAGCCGAAGGGTGTTTTGGACATGCGCTCGTTTTCCTTCAGCAGCTTTTTCTCGATCTCCTCGGGCAGCCCGGCGGCGCGGATGCGCTGCTCGTATTCGTCGATCTCGTTGTCGCCCCCCTCGCCAAGCTCGTCCTCGATCACGCGGATCTGCTCGCGCAGGTAAAATTCCTTTTGGTTACGGGCGAGGTGCTCGCGCACCTGCTTGTGGATCGCCATCTCGCAGCGCAGCAGCTCGGTCTCCTCCTGGATGAGGGGGATCACACGCTCCAGCCGCGCAAGGGGCTCAAAGACCTCCAGTACCGCCTGCTTGTCCTCGGGTCGGACCAGAATGTTGGCGGCAACGAAATCGGCAAAGGCACCGGGGGATCTGATGTCACTCGCGGCGCGGATCATGTCGGGCGTAAGGTTGGGGAGAAGCTCGGTCATGTCGGCGAGCACGCGGCGCGCCTCACGCAGCAGTGCTTCTCCGCGCAGTCCTCCCTCGTCAGGAGAGGTGACGGTCTTGCAGATCACGGTTGCTGAGTAATAGTCGGCAAAGCGGCGCAGGCAGGAAAGGCTTGCTCGGGCATAGCCCTCGCAGAGAACGCGCATCGTGCCGTCGGGTGCCTTGACGCATTGCTTGATCTTGGCGACCGTGCCGACGCGGTAAAAGTGCTCCTCGGAGATCTCGCCGTCCACGGGCTCCTTCAGCGAGAGTAAAAAGACGAACGAGTCGGTCAGATTGGCGGCATCCGCGGCAGCGATCGACAGCTCGTCGGAAATTTCAAAATTGATGGGGATTGCAGGGAAAGCCGTGACGCCGCCGAGAATGATCAGCGGAAGAGCCAGCTTGTCGGCTTTTTCAATGTATTCGGACATGCTTGTTTCCTTTCAAGGATATAAATATACAGTATGATATTATAACACAACTCCGCGTCGATTTCCAGTGTTTTTTGCAAAAAATATCATTTAATTATAAAAATGGAGCTTGGGATAAATAAAAAAGCTCCCGGAAGGGCTCCTACCATAAAGCAGGTCTTACCTGCCGAAAAAAGCAAAAGGAGCACGAGCAAAATGCTCGTGCTCCTTTTCACACGCCTTGCCCTGCAAGGTATCGTGTGTTACACCCTTTGGGGACAAAAGAGCGAGTCGGACACGCCCGAAAGCCCTGATTCCGGTAGGGGTCGGCGCCTTCGACGACCCGTTTGGCGGCGTCCTCGCGGCATGTTCGGGCGTGATCAAACGCGGTAGGGGTCGGCGCCCTCGACGACCCGTTTGGCGGCGCCCTCGCGGCACGTCCGTATATATCCCCCCAACCCGGTAGGGGTCGGCGCCTTCGACGACCCGTTTTCGGCGCCCTCGACGACCCGTCCATGGTTACCGTCTGTTTGTTACGGGCTGTCGAGGGCGCCAGCCCCTACCATGTAGGATATCACCTGAGCTTCAAGGGAACAGATTTTTGCGGCAGCATGGGCGGAGATCTGCCCCTTGAAACCGTGTTCAATTCGCTCTCTTGTCCCTGGGGGTAGTCGGACGGTAATAATTTTTCAAGTGATATGCCTCGCTTAGCTCGGCGTGATATTTTTGCTTTGCAAAAGTGATATTGCTCCCTTGGGTCGCAGTGATATTCTATTCGCCCTCATTCTTTCAACGCGCGTAGCGCATATCACGTCCGAAGGACATATCACGCACGAAGTGCATATCACTCGCCGCAGGCGAATAGAGTTGGCGCACCTGCTTCAAAGCAGGTGCGCCGAAGGGAGCCTGAACGCAAAATGCACGGCAGGAAGAAATCCGTTTGCGCGTGTTGGTGTCATAAGATTGGCACTCCGCGCAACGGGTGACCCGCCGTGCACACACATCGGACAAATCGGGAAAGCCGACGTGTTTTGTCATTATAGCGCATTTTATTGGGTTTGTAAATATCCAAAACAGACAATTTTTGAGCGAAAAATTCGTGATAATTCCCATATGTAAAAAATGTGTTTGTTTTTTTGCGGAATTTTTGTGACATTTGCCGATTTTTTGTCGAACAGAAAAAAACACAATTATTTTTTTGAAATTTTTTTGAAAAACAACTTGACAAGCGGGGGCAGCTGTGCTATACTACTGGGGCAAAGAAGTAGGGCGTTCCGCGCTCTCACCATGCCGCAGCGGCGCGCTTGGTTGATAGTTACCTTTTTATAAAAGGTATTTTTGTCGTGCGGAGCCTGTTTCTGCGCGATTTTTTATTTCACCGGGCAACCCCCGGGTCTGGAGGTACCTTCCTATTAGCGCTGGAAAAGATTTGCTGATCAACGAGGAGATCCGTGAAAAAGAGGTCCGTGTGATCGGTGACGACGGAGAAACTTTGGGTATGATGTCGGGCAATGCGGCACTCAAGCTTGCCTATGACCGCGGTCTTGATCTTGTTTTGATCGCACCGCAGGCAACGCCTCCCGTCTGCCGTATCATGGATTACGGCAAGTATCGCTTCGATCGCGAGAAGAAGGAGAAGGAAGCCAAGAAAAAGCAGCAGGTCGTGGAGCTCAAGGAGGTTCAGCTGTCCTGCCGCATCGACGTGCACGATTTTGAGACCAAGGCGCGCAACGCCATCCGCTTTCTGAAGGCGGGCAACAAGGTGCGCGTGGTGGTCCGCTTCAGAGGCCGAGAGATGGCGCATCAGGAGATGGGCCGTGACGTGATGGCGCGCTTTGAGCAGGCTGTTTCCGAGGCGGGAACGGTCGATAAAAAGCCCGTGCTTGACGGCAGAAATCTCAGCATGGTGATCGTGCCTGTCAAAAATTAATGTTGTATCCTGTGGCGGATCTTCCGCTGTACGATAAGTGATCAATGATGAAAAGGAGTCAATAAAATGGGAAAAATCAAAACGCATAAGGCTTCGGCCAAGAGATTTTCCGTTACCGGTACCGGTAAGGTGAAGATCAATCACTGCCACCACCGTCACAACCTTGGACTCAAGGATGCCAAGCGCAAGAGACATCTGCGCTCTTCTGCGATCCTCAGCCCGTCCATGACCGCCACCGCGCGTCACCTGATCCAGAAATAAGATAACTCGGAGGATATTAAAATGGCAAGAGTAAAGGGCGCGATGATGACGCGCAAGAGAAGAAATAAGATTCTGAAGGCTGCAAAGGGCTACTGGGGTGCAAAATCCAAGCACTTCAAGATGGCAAAGCAAGCCGTAATGAAGAGCGGTAACTATGCGTTCGCAGGCCGCAAGATGAAGAAGAGAGATTTCCGCAGCCTCTGGATCACCCGTATCTCTGCCGAGGCAAAGGTCAACGGCATCAACTACTCCACCCTGATGCACGGTCTGAAGAAGGCTGGTATCGAGCTCAACCGCAAGATGCTTTCTGAGCTGGCAGTGTCCGATAAGGAGGCATTTGCCGCTATCGTAGCACAGGCAAAGGCAGCACTCTGAGATAAAAACCCGGTCATGACCGGGTTTTTATCTATTTCAGCCCCCGTGAAAATTAGTTGAGATGGGGCTTTTAACACAACAAAGAACGGAGGGACGGCATGCAAAGACCGCAGGAATATATCAGCTCAAGGCAGAATCCGACCGTCATGCTGACGGCAAGCCTTGCCGAGCGAAAGTACCGCAATCGGCACGGACTTTTCCGCATTGACGGAAAAAAGCTGTTGATCGAGGCGCTGGATGCAGCCATGTCCCCGGTTGCGGTCCTGCTCCGCGAGTCGTCGGCGCAGGCACTCTGTGAGGAGATTGGGGATCGCACGCTTCCCGCCGATTGCCGCGGGGCAGTTCTTTCCGATGCGGTGTTCGACCGCCTTTCGGAGGAGCATTCTCCCGAGGGCGTGATCGCCGTCTGCCGTAAGCCCGCCTCGCTCCATCTCTCGGTGTCGGGGGAGGAAGATCTGCTTGCAGGCGTCCCTGAGGGACGCGTGTTCATGCTGGAAAGCGTGCGCGACCCCGGAAACCTCGGAACGGCGATCCGTTCGGCAAGGGCATTTGGTGTGGATACGCTCATTCTTTCTGCCGACTGTGCCGATCTTTATCATCCGCGTGTGCTGCGCGCAGCCATGGGAACGCTGTTTAGCCAGCGTGTGGTGATCGCCGAGGATTTTCCTGCCGCCGTGCGCGCAATGCGTTCCCGCGGGCGCGTGCTTGCCGCCGCACTGGATCGGGAGGCGGTGCGACTTGACGCGCTTGACAAGCGCGCGAATGACGTGATCATTGTCGGCAACGAGGGGCACGGGATCTCGCCGCAAACGCTTGCCGCTGCCGATGCGTGTATCTTTATTCCGATGGCATGCGGTGTTGAATCGCTCAATGCGGGTGTTGCCGCATCGGTCCTGATGTGGGAGCTTGCGCATGGATAACCGTTTGTTGGAGCGCGAGATCGCGTGGGTCCGTCTTGCGGATGCGCTCGGTGCGCGCAGTCGCTGCTTCAAGTCCCTGATCAAGCAATTCGGAGCTCCCGAGGCGATCCTTTCCGCGACACGGGAGGAGCTGCTTTCAGCTTGCCCCGATATTGGCAAGGGGGTGCTTGCCGCGCTTGCGGGAGAGGAAAGGGCGGAGCGTGCAAGGCGCACCGTTTTCTGGTGTCACCAAAGCGGAGTCAGGCTGCTCACGCCCTCGTCGCATGACTATCCCCGTGCATTTGCCGCGATCGCGGAGCCGCCGATCGTTCTTTACGTCAAGGGCGATCCCTTGGCGCTTCGTGCAGGGCTTTCGATCGGTGTCGTCGGCCCCCGTGAGTCGGATGAATATGGCGAGAGCATCACGTATAAACTATCCTTTGAGCTTGCCGCAGCAGGCGCTACGATCGTCAGCGGTATGGCACAGGGGGTCGACGGTATTGCCGCCTCGGCGGCGCTCGATGCGGGCGGCAGCACGGTCGCCGTGCTCGGCTGCGGCATCGATATCGTCTATCCGCGCGAGCACAAAAAACTTGCTGCCGAGATCGCGGCACGCGGTGCCGTCATCACCGAATTCGCACCGGGCACGCGCCCGAACGGATGGAATTTCCCGATCCGCAACCGTCTGATCAGTGCGCTTTCGGATGCCGTTCTCGTTACCGAGGCAGAAGAGAGAAGCGGATCGCTCATCACCGCACGCTGTGCGGCTGTGCAGGGAAAGGCGGTCTTTGCCGTACCCGGGGATATCACCTCTCCCCGTTCGACGGGCACCAATCTCCTGCTTCGCCGCGGTGCCGAGCTTGCCCTCTGCGGCGAGGACGTTCTCTCTTATTTCCGCGCGCTTCGGCAGGAGGGAGCGAAATGGCGTATCCCACCCGAAATGCTGCAATATTCGGAGATAACTCCCGAAAAGCTGCATCAGCACGGCGTGCGGACGTTCAAGGAGCGTCAAGCCGAAGGATCGAAGCCGCAATCTCCAAAGCGAAAGCGGGAAGCGCAGGCAAGTGTGCTTGACGTGTGCCCTGCCGATCTGTCGATGCTGGATCCCCGTCAGCGGGATCTGTACCTTCTTCTTCCGGACACACCCTTTACCGTCGATGCGGCGGTGGCAGCGGGCTTTGATCCGGGAGAGGCGATTTCTGCCATGACGGTGTATGAAATATGTGGTTTGGTCACCTCCCTGCCGGGCGGTGTCTATGTGAAGAAGTAATTAGTTTGAAAGGAAATATACATGGCAAATCTGGTGATCGTGGAGTCGCCCTCCAAGGCGACTGCCATCAAAAAATATCTTGGCTCCAACTATAAGGTCATTGCCTCCAAGGGGCATGTTCGCGATCTGCCCAAGAGCACGCTCAGCGTGGACGTTGAGAACGGCTTTGAGGCGCATTATATCAACATTCGCGGCAAGGGAGATCTCATTAAGGAGATCCGCAAGGAAGCAAAAAATGCAAAAAAGGTCTTTCTTGCACCCGACCCTGACCGCGAGGGCGAGGCGATTGCCTGGCACCTTGCCAACGCCCTCGGTCTTGACCCTGAAAAAACCTTGCGAGTGAGCTTTAACGAGATCACGCCCGACGTTGTCCGTGCCGCGATCAAAAAGCCCCGCAATATCGATATGAATCTGGTCAATGCACAGCAGACACGACGCATCTGGGACCGTGTCGTCGGCTACAAGCTTTCTCCCTATCTCTGGAAATCGGTGAAGAACGGACTTTCCGCAGGGCGCGTGCAGTCGGTTGCCGCGCGCATCATCGTGGACAGAGAGGAGGAGATCCGCGCCTTTCTTCCCGAGGAGTATTGGACCATCGACGCCCTACTCTCCGAGGGGGACGGCAAGGAGTTTACCGTCCGCTTCTATGGTGACCGCAGCGGTAAGATCAGACTTTCTGACGAGCAGAGCACCGCGCAGATCTTAAATGCGGTCCGCGGTGGGGAATTCACCGTTTCGAGCGTCAAGCGCTCGGTGCGCCAGAAGCTGCCGTCGCCGCCCTTTACCACCTCCACCATGCAGCAGGAGGCATCCCGTAAGCTCGGCTTCCAGTCCCAGCGTATCATGCGTGTGGCACAGGAGCTTTACGAGGGCATCAACGTCGGTGCAGAAAATGGCGGTGTGCAGGGTCTGATCACCTACATGCGTACCGACTCGCTCCGTGTTTCCGCCGATGCGCAGACAGCCGCGCGCGAGCTGATCGAGAGCAAATACGGCGAGGGCTACTGCCCCGAGGAGCCCCGCGTTTATAAGACCCGTGCGGGTGCACAGGATGCCCACGAGGCGATCCGTCCCTCGCACATCGAGTTGGAGCCTGCCAAGATCCATAAGTACCTGACTCCCGATCAGTATAAGCTTTACAAGCTGATCTGGGAGAGATTCGTGGCAAGCCAGATGCAATCCGCCACCCTGAATACGCTCTCGGTGGAGCTGGAGTGCAGCGGCTACCTCTTCCGCGCAAGCGGCTACAGCGTCGCCTTCCCGGGCTATATGGCGGTCTATGAGGAGAGCGAGGAGGAGGAAAGAGAAAAGCGTGCCGATACCGAAAACGAGCAGCGCGATCTTCGGATCCCCGAGCTTGTTGAGGGTGAAAGGGTGCCTGCACTGGAGGTGACCTCCATGAAGCACTTTACCGAGCCCCCCGCACGGTATACCGAGGCGTCGCTCATCAAATTCCTGGACGAAAAGGGCATTGGAAGACCCAGCACCTATAATACCATCATCACGACCATCGTGGCACGCAATTACGTGGTGCGCGACGGCAAGTCGCTGGTTCCCACGCCGCTTGGCGAGGTGACCACCAAGCTGATGAAGGAGAATTTTTCGGACATCGTGGATTATGCCTTTACGGCACAGATGGAGAATCGCCTTGACGAGATCGAAAAGGGCAATATGGAGATGACCGACGTGCTCAATTCCTTCTGGAAGGGCTTTTCCGAGGAGCTTTCCCGTGCCGAGACCACCATCGGTAAGGGTGGCTTTGAGCTGCCCGTTGAGGAAACCGATATGATCTGTGACAAATGCGGTGCGCGCATGGTCGTCAAAAACGGTCGCTTCGGCAAATTTGCGGCATGCCCCAATTATCCCACCTGTAAAAGCACCAAGCCTCTTGAGCCGCAAAAGGCGGTCGTGCCCGAGGAAAATGAGGAGACCGTAGAGAAAAAAGCCCCCGTTGTGGCGGATTTCAAATGCGAGCTCTGCGGTGCCGATATGGTGCAGCGCACGGGTAGGTACGGCTCCTTCTTTGCCTGCTCGCGCTATCCCGCCTGCCGCTTTACCAAGCAAAAGACCAAGGAGCTGGACGTCCCCTGTCCCAAATGCGGCTCCAAGGTATTGATCAAAACAGGACGCAATAAGACGGTGTTTTACAGCTGCGAGTGCTATCCCGAGTGCGATTTTTCCTCTTGGGATATGCCCGTTTCGGAAAAGTGCCCTGACTGCGGAAAGCTGCTTTTCCGTAAAAAGGGAAAGCCCGTGCTGGTTTGTCACGATAAGAGCTGCGGTTATCGCCGTGAGGTGGAGGAGAGCGCCGAGGGCGCGGGAGAAAACGAATGAGTGAGCCCTTTGTCAGGGTGCTCGGCGCAGGGCTTGCAGGCTCGGAGGCGGCATGGCAGCTTGCCGAGCGCGGCGTTCGCGTGAGGCTTTACGAAATGAAGCCGAAAAAAATGTCGCCCGCACATCACGAGTCGGGATTTGCCGAGCTTTGCTGCTCCAATTCGCTTCGCTCGGATGCGCTTTCCAATGCCGTCGGGCTTCTGAAGGCAGAGATGCGCCGTATCGGCTCCCTCGTCATGGAGGCGGCGGATGCCACGCGCGTGCCTGCCGGCTCGGCGCTTGCCGTCGACCGTGCGCTTTTTTCGCAATATATTACCGAACGTATCAAAAAACACCCCATGATCGAGGTGGTGGAGAAGGAAATGGCCGATGCCGAGGGGGAGGAGATCACCGTGATCGCCACGGGTCCCCTGACCTCGGATGGCATGGCGGAGTGGATCTCCTCGCTCTGCGGAAGGAAGGGATTGCACTTTTTTGATGCCGTTGCACCCATCGTGGAGTTTTCCGGTATCAACATGGACGTCGCCTTTTTTGCCTCGCGCTACGATAAGGGTGATGCAGATTATATCAATTGTCCCATGACAAGGGAGCAGTATGATCGCTTTTACCGCGAGCTGATCGCGGCAAGAGAGGCGGAGCTGAAGGGCTTTGACAGTGCCGAGCAGAAGAAGGCAAAGGTGTTTGAGGGCTGCATGCCGGTTGAGGTCATGGCGCGCCGCGGATATGACACCCTGCGTTACGGACCCCTAAAGCCCGTGGGACTGATCGATCCCCGTGTCGGCAAGGAATATTTTGCCGTGGTCCAGCTCCGCAAGGAGAATGCCGAGGGCACGATGTATAACCTGGTCGGCTTTCAGACCCATCTTGCCTTTCCCGAGCAAAAGCGCGTCTTCTCCATGATCCCCGGCCTTGAAAACGCAACCTTCCTGCGTTACGGTGTCATGCACCGCAATACCTATCTGCAATCACCCGGCTTCCTTTGCGAAACCTATGCTGTAAAGGATCGTCCCCATCTCTTTTTTGCGGGGCAGATGACCGGTGTGGAGGGCTATATCGAATCGGCGGGATCGGGGCTTGTCGCGGGTATCAATGCTGCGCGGCTGGCAAAGGGGAGAGCACCTCTTGTCCTTCCTCGGGAGACCATGCTCGGTGCCATGGCACATTACGTCAGTCACGGCGGCGTGGGCGAATTTGTGCCCATGAATGCCAATTTCGGCATCGTGCCCTTGCTGGATCACAAGGTACGGGGCGGAAAAAGCGTGCGGAATGAGGCGATCAGCGCCCGTTCGCTTGCCCTTCTCGACGGGATCTTGCCCGAGATCCGTTCATAAAAGCTTTGATGATGTAAAAATACGAAAGGAGATACCGATATGCGCGTTATCGTGGATGTCATGGGCGGCGATCACGCCCCCTTGGAAATGCTGCGAGGCACTGTTGCCGCGGCAAGGGAAAGCAACGCAAGCTATATTTTGGTGGGCAACCGTGATGAGATATTGGCAATTGCCGAGGAAAACGGCTATGACCTGCGCACATTCGATATCGTACATACCGAAACCGTGATCACCATGGAGGACGATCCGCTGTCGGTCGTGCGCGCGAAAAAGGATTCTTCCATGAGCGTGGGACTTCGCATGCTTTCCGAGGGAAAGGGCGATGTGTTCGTCAGTGCGGGAAATACGGGCGCGCTCTTCACGGGTGCCACCCTGATCGTCCGTAAGGTGCGCGGCATTCAGCGCGCTGCCATCGGCACGGTCCTGCCCACCGAGAGCCCCTGTCTGCTGCTCGATTCGGGTGCTAACGTGACGGTGACCGATGAATATCTGGAGCAGTTTGCCGTCATGGGATCGGCATATATGCAAAAGATGTACGGTATGGAATTTCCTGCCGTGGGACTTCTTAATAACGGAACTGAGGATACCAAGGGAACCCCCCTGCAGATTGAGGCGAATCGACGCCTCTCTGCCTGCGATATGATCAATTACGTGGGCAACGTGGAGGGAAACCAGGTCCCCTTCGGCGCTTGTAACGTGTTGGTGACCGATGGCTTTACCGGCAACGTGTTTTTGAAGACCATGGAGGGTGTGGGAAGGCTGCTCCTGCGCTCCGTCAAGGATATCTTCATGCAGAACGGGCTGACCAAGCTCTCTGCCCTGATGGTGAAGAAGTCCTTCGCTGCCATGAAAAAAACCTATGATCCTGCCGAGCACGGCGGTGCACCCTTTCTCGGCATCTCGAAGCCTGTGGTCAAGGCACACGGCTCGTCGGATGCGCGCGCCTTTAAAAACGCGATCTTTGAGGCGATCCGCTATGCCGAAAGCGACGTGATCTATGATATCGCTGCCGCGGCAGAGCGCTTTTCGGCACTCCGTCAAGCGGCGCGAGAGGCAGAAAAAAGCAAAAATGCCGAGCAACGGTGCGAAAAACAAGCCGATTCTGACGAAACCGCAACGAAAGGGGAGGACTGATATGGCGCCACGTGATATGTCCTGTCTTGAGGAGCGTATCGGATATCGGTTCGCCGATGCCACGCTTCTGCGCCGTGCGTTGACGCATTCCTCCTATGCCAACGAGCAGATGGGGGGCAGAGATGCCTCGAACGAGCGCCTTGAGTTTCTCGGTGACTCGGTCCTTTCGCTTACGGTATGCAACTATCTCTATCATGCCTATCCCGAGCTGCCGGAGGGACGCCTGACGGTGCTGAGGAAGAACCTTGTCTGTCAGCGCGCGCTGACGGATTACGCGCAGCAGATCTCCCTTGGCTCCTATCTTTTGCTCGGGAAAGGCGAGGAGAAGGACGGCAGAGAGAAGCCGAAGCTCCTGGAGGATGCCTTTGAGGCACTGCTCGGCGCGATGTACCTTGACTCGGACAGCCTGCCGCGCATTGCCGAATTTCTGATTCCTTTTGTCAAGACCGAGCTTTCTAAAATGCTGGCAGAGCCCCAGCCACTCGAAGATTATAAGACGCTTTTGCAGCAGTATGTGCAGCAGACCCCCGGCGAGGAGCTTCGCTACGAAAAGATCTCGGAAACGGGACCTGACAATGCCAAAACCTTTACCGTTCGGGTGCTGATCAACTCAAATGAGTTTGGCAAGGGCGTTGGAAGCTCCAAGAAGGAGGCGGAGCAGAATGCGGCGAGGGAGGCACTCAAGCATTATTTGAGGCTTGTCCAATAAGCGGCGCCATGCCGCGTTGCGCCTCGACTCGCGGTGCTCGGCGTAGGTAACTACGCAGTCGCCCCCCTCGCTCGGTGCGCCTTGCCTTGCTTGCTTCTTGAACAAGCGGGGAGGTTTGTGCTTGTCCAATAAGCGGCGCCATGCCGCGTTGCGCCTCGACTCGCGGTGCTCGGCGTAGGTAACTACGCAGTGGCCCCCCTCGCTCGGTGCGCCTTGCCTTGCTTGCTTCTTGAACAAGCGGGGAGGTTTGTGCTTGTCCAATAAGCGGCGCCATGCCGCGTTGCACCAATCAAAAGTTCGGTATGCCGCCATATGCTGGGGCTGATTCATTTAGCGCCGAACAAAAACACACAAAGAGGAAACTGAAAAATGAAGCCGCTTTATCTGTCAAAAATGGCAGAAAAGGCGGCTTTTTAGGTAGAAATTCTTGCGAATTTCAATTTA
>SVTT01000005.1 GCA_015063625.1 Oscillospiraceae bacterium
GCTTTCGGCGGCAAGTGCGCTTGTAAAGTCCGCACTTAACTTCGCGCCCTTGCCACCAAAATCATCTTAAAATCAAGGCTTTGAGGGTCATCCGAGTTTTGAGAGAGCAAATATTTGCAGACGCAAGCGAAATTCTTGCAGTCATATGCGGATATGACAAGGGAATTTCCCGATGCGGATGCGGATATCTGCCTCTCAAAACCGAGTTCGGATGACTCCCTCTTGCCTAGCCAAAGACAGCATGCGCTAAAATTTTTGGGGAGGACATACGGTATGATACATTCTGACTGGCATATTCACAGCGAGTACTCGTACGACGCATCGTTGCCGATCGAAACCATCGCGAAAAACGCGCAGGAGATGGGACTTTGCAGCATCGGCATCACCGATCACGCAAACTTCAACGACGAGAAATTTCTCGGCGATCTGCGCGCCTCGGCAGAGCACGTGAAGGAGAAGCAAGCGAAGTATCCTTTTCTGGTGCTCGGCGTGGAGCTGACGCCCATTGAAAAGCCCGAGTTTGACTATATTGCCAAAACGGGCACGCGCGAGGGTTATATTGCCCCCATCCAGTTCGCGCCGTTTGACATTGAGCTGGCTGCCACCAAGGAGGAGCTGATGGCGCTGGGTGTTCGTTACGCCATCGGTGCATCGCACTGGCGCGTTGACGTGCCGAACGGACGGAAGCTTCCCGAATTCGATGCTTCCATCAGGGAGTGGTACCGTCAGCAGATGTGGCTTGCCTGCGATGAGCGCGTGACCATTCTCGGTCACCCTTGGTATCATGGCAGAGGTCTTTGGTATGAGGACTTTTCGGTGATCCCGCGCTCGATGAACATGGATATTGCTGCAGCGCTCAAGGAGAACGGCAAATACGTGGAGTGCAATTCCCACTTTTTCTATGCCTCTAACGCAACCGAAAAATTCCGTCATCAGTATGCGGAGTTTTTAAGAGAGCTGTTTGAGATGGGCATTCCCGTGACCTATGGCTCGGATTCGCACGACGGCTACAGCGACCTGCGCTCCGGTGTGGAAAAGTATCTCGCGGCGGCAGGATTTGCGGACGGTGATCTTTCCGAGGTTGCCGAGGAGCATTTGTGGTGATCACACCCCCACAGCGCCGTATAGAGGTGTGAAGGGGTCACGCCGCAGGTCCTCGCCGCATAGGATGTACCATATCACGATATGAGAGGTCACTATGTACGGTAACAGCAACGAAAAGAGTCTTGCCTCAATACTTCGCAGATTGCCCGATGCGGTAGCGGTGATCAGCGGAAGCCCCGAGTATAGCTCAGTATATGGCACGGTCAAATTTTATCGCGTAATGCGGGGCGTTCTGGTTGCGGCGGATGTGGTGGGGCTTCCCACTTCGGTGGGGGAATGCAAAAGTAATATTTTTGCTTTTCATATCCACGGCGGTGTATCCTGTACCGGAAACAGTGAGGATCGGTTTGCCGATGCAGGGACGCATTACGATCCGCACGGCTGCCCCCATCCCTATCACGCGGGGGATATGCCCCCCCTGTTCAGCACGGGAGGGCAGGCATTTCTTGCGTTTCTTACCGACAGATTTACCGTTGAGGAGATCATGGGCAAAACCGTCGTGATCCACGACAGCCCCGATGATTTCACCACGCAGCCATCGGGAAACGCGGGCAAAAAGATCGCCTGCGGCGTCATCTCGGGTGTCAGACGTTAAAAAAACGGTGCCGCGCTCAAGGGCGCGGCGCCGTTTTTCTTTTTGCGATAAAGAGGGTGCTTGCAGTCGAAGCTCGCCCATCGTCTTTCGAAGCAGCTCGCGACGCGGCATTCGGTGGAAAAATTTCGGCAGCCCTTATTATTTGCCAAAATGTAAAAAACTTTACAGCAAACTTGACACGTGACAAAATCCGTGGTATAATCAAGCAGTTAAATTTTGTCAAGTCGTGAGGTTAAGTATGGAAAATCAAATGAAACATCGGATATTGAAGCTCAAGACCGAAAAAAATGCGGTGATCCTTGCGCACTACTACGCGCCGAGCGAGGTGCAGGAGATCGCCGATCATGTGGGCGATTCCTTCTATCTCGCCAAGATCGCAAAGCAAAGCACGGCGGATATCATCGTGTTTTGCGGCGTGTCCTTCATGGGCGAGAGCGCTAAGATCCTGAATCCCGAGAAGAAGGTGCTGATGCCCGATCTCTCTGCAGACTGCCCCATGGCACACATGGTCGCCCCGGGAAAGGTTGAGGAGATGCGAGGCAAGTACGATGATCTTGCCGTTGTCTGCTACGTCAATTCCACCGCTGAGCTGAAGGGCATGAGTGATGTGTGTGTGACCTCCTCCAATGCTGTAGAGATCGTCAGGTCATTGCCGAACAAAAACATATTCTTCATTCCCGACCGCAACCTCGGCAGATACGTTGCCGAGCAGGTGCCCGAAAAGAATGTGATCCTGAACGACGGCTGCTGCCCCATCCATACGGCGATCGACGTGAATGAATTGAAGGAAGAAAAGAAAAAGCACCCGAAGGCGCTTGTCCTCTCCCACCCCGAATGCGAGGGCGACATTCTTTCGCTCTCCGATTACATCGGCAGCACGGCAGAGATCATTTCTTATGCGAATCAGAGTGCCGTATCCGAATTCATCATCTGCACCGAGGAGGGTGTGGCATTCAAGCTGAACAGCGATAATCCGAATAAGCAGTTCTATTTTCCGAGAACAAGAGCCTGCTGTCCCGATATGAAGCTGAATACGCTTGAAAAGCTTTACAAGGCTTTGGAAACCGAGGAGAACGAGGTGCGGGTCGAGGAGGGTGCACGCAAGGTGGCGCTTGCACCGCTTGACAAAATGCTGGAATTGGCAAGGTGAGAGCATGAGGACGGACATCGTCATTGTCGGCTGCGGAGTGGCGGGGCTTTACTGCGCGCTCAATCTGCCGAAAGAGAAAAGCATTGTCATCGTAACCAAGGATGAGGCACCGAAAAGCGACTCGTTTCTGGCACAAGGCGGCATCTGCGTATTGCGCGACGAGAGCGACTATGAGTCCTTTTATGAGGACACCATGAAGGCGGGACATTATGAAAACAATCCCGAGTCTGTTGAGATCATGATACGCTCCTCAAGGGAGGTGATCGGTGAGCTTGTTGCCTTCGGTGCGCGCTTTGAAAAGGATGGGGAGGAATTTATGTACACCCGTGAGGGCGCACATTCGAGGCCCCGCATCCTGTTCCATGAGGATGAAACGGGGAAGGAGATCACTTCGCACCTGCTTGAAGCCGTGAGAGGGCGCAGAAACATTACGCTGATCGAGCACTATACGATGGTCGATCTGATCTGTCGGGACAACGAATGCCACGGCATCATCGGACATGATGAGGAGGGGAGATATTCGGCGATCCGTGCAGATTATACCGTTCTGGCAACGGGCGGCATCGGAGGGCTGTTCAAGCACTCCACCAACTACAGACATCTGACGGGTGATGCGCTTGCCCTCGCGCTGAAATACGGTATTAAGCTGCAGCATATCGATTATATTCAGATCCATCCGACGACGCTTTACACCAACACACACGGCAGAGAGTTTTTGATCTCCGAGTCGGTGCGCGGCGAGGGGGCGGTCCTCCTCAATTCCAAGGGTGAGCGCTTTGTCAACGAGCTGCTGCCCCGCGACGTGGTGGCGACTGCCATTTTTGATGAGATGAAGCGGGAGGGCTCCGAGCACGTTTGGCTTTCCTTGGCGCCCATCCCCACAGAAGAGATCAAGACCCATTTCCCGCATATCTATCAGCGTTGCCTTGAAGAGGGCTATGATGTTACAAGAGAGCCGATCCCTGTTGTGCCCTCACAGCATTATTTTATGGGCGGCATAGACGTGGACAGATACAGCAAGACCACGATGGAGCGCCTGTACGCGGCGGGCGAGACCGCCTGCAACGGCGTGCACGGAAGAAATCGCCTTGCAAGCAATTCCTTGTTGGAAAGCCTTGTGTTCGCAAAGCGCGCCGCACAGCATATGACCGAGGGCTATTCCGCCGTCGAAGACCGAGATGAGATCGTCATTGACGAATCCCAATATGCGAATTATAAAGAGGAATATCAAAAAGCCGTTCTGGCGGCAATTGAAAAGGAGAAGCAGAGCCATGAATAATATTACGATGAAAATGAACGCAGACGAATTGATCCTGCAGGCACTCAGAGAGGATATTACAAGTGAGGATATTACCACCAATTCGGTGATGCCCCGTTCGCAGGCGGGCGAGGTCGATCTGATCTGCAAGCAGGACGGTGTGGTTGCCGGTCTTGAGGTGTTCAAAAGAGTTTTTGAGCTGTTGGACGCACAGACCGAGGTGATCCTTTACTGCAAGGACGGCGACACCGTCAAAAACGGCGAAAAGATCGGACTTGTCCGCGGAGATATCCGTGTTCTTCTCTCGGGTGAGCGCACCGCGCTGAACTTCTTGCAGAGAATGAGTGGGATCGCGACGTACACCCGTACCATCGCAAACCTTCTCAAGGGAACGCAGACCAAGCTTCTTGACACGAGAAAGACCACGCCGAATATGCGCATTTTTGAAAAATATGCTGTCAAGGTCGGCGGCGGCTATAATCATCGGTATAACCTCAGTGACGGCATCCTTTTGAAGGATAACCATATCGGCGCCGCAGGCGGTGTGAAGCAGGCGGTGATGATGGCAAAGGAATATGCGCCCTTTGTTCGCAAGATCGAGATCGAGGTTGAGAATCTCGATATGCTGCGGGAGGCTCTTGATGCGGGCGCGGATATCATCATGCTCGACAATATGAGCGTGGAGGATATGAAAAAGGCGGTAGAGCTTTGCAAGGGTAAGGCAGAAACCGAGTGCAGCGGAAATGTCACCAAGGAAAATGTGGCAAGGCTTGTCGATATCGGCGTAGATTACATCTCCAGCGGGGCACTGACTCACTCCTCCCCCATTCTTGACCTGTCGCTGAAAAATCTGCACGCGATCTGAGGAGGGCACAATGAAGGTAGCCGAACGAAGAAAAGCAATCGTAAACCTCCTTTTGTCTGCAAACGGACCGATCTCCGGCGGTGAGCTTGCTCACCATTTCGATATATCCCGCCAGATCATCGTGCAGGATATCACGGTACTCAAGGGCACAGGATATGAGATACTTTCCACGAGAAACGGTTATGTCCTTCAGAAATCTCCCCTTTCCGAAAGGGTGTTCAAGCTGCTGCATACGACCGAGCAGACCGAGGACGAGCTTTCCTCTATCGTCGATCTTGGCGGTACGGTGGTTGATGTGTTCGTATGGCATAAGGTCTACGGAAGGATCGAGGCACCCTTGAATATCTTTTCAAGGCTTCATGTCAAGCAGTTTTTGGAGGGAGTCAGAACCGGAAAATCCACCGAGCTGATGAACATTACAGGCGGTTATCACTATCACACCGTCCGCGCGGATTCGGAGGAGATACTGGACGAGATCGCGGAAGTGCTTGGGAAAAAAGGGTATATCGTTCCCGAGATATCATTCGGATGATCCCCTGTCTGTTGCTTTACAAGGAGCGCAGGGGCAAAAGCGCCCGTAAAATGCGCCTGTGGGCGTGCTCGGATCAAAAGTGAGGGAATCATGAAAAAAACAAGGCTGATAATGGAGCTTTTTTTGACCATGCTGAAGATCGGCGCCTTTACCTTCGGGGGTGGCTATGCCATGATCGCGTTGCTTCAAAATGAGTTTGTCACCAAAAAGGCGTGGCTGGGCGAGGAGGAGTTCCTTGACATGGTCGCCATTGCCGAATCCACCCCGGGACCCATTGCCATCAATTCGGCAACCTATATCGGATATAGGACGGCAGGCTTTTTCGGCTCGCTGTTTGCTACGCTCGGAGTCTGCATTCCTTCCTTCTTCATCATCTTCGCCATCTCGCTTTTTTTCGACGCCTTCTTGTCGCTGACGCTCGTGGCGTATGCCTTCAAGGGTGTGCAGGCGTGTGTGATCTATCTCATTCTCTCGGCGGGGCTTAAAATGCTGAAGGGAATAGAAAAGACTCCGCTTCGGCTGGCGTTGTTGGCGGCGGTCATGCTTTGCATGGTGACATTTTCGATTTTTGCGATCAGCTTTTCCACCATCCTTTATATCCTCGTCTGCGGTGCGATCGGTGTGATGCTGTATCTGCTCGGCACGCTGAAGAGGGAGGTGAGCAAATGATCTACCTTGAGCTGTTTTTGACCTTCCTTCAGATCGGTGCCTTCACCTTTGGCGGGGGTTATGCCATGATCTCTCTGGTGCGTGAGCAGGTGCTGGCACATGGGTGGCTCGGCGAGGAGGAGCTGCTCAACATGATCGCCGTCTCCGAATCGACCCCGGGTCCGATCGCCGTCAATATGGCGACCTTTGTGGGCTCGACACAGGGGGGCGTGCTCGGAGCACTGCTGGCCACGCTCGGCGTGGTCTTGCCTTCCTTTATCGTGATCCTTCTGATCTCTGCCGTGGTACGCAATTTCCTTAAATTCAAGGGAGTACAGGCATTTCTCGGCGGTGTTCGTCCCTGTGTGGTGGGGCTTATTCTTGCCACTGCCATCACCCTTTTTATGAGCACGCTGCTGGGGTTCTCGGGCATTGGCAGCACCCTCTCGCCTGATCCGAGAGGACTTTTGATCTTTCTGATCATTGCAGGGCTTGCAGCCCTCTTCAAGAGGCTGAAGCGAAAAAAGCCCTCTCCCATCGTGATGATCCTTGCTTCGGCTCTGCTCGGCATGGGACTTTACGCGATCCCCATTTGAATTATAAGAAAGCCGCCCGTGACGCATTTGCGTCACGGGCGGCTTTTTTCGTTTGCGCTGAGATCGGGTACAAATCGTCGAGCCCTTGCTCTACAATACAGGGGAGAAAAAAGAAACAAGGAGGCGTTATGAGCAATGAAACAGGCATGGGCGGTGCACCCCTTGCGCCGCCTGCCGCAGGACGGCGAAGAAAAAAGGAACGGGAGCTGCTTCCCGCCGCCATGGGGGATGGGGAGCTTGCATCACCCGTGAAGCAGCACGCGGGCTTCAGCAGGCAGGTGATCTCGCGTGCTCGGGCATATTTTGACGCACCGCGCTGGAGTGAAAGCTACCGCGCCTGGTTTTTTCCGACGCGTGCGGGGCTTGCAAGGGAGCTCGGCATTACGGGCAGGACTCTTTCCGAGTGGGAGCGTGAGCACACTGCGCTTGCCGACGTCATTGCAGACGGCATGGAGCGCAGCAAGGAGCTCCGCATTGCCTTTGCCGAGGCAGAGCACATCAATCCCACCTTCTGCCGCTTCGTGCTGGGGGCACTTTACGGTATGAAGGACGGGGATGCCGAGGAGGAGGGCGCGGAGCAAAAGCCCTTTGAGGTCAATATCCGCGTGGTCAAGTGAGGAATGGCGATGGAGATCACGCTGACCGAAAAGCAAAAGATGTTCATTGACGCCTCGGCGGACGAGGTGCTTTACGGTGGTGCTGCGGGGGGAGGAAAATCCTTCGGTCAGGTCATCGACGCGCTGCTTTACGCCCTGCGCTATGCCGGCTCGCGCCAGCTCATTCTGCGCCGCACCTTCCCCGAGCTTGACAAGACGCTGATCCGCACGGCGCTTGCCCTGTATCCAAGGGAGATCTTTAAATATTCGCAGACCTCGCGCATGGGACGCTTTGTCAACGGCAGCATCATCGATTTCGGTTATTGCGATGCGGAAAATGACGTGTACCGTTACCAAGGCGGCGAATATGACGTCATTCGCTTCGACGAGCTGACGCATTTTACCGAGTTCCAGTATCTTTATCTCATCTCCCGCCTGCGCGGAACCACGCCCTTCCCACGCTCGGTGCGCTCCTCGACCAACCCGGGGGGCGTGGGACACGGCTGGGTGCGTGCGCGCTTTGTGGATCCCGCCCCACCCTTTACGGTATTCTCGTCGGGGAAGGGGGATACCACGCGCGTCTATCTCCCCGCCACGGTGAAGGACAATTTGTTTCTGATGCGAGAGGACCCCGATTACATCGCAAGGCTTGAAAATCTTCCCGATAAGCAGAAGCGGGCATTGCTTTACGGCGACTGGAACATTTTTGACGGGCTTCGCTTTACTGCCTTTGACGAGAGCGTGCACGTGATCGATCCCTTCGAGATCCCGCGCGGGTGGCGGCGCTATCGGGTGCTTGACTACGGACTTGACCGTCTTGCCGTTTATTGGATCGCGGTGGATGGGGATCGTAATGCCTACGTCTATCGCGAGTACTGCGAGAGCAATCTCATCATCTCCGCCGCCTGCCGCGCCATCAGGGAGCGCACCGACGAGGAGATCTACTGCACGCTGGCACCCCCCGATCTCTGGTCGCGCGGACAGGAAACGGGAAAGAGCCGCGCACTTCTCTTTGCCGACCACGGCGTTCCTCTTGTGTCGGTCAGCAACGACCGTGCCGCAGGGTGGGCGGCGGTGGATGAGCTTTTGAAGGTGGAGGAGGGGGGACGTGCCAAGCTGAGGATCTTCCGCAATTGCACCGAGCTGATACGGTGTCTGCCCCAGCTGCAGATCGATCCGCAAAAGCCCGATGACGTGATGACCGAGCCCCACGACATCACGCACGCCCCCGACGCCCTACGCTATTTTGCCGTTTTTTTCACCAAGCCCTGTAAAAGGGAGGAGGAGATGCGCCTTCCGTGGACGGCGGATATGCACGAGGATTTTCGCCATGCCTCTCCCGAGGAGCGAAAAATGCTGCTGCGTGCGTGGGGCAGACCCAAATAATACAAAAAGGAGAAACAGGATGGTAATCAAAGGAGAAAAAATCGATTATTTCAAGGACCTTCTGCGCAAGAGCGAGCAGGGGAGAGATGAGGCGTTTGAGGACATACCCGCAAACCGTGAGCAGTACCGCGGCAGCGATCGGCTGGACGGCAGTGCGGAGCGTGCGGCGATGGTGCGTAACATCACCTATGAGCTGGTGGAGGCGCAGGTGTCGACCCTGATACCCTCGCCCCGCGTGGATGCCAAGGTCTGGTCCGAAAAGGGGGCGCGCAATGCCGAGAGCATCGAGCGCCTTTGCCGCGATCTGCGTAACGAGCTGCCCTTCGAGCGACTCAATGACATCTGTGAGCGCCTCACCTACGTGGAGGGGGGATCGGTCTGGCTGATCGAGTGGGACGAAACGCTTTGCCATCACGGCGAGCAGGGCGGAGTCCGCATCACCTGCAGCAGCGCCGAGGACTTTTTTCCGCAGCCAGGTATCTATCACGTGGAGGACATGGAGTGGGTGATCCTGCGCTGCCGCGCGGGTCTTGACGAGCTGGAGAGCAAATACGGCGTTGCGGTGGGCGAGGCTCCTGAGGAGGATGAGCTGTTCATCGTCTATACCGCCTTTTACCGCAACGATGCGGGGCGTGTATCCAAATTCGTGTGGACGGGAAATACCGTGCTGCTTGACGTCGAGGACTACTATGCCCGTAAGCACGAGGTGTGCGAGCGCTGCGGAAAGCTGCGCACGCTTTCGGGTGTGGAGGAGCATTGCGTGTGCGGCGGCAGGTTCTTGTCAAGAAGCCTGCCCTTTGAGGTGCTGACGGCAGATCTGACGCGCTCGGACGGCAGTGTGATCAGGGCGAGAGAGAGGAGCGTTCTGAAAAACGGGGAGGAGAAGGATGTGCCCACGCAGCTTCCGTGGTATCGCCCCTCGCGCTTTCCCGTGGTGGTTCGCAAGAATACCTCGCGGGAGGGCTCCGTGCTCGGTCAGTCCGACTGCCGCTTCATCCGCCGCCAGCAGCAGGAGATCAATAAGGTCGAGAGCCGTATTCACGATAAGCTCATGTCGGCGGGCTGCTATCCCGTCAAGCCCGAGGACGTGGATTTCCAGTATGACGATACCGTCGGCGTGCAGGTTCTGAACATTCCCGAGGGCAAGAGCAGAAACGATTTCGGCGTGATCGACATGCTTCCCTCGCTGGTCGGGGAGCAGTCGCAAAGCGACCGCCTTTACGAGCATGCCAAGCGCATCCTCGGCATCAGCAATTCCTTTCTTGGGCAGGAGGATCACACCGCCGCATCGGGCACTGCCAAGGCAACGCAGATCGCCCAGTCAGCAGGACGCCTTGACAGCAAGCGCGTGATGAAGAATGCCGCCTATGCGGAGATCGACCGCATTATTTTCGAGCTTTATCTCGCCTTCGCGGATGAGCCCCGTCCCGTCGCCTTCACCGATGCGTTGGGGAGAAAGCAGAACGGCAGCTTCCACCGATACGATTTTCTTGAGCGCGACGCCGAGGGCAATTGGTATTACGAGGACCGGTATCTGTTCTCGGCTGACTCCAGCGGCGCTGCCGATCTGTCGCGCGAGCGCATTTGGCAGATGAATATGGAGAGCTTCAAGGCGGGCGTATTCGGAGATCCTCAGGCAGCCGCCACACTGCTGCGCTATTGGCTGATGCAGGAGCGTGCGCATTATCCGAGCGCCCGTGAGAATGTGGAATATTTCCGTGCAATGCTCGCCGAGGAGCAGGCGCGGGGCATCTCTTCAGGTCGGGTACAAATCGTCGAGCCTTCGTGATATCTTGTTATTGACAGGAAAAAAACGCCCTCTTGTCAGCATCCCCGTATCGGAAGGGAGGTGAGAGAATGAAGGAATTTGCTACCAACAAGGCGGGTGTGATCAAGGCACCCCATCCCGTGCAGAACGAGCCGAGCGCCAAGGTTAAGATCGGCGAGGATCTGCGTTCTGCCAAAAGCAACAAATAAAAAGGATCACTGAAGGGAGAAAACAAGGAGGTATTTGATGGAAGAAATTTTGAAAGCACAAGAAAATGACCCGATCGCCGAGAGCTGCGACGGGGAAAAGGAGCACTGCGTACCGACGGATGCCGAGCCCAACGTTGCGGACGTAACCGTGCATGAGGAGGGGGCGTCGGGCATTGCCGGGGAAACGGAGGACGCTTTTTCTGCCGAGGCAGATTTTGAGGAGATCATCGGGCTTTTTCCCGAGCTTGCGATCACCGAGCCCGCATGTATCGCACATGCCGACCGTTACGGTGAGCTTCGCCGAATGGGGCTTTCGGTGAGGGAGGCGTTTCTTGCCACCAATACGGAGCTGGTCAAAAGAGAGGCGGCTGCTGCAGGGGAGAGCCGAGCGCGTGCAAAGGCGCATCTCACGGGCATCGGCAGACGGTCGGGCAGTGCAAGCGGCTCTCCAATGACGGGTGCGGAAAGAAGCGTGATGCGCGAGTTCTTCGGGGACGGCGTCAGTGACGCCACGCTGGAGCAGTACTGGCGCGCCGCGAGAGGATAAAGGAGCGCCCTTTTGGGCGCGGGGGCGTTTTCCCGTCAACAAACATCAATAAGGAGGAATTGATATGCCTGTAATTTTCAACACGACCAACAGTGGCCACAGCAGGGGCAATGCCATGATCGGCAGATTTGAGACCCCCATCAAGGCCATCATCATGCATGAATCCGACGTTTGCAGCAAGAACGATGATATCGTCAAGGCGCTGTTCAACGTTTCCCGTTCCAACAAGTTCGGTGAATCGGTGGTCATGCAGAACGAATTTGATATCTTTGCACCCACTGCGGAGGGTGCCGAGGC
This sequence comes from Oscillospiraceae bacterium, assembly GCA_015063625.1. GTDB lineage: Bacteria > Bacillota > Clostridia > Oscillospirales > CAG-272 > Firm-07. The sequence continues at coordinate 11,552 of SVTT01000005.1, forward strand.
TCCCTCGGTCACTTACCGCGAAACGGCGTCCAAGTTTATCAGACACACCACCTTTAAGTCGCAGTTCCGCATCACCCGTGAGATGATGGAGGATTCTCAGATCAATCAGATCGCCGCTAAGGCAGAGAACTTCACACGCTCCTATTACCGTACCCGTAACCTGTTTGCCACCAAGCTTCTCACGGGTGCGACGGCAGGTGCTGACGGCACGGGCACCACGGTGACCTTCGGCCCTGCGGGGGCGACCCAGACCTTCGACATCACCACTGCCGACGGTGTTCCGCTGTTTTCCGCGGCACATACCGCCTCGCCCAACCGCTTTCACGCGGTGTCGGGTGCGGGTGTCACCCCCGCGATGGTGGAATCTGTGATCTCCGCCGCCGTTTCCAAGGTGCGCAATATGCGCGACGAGAACGGCTATCCCATGGGCTATACCGCTGATACCATCGTCATCCCCTGTGACGACCCCGCCCTTGAGTCTGCCGTCAAAAAGGTGCTCGGCTCCGAGTTTCTCGGGGGCGAGGGCGGTATGCTCTCCGGCAGCATCAACCTGCATTACGGCAACTGGAATCTGATCATCGATCCGCTTTGGCAAAGAAGCGTGGCGACCTCGCATCCCATGATCATCTTTTCCTCTGCCGCACGCCGCAATCTGCAGGCGGCAATGTTCTTCGACAGAACGCCGCTTGACGTCAGCGATTTCGTGGACGAGGCAACGCTTGACTACATGTGGACGGGCTATGCGCGTATGAGTGCGGGCTTTGTCACCCACAAGTGGGGCTGCCTTGTCGATATCCTTGACAGCGGCACCACCGCGCTCTTTGACGGTGCTGCCACGGGTGAGGGCGGCGCAGCCACCGCGCAGTCTGCGGTGCTCACGCTCTGATGACCTACGCGGAGCTTGAAGGCGCAGTAAAGGATCTTGGCTTTGAAACCGACGTCGAATCGAGAAGCGCGTTGGTATCTGCCACGAATCGGGCGCTTTCACAGATCGCGCGCTCCTATGCCCCCACGGGCACGCTTTGCGTCACGCAAAGCGTGCCCTGTGCCCTCTATCCGATTGCACGGACGGTGGGCGCGGGCGGATACACCTTTTCCTGCTCCGGGGCGCGTGCGGTATCCTTTCTCACCTGTGGCACGGGCCGCTTTGAGATCCTTTTTGAAGGGGAGGCAGTGGCGCGCGAGAGCACGTCGAGCGCGGTCTGGCGCATGCGACAGTTCCTTGCGCCGCGACGGGGCACACTGACGGTCACCTTTTGGGGAAGCGAGGACAGAGAGGAGCTCACGGTCAAGTCGCTTGCATTTTTTGAAAGCGTGTCGGTGGCAGGCGAGGGCGCAGTGCCGAGCTTTGAGAAAAATGCACTGATCTATACGCTCCCCACCATGCAAAGCGATCTCCTTTACGGCGTGCAGACCCCCGTTGATGAAGCGGGGGACAGCATACCGGGCGCGTATTTCTCCGCCGACCACCGTATCCTGTTTGTGCCCGTGGATTATCGGGGGGAGATCAGCTTTCTTTACCGCCGCCGATACCGTCAGGCGCGCCTGGAGGATTTTGCCCTCGGTACGGGAGAGGTGGACATCTATGAAACGGTTGCCGATCTGCTTCCGCTCCTGGTGGCATCCTATATCTGGTTGGATGACGATCCTGTCAAGGCGGAGCACTATAAGGCTCTTTACGATGAGGAGCTGAGAAGACAGCGATTTTCATTGACACCTCGTTTTGCACATACTGCAAGCCGTAGGGGGTGGCGCTGATGGCAAACAGAAGCTACGGCGCTGCCGTCGGCGCCGAATCGACCAGATTTCTGCCGGAGGAGGGAAGCTTTCGGGGTGTGGATCTTTCCTCGGGGGCATCCTCGGTGGCAAGGACACGTCTTGCCTATGCCGAGAACATGTACCGCGACTATCACAGCGAGCAGGGAGGTGCGGTCGAAACCGTTCCCGGCTTCCGACGGATCTTTGATCTTGGCGAAACGGTATACGGCGCGTGGCGCTATGAGGATCCTGACGGCGAGGAATATCTTGCGGTGCACGCGGGGGGCGCTCTTCGGCTTTGCCGCCTGCGCGACGAGGCTGTTCTCACGCTTTCCACCCCCATTTCGCCCACTCCTTCGCTTGCCTTCTCCAACGGAAGCCGCTTTTATCTGCTGGACGGCACCGACTATTTCGTGCTGACCAAGCAGGAGGGGCGCTTTTCGCTTGACCGCGTTTTCGGGCGTGCATACGTCCCGACTGTCATGCGACACGGCAAGGAGGCAGAGCAGTACAATATGCTCTCGGACAGCGTTGGGATCGAGTCGCTTGCCACCGAGGGCGCCGTGTATAAGGCGTATACCGTGCACGACGGCAATTCGGGAGCCTTCGGGCGTTACAGCGGAAGATCCGCATTCGTGTCGGTGGATCAGCTGTTTGACAATTTTAATTACAACGCCTTCGCCGATACCGAGGCGCGCGTGATCTATACCGCCAACAGGATGGTGCGGTGGGGGGAGGATTCCCCCGACGGCCGTGTGCACACGCTGGTGGTGGACGGCAAGCGGGACGGGGCAACCATCATGAACACTCTGCCTCTCGCGGCGCTTGAAAACATTTGCTTTCTTTCGACCGAGGGCGGTAAGATCTCCTTTCTTGACGCCCCGCCCTTTTCCCCCCGCCGCGCCTACCGCATCAGCTACGGTAAGGAGAAGCGCGAGATGGCGGAGCTGTTTTCCGACCCCGCGAGGGCAATGGCAATGCTGCCCCCCAACCTTGTGATCAGACCGGGGCAGGTGCTGCGCACGGGTATCCGTGCCACGCTGGCACCCCCCAAGAGCGAGGATGACTATAACAATGCAAGGCGGGATGCTTACGATGAGATCGCGCGCTCTGCCTATGTGACGCCCTTCTCTGAGAACGAGCTTCCCTACAGCGAGCTCATCCGTGTTTTTTCGCAGGACGGCGAGGTGTACGTCGCCTGCGGCGGTGCGGTGCCCCTGTCCTCCTCGGAGGAAATGGGCGGGGAAAATCACTACCTTCTTGCAGGCATTGCCACACAAGAGGGCGCGGAATACCTGATGCTCCGCATCTACGTCGCGGGCAGTGAGGAGGACGTGGTGGCATCGACCGACGTGACGGGGTGCGACCTGCGCCCGATCCTGATCGAGGCGCCCACGGACGCCACAGCAGTTCTTGAGGCATACGCCGCAGGAGAGCATGCGGTGGCGGCAGAGATGAGGGACAGTGACGGAGAGCTGACGGGTGTGGTGGTGCTGGCGGTTCCCGACGGACGGGAGATCGGTCTGCGGCTGCACATCCGTGAGCTGACGGCACCCTCGCTTGCGGGGCATCCCACCTTCAAGGGGGGCAATCCCGATTATACGGGAGGTGCATACGCCGCCATTGCGGGGTGTACCATGGTGGCACAGTACGACGGGCGCATTTTCCTTGCAGGCAATCCGCGTCTTCCGAACACGGTCTTTTACAGTGCCTCGGATGATGCGGGCGTCGCAGATCCCACCTACTTCGGTGTGCTGGATTTCTTCAATGACAGTGCCGACGGGGGAGCAGTTATGGGTCTGATGGTGACACACTCGGTGCTTGCGGTCTTTAAAAGAAACCGCATCCTTTACCATACGGCAAGGACGGGCGAGGGGCTTGTGTCCCGTCGCTATCCCTGTACCGAGGGAGGAGGCGGCATCGGCTGCATTGCACCCAAAAGCCTTTGCAATTTCAGGGATGACCCCCTCTTTCTCTCGCCCGCAGGCGTGGTCGGTATCGGCAAGGAGTCGGTGCTGCTGGAGCGTACGCTGCGCTGCCGATCTGCCATGGTCAATACCGCATTGCTTGCCGAGGAAGCGCGCGAGAGCGCCGAGGCGGTAGAGTGGGACGGCTGGTATTGCCTGTTTGTGGATGGCAGAGTCTATATGGCGGATTCGCGTGCGATGTATACCGATGCCATGGGAGAGCATCAGTACGAGTGGTTTTATCTGACGGGCATCGGCGCCCATCACAACGACTACCCGGTCTATCGGTCGGTCACGGGTGCCGTGACGGTGGAGGGAGAGCCCGTCTATATGGGTGAGTGCCTGATCGGAAACGACACGGTGAAGCATCGGATCTTCATATCCGATGAAGATCTGTTCTTTTGTGAGGATGAAAATGACGTAAATTACAGCCCTGTCTATCGCGGATATCTCTATCGTGCAGACGGCACAAGGATCGGCGAGGAGCAGCACCTGTACGCCTTTTCGGGTGGAACGGCATATCTGGTCGAGCAGACCGAGGAGCGTCGCGGCGGTGTGTTTGAGGCGGCACACTATCCCACTGCGGTTGGGGATCGTCTTTTCTTTGCGGTGCGAAATCAGATCTATACCTTCAATACCGATCGGCGCGGTGTGGCATACACGACGACCTACGGCACAGAGAGCGTGACCGAGCCGGTCGCGCCCGACCGTATTCACCGAAGCTTTTATAGCTTTGCGGGGCATGCCATCGGGTCGGTGCTTGCCACAGCGCTCGATGATTGCGGAGCACCGCACCTGACCAAGAGCACGTCCAAATACAGCATGGTCATCCGTGCCAAGGTCATGGACGCCTCCGCCTTTTCGGTCAACGTCTATACCGATCGCCGTGCCGCATGGGAGGCGGTGGAGCTGCGGAGCAATACCAGCCTCAATTTTTATAACGACGATTTTACCAATCAGACGCTTCAGGTAGCCGATGACGCTATCTACGTCAGCAGCGAAAAGGAAAAACGGTGGGTCGAAAAGCAATATCTTCTTCGGGATGGCGGCTGGTGTCGTCCCTTCGGGATCTACTCGCTTGCCTACCGCTATACGATCGCGGGAAGGATCAAAGGATGAGTGTTGAAAAAATTTCTCTTGCGGCGGCAAAGAAAAACGCCGTCGAGGGACTGTCCAATCATCCCGGTGCCGCTTCGCGTTACGGCACGGGCGGACTTTCCCCCACAGAACTGAAGAAACGCTATGATAAGATGGCATGGATGCTGCTTGAAAAGCTCAACGAGCTGATCGATGCCATCAACGGAGAGGGGGGCGAGAGCCCGCTTCTCTCACAGTTGAAGACCGCCTTTGCGGATGAGAGTGACGAGCAGGAGCGTCGGACACTGTCGGCATTTTTGTTTGAGGTGGCAGAGCGCCTTCTTTTGCTGGAGCGCTCGGAGCAAAGGCTTTTGGATATGAACCGTGTGGTGACGGGGGACGTCGCCGCGCTACCCTGGTCGGGTGATTCCGCACGCTACGGCGAATTTTCGGAGGATACCAATTACGGCATGGCGATCGCCCATCTGATGCGCGCCCTGCTTGGTGCGCTGCGCAGTGAGGGCGGCGACCCCGCGTTCAGCGAGCGCGTGCTTGCTGCGATCGCGGCATTGCGGCAGGAAAAGCTGGATCGGCAGGCGGCGGAGCACCGCCTGCTTCCCGAGGTCGGCGAAGGGGACGATGGAAAGGAGCTTTGCGTGGTAAGGGGAGCCTGGGCGGCAATGCCGCGCTCCGAAAAGGCGCAGATCTACGGCGTGTCGGGAATCGGCAAAAAAAGCGCCCTTGCACGCACCGACGGTGCGGTCGGACTGACCTTTCAAAGGAGTGATCGGGGGCGCGTGATACAAAGTGATTTTGACACGAGATACCCCTGGTGCGATATCTGCGAGGTCACCGATCCCGCAGGCAATGTATTCGTGAAGATCCCCAAATTTTATTCCCGACTCACCGACCGTGGGGAGGAGGGCATCTCCCTGCAGATCTCGGGCAAGCGGCACAGCGGCTTTACCACCCTGTTCCGTGACGGAAAGGGGGGCGAGCTTGATTACGTGCTGGTCGGCAAGTATGTGGGCAGTTCCGACAGCACGCCCGATGGCAGTGCGGCGCTTTGCTCCAAGAGCGGAAGGGCCATCACGCGCAATATCAATATCGGCACGGCAAGGGCGCAGTGCCGCGCGTGGGGAGAGGGCTATTTGCAGTACGACTTCCTGATCCACAATATTTTGCAGCAGCTGTTTTTGGTGGAGTTTGCCACCGAGCATACGCAGAGCGTGATGCAGGGCGTTTCCTGTGGCGAGGAAAAGCCAACGGGCACCACCGATGGGATCACGACCCCGAGCGGACAGGTGTCGGACGATCGGAACGGAGACTGCAGGTACCGCGGCATCGAGGGACCTTGGGGCAACGGCTGCATCTTTTGCGACGGCCTCAAAACTGCCATTGTCGCTCGTGAGGGGGGCGGTAGTGCCACGGTGATCGCTCTTTGCGAGGACCCCGCGCTTTACGGTGCATCCTATCAGCCGAGGGAGGCGCTGCTGCCCGCGGGCTCGGGCTGGGTCGGGCTTGGCGCGGTGGGCGATCTGCTCTACCCCGCAAGGGTGCTTTCGACGGTCGGGGAAAGCACCTGTCGGGACTATCTTTGGGCAATTCAAAGGGCGGATCAGATCCTCTATGTCGGCGGTGCATGGCGCACCGATGAGCAGCCCGGGCTTTTCTTTTACGGGCTTGATTACGGCAATAGCGCCGCGACTGCGACGATCGGTGCCCGACTTTGCTACAAGCCAACGGGAGGAGGAGTGTTATGAGTCTTGAAAGGATCTCGAGTGAGGCGGTGATCGCCCGATCGGTGGAGAGCCTGTCCAATCACCCGGGTGCGGCATCCCGCTACGGCACGGGCGGACTTTCGCCCACGGCGCTCAAGCGCCAATACGATGCGCTGGCAAGGCTTTGCATCGACAAGATCAACGAGCTGATCGACGCCATCAAGGGAGAGAACGGGCAAAGTCCCATTCTTCTTGAGATCAAGACGGCGTTCGGGGACGGGTTTGATGAGGGCGACCGTCTCTCGCTTGCCGAATTTCTCATGCGTGTTTACGCAGGAGAGTATGGTGCGGGCGAGGGAAGCACGAGTGTGCTTTATCGCTTTGGCAACGGACTTCGCTTTGATCTTGACAGCGGCACACTTTCGCTCGATACCGCAGAGCATATGGAGGAGGGCTGCGAGAAGCCCGTAACGTCGGGGGCGGTGTTTGCCGTGCTCGGCGACATCCGTGCGCTGCTTGCCACCATTTAGACAAAAAGGGGGGATCCGAATTCGGATAACTCCCTCTTGCAAAACAGAAAGGAAAGGAGAAGTATATGGCACAAGTAACAGAGCAGATCGCGACACAGATCGACAATCTGCGTCAGTGGCGAGACGTCCTGCGGGATACGCTGGTATCCTTCGGCGTCGCCAACAGTGAGGATACGCTGGGTGCACTGGTGGAGATCGTTGCCGCCATGCGTAACAACGGCGCCGTCAATATCGCCGTCAAGGAGGGGGATTCCTATACCATTCCCGCAGGCTATCACGACGGCACGGGCGTCGTGATCGCGCAGACCGACCCCGAGGGGGATTATGAGCGCTATCAGCTGCAAAGCAAGAGCGTGACACCCACCAAATCGGCGCAGAGCGTGGCGCCCGACGACGGCTTTTACGGGCTTTCCGGCGTGACGGTGCAAAAGATCCCCGATGCCTATCAGGATGTCAGCAAGGTGACTGCCACCGCCCCTGACGTGTTGGCGGGAAAGATCGTGGTCACGGCGGGAGGCGCGGTCATCACGGGCAGTATGAAAAATCATCAAGGCATGAACAGAATCCTGACAAATAACGAGAAGAGCTTTACCATCCCGGAGGGCTATCACACCGGCACAGGTGAGGTCAAGATCATGACAGAGGAGCGTGACGTGATCCCCACCGAGAGTGTGCAGGAGATCCTTCCCGATGCCATTCACGTTCTGAGCAAGGTTACGGTGGAGGCGATCCCCGCAACCTATGCCAATACCTCCGCTGCCACACTCAGCACCGAGGATCTGCTGTCGGGCAAGGTCGCCTTCGGCACGCAGTCGGATGCCGAGAGTGGCGAGCAGGTTGCTGTCAAGCTGATCGGCACTATGGTCAATCGGGGCGCTTATCTGGGCGAGATGGATGGCATCAGCGAGGACAGCTATACCATTCCGAAGGGCTATCACGACGGAAACGGCAGGATCAAGCTGACCTCCGCCATTGCCGATGCGCTCGCGGAGATCGTGGGCGCTGCACCCACCGTAGAGAGCGGGGAGTGTTACGTGCTCTTCAAGCAGGGGTGGACAAATACCGATAAGCTGGACGTCTATGTGGACGATCAGTTCATCGGCACCTCGGATATGGTGAGCGGAATCTATTACGGTAAGCATGTGAGGATCTCGGGTAATGTTCCCTACGGCAAGGTCAACATGGTGTCCAACGCCGACTTTACGGTCAGCTCCACCACGCGGGACGATTACGTTTCCTACGACATTGTCGTTGAAGCCGATCTTGTGAAAAACACCTTGGTCGAGTATCTGAGGCTGGAGGCATGATATGGGAACGGGAGAGCTGCTCAATACGCTTCGACAAAATCTGGATCGTGCCTTTGAACGGATTCGGGCGCGCGGCGTGTATGTGCCAGCGGGTGTGAATAGCTTCGACCTTCCGTTGTTGATCGATCAGATCGGTCTGAAGGATCTGCCCGGTTATATCGTCACATTTTCGGTGGCAGCGTGCTATTTTATCCAGAATAACGACATCGGCGTGCGTATCGACGGTGTCGACATCACGCCCGACGCGACGGACAGCTACCGCTGCGATACCGTCTGCTTTTATCTTAAGAACGGGCAGGAAAATCCGTTGGTCCTGGATGGGGATATCTATTGCAATGGCGACTCCTTCATTTGGAACCTTTACGAATTTGTGCCCGGTCAAACCATGGAGCTGACGGGGAACAGCTGGTTTAAAAACATCTATTTTAAATAAAAAACAGGAAAGGAGAAGCTATGACAGTCATGAAATTGCCCTGCGGCTTCGTGTGGCGCAGGGAGCAGCGTGTGCGACTCCCCTTGCGCGTCACGGTGCGCGGGGGTGAGGCAAAGGAGATGCAGGTCAACGGAAGGGTGCTCTTGCCCCTTGACGATGACGGCGCCTTTTTGCTCGATCGCACGGTGCTGCGTGACGGCATCAATTACATTCTGCTGGACGGCATTGAGTGTGAGGCTTTGCGTGTGCAGGGGGACGTGGCTTGCCCTGCGGGCTTTTCGCCCCGCGATCTGCTTTCGCTTGCCGTGCTGATCGATCGGCAGGAGAAGCGCATTGCCGTGCTGGAGGAGGCACTGCAAAAAACCAAAAAGGATTGGTTGATCTGAGGAAAGGAGAATACTATGACAAGGAAAAAAAGAATTGCGGCGTCGGTCTTGCTGTTGCTGCTGTTCACACTGCTGGCGTCGCTCCCGGTGCTTGCCGCCGAGGGATCGGTCGGCGAGACACCGACGGAGGGGATGCTCCCGATCCCCGAGGAGCAAATGCACGAGGAGCAGAGCCGCGGAGAGGATGCGGCGATGAGCTTGACGGAGGAGATCATGGCGTATGTGACCGAGCACGCCTCGGGGATCGTGGTGGCGCTTTCCGCGCTTTGGGCGGTCTTCCCCAAGGTGGGCGGTCTTGCCGTGCTCATCGACGTGTTCAAAAAGATCAAGAGCTATTTTGATGACGAGCATAACAAGCAGTCGATCTACAATGTGATCGCGGGCAACGCCGATGCGATGTCTCGCTTTATGAACGACGTCTATCCCATGGTGGAGGAGATCGCACGGGGAGAAAAAACGGTTTCCGCATGCGTTGCCGAGCTGCAAAGCTCGGCACAGGAGCAGAAAAAGCTGCGTGCCGCCCTGCTTGCCTGCCGTGATGCCACGGCGCTGATGGCAAAGGAGTTTTGTGATCTTATTTCGATCTCCACCACCGTCAGCGAAAAGAAAAAGGCGGAGCTGGAGGGAGAATGGATGAATGCAAACAAGCGGATCGAGGCGGCGGTGGCGGAGATCGTCGGAGAAAGCGAGAGGGCATATGACGGCGAAACGCAAGGCGTTGCTTCTTGATCTGACGGGTGCGGGGGTGTCCTTCCTGGCACCCACCGTGGCGGCGGTGGTGGAATTTCCCCGTGCCGAGGAGGCGCTTCAAGCCTCGGGCGGTGGGCTTGCGGGGTTGCTTCGGATGTCCTCGGCGGCATTCGCCGTTGCCCTTGTGCTGCTGCTTCTTACCTGCTGGCGATTTGTGGCGCATCGGCTGAAGCTGCCACGCAGCGGATTTATACTGTCGGGGGCACTATTTTTGCTGGCGCACGGGGTCGAGCCGCTGATCCACAGCTTCAAGATCATCATGTTCTGGTCGATGCTGGGATGCGGCGTCGCTACCGTCCTTTATGCCCTTTCGGATCGCTTGAAGAGGGAGGTGTGATCGATGGGGGAATACGGCTGGGATCAGAAAACGGGCGCGCCCGTATGCCGCGAAAACGGTTATATGAGCGTTGCCGAACGGATCGAAACGGGAGGGGCGAGGCTGAAAAAGAGCATCGGGGATCATCTGAACACCTTTTCTCTGCTGGTGCTGGTGATCCTGCAGATCGCTGTGCCCTTTGTAACGGCAGGGCTTCGCAATCCCTTTACGGCGGAATATCTGTTTTCTTCCATGTGCAACGTGGCGTCGACCCTGCTTGCCTACTATCTGTTCGTGCCCAATGGGAAGCACGATCGCATGCGCACCGAAAGCTATCTCGGGGCGGTGACAGCACACCGTGCGGCAAGCGAGCGCGTGCGGAGCGAGGGGCTGCTCTCTCGCTTCCGCACCTATTGCCGCGTGCGTGCGAGGGCGGAGGCGGCAGAGCTTTTTGAAGGTCGCCTGGAGGCACTGGAGAATGCGGGGGTGTCACGCGAGGTGTTTGAGGAGCACTACCGTTCGCTCGGGCGCCGTCGGCTTTTTGCGGCACGCTATCTGCACGGCGCGCTGACGGGCGAGCAGTACCGCATGGTGCTGCTTTGCCGCCGCACCGTAGCAGTGCGGCCCATCAGCCCGAACCTTCTCCTGACGGGCGCTGAAAGCGCACGGGTGAGCGATTCGGTGCGTGCCGACTCGTCATTTGAACGGCGCGCCATGGCGACAAAGCCTCTTTTTTGCATTGCTTCGGTGCTGCTGCAATCGATCTTCGAGCTGGCAGGACGGGAGGAGCTTGATCCTTTTGTGATGATCACCGGTATCGTCATCCGAGTGTTTCTTGTCTGTTGGGCATCGCTTGCGGGCTACCGAACGGGATTGCGCATCGTGCTTCATCGCACGGCAGATATCGAGAACCGCACCGCCTTTCTCCATGAGTTTCTGGAGGAGATCGGGGAAAAGCCATAAAAAAATGCCGTTGCAGGCTTACCTGCAACGGCATGATCTTTTTTTGGGGGTACGGTCACTCCGAAAGATTGAGGTTGCGCGAGATCTCGTTCATGACGCCGCGGCGCATGGCGTAAAACTGATTTCTTCCACAATAGGCAACCGTGTGCTCAAAGGGTAGGTTGTCGATCAGGGATTTTTTGATCTGCCCTCGGATGACGCGGTCGGGGCAGACCAGCAGCCCCTTGTCCACTGCCTCGTTGAGCCGTCGGTACTCGGCAAGCAACTCGGCACGACGGGGATTGCCTCGCTCACCTCTTCCGATCTCGGCGGCGCGGTCACCGTAGCCGTGACAAATGGATTTGATCATGATCTTCGTGTGCTTGTTCATCATATCGTATACACCTCCTTGGTGGATCGGCCGTCTTGCGGCAATTGGGTTGTTGTGACTTGCCAAGTTACCACGTCCGGTTGAAAATGCACCCTGTCGGTCGGACCGACGAGGCGTGGGGCTGACGCTTGATCGGTCTGCACAAGGGATACGGAGATAACTTGTTAAGTTACTGCGATTATAGCACACCGAAAGTGACTTGTCAAGTTATTTTGAAAAATTTTTTGAAAAACTTGACAACTGACAGTTTATGTGCTATCATGATAGCATAAGCCCTACAAATAAGGAGAGCAAAATATGACGATCGGTGAAAAGATCAGAGATCTAAGACTCAAAAGGGGTCTTTCGCAGGAGGATATCGCCCGTGCGCTGGGCACGACCAAGCAGGCGGTCTATAAGTACGAAAGCGGCATCGTCACCAACATTCCCGTAGATAAGCTTGAACGGATCGCAGGGCTTTTGGGGGTGTCGCCCGCGTATCTTGCGGGCTGGCGGAGCACCGAGCTCGCCTTCTCCGAGCTGCCGACCAACGTGCGTCCCATTGCGACCAGGCGCTTTCCGATGCTGGGAGAGATCGCGTGCGGAGAACCAATCTTCGCCGAGGAGAATCACGAGTCCTATGTGGATGCCGCTGCCACGATCGATGCCGATTTTTGCCTGACGGCAAAGGGGGACAGCATGACGGGTGCACGCATCCATGACGGCGACGTGGTCTTTATCAGGCAGCAGCCCATGGTGGAGAACGGGGAGATCGCCGCAGTCGTCATCGAAAACGAGGCGACCCTCAAGCGCTGGTATTACTATCCGGAGGATAAAAAGCTGATCCTTTGTCCCGAAAACTCGGCATTCGCGCCTTTGGTCTTTGTGGGGGCGGAGCTGGAGGGGATCATCTGCCTCGGCAAGGCGGTATCCTTCATGAGTCATCTTTGAGGCGTGCCTTTGGCACGCGGAATACCTTGAGCAGCTGTTGCGCTTTGACGCAACCGATGAGTGCATTGTTCGCAACAATACTTGACACGACAGGACGACGGTGCTATAATAGGAGTGTGGTCAGATATACAAAACCATCGAATGAAAGGAAGAGGAGAAAAGTACTATGAATATTGTTGTATGCAAGAATTATGACGAGATGTCGCTGCGTGCCGCAAAGATCGTTGCCGCACAGATCAAGGAAAAGCCAAATTGCGTTCTGGGTCTTGCCACAGGCTCCACGCCAGAGGGCATGTATGCCGATCTTGTCAAAATGTACAAGAACGGTGAGGTCAGCTTTAAGGAGGTGACCTCGGTCAATCTCGACGAGTATTACCCCATTGCTCCCACCAACGATCAGAGCTATCGCTACTTTATGAACCAACATCTTTTTGATCACGTGGATATTGACAAGGCAAATACCAACGTGCCCGACGGAACTGCCGGCGACCCCGTGGCGGAGGGTAAGCGTTACGAGGAGCTGATCAGCGCTCTCGGCGGCATCGATCTTCAGGTGCTCGGCATCGGCAGAAACGGACATATCGGCTTTAACGAGCCCGATAGCAAGCTGATCCTCGATACACACGTCACCGACCTCACCGAAAGCACCATCAGTGCCAACGCACGCTTTTTTGCTTCGGCAAACCAGGTGCCCCGTCAGGCGCTGACCATGGGCATCGGCTCGATCTTCAAGGCAAAGAAGATCATTCTTATGGTTTCCGGCGTGGAGAAGAAGGCTGCTGTCTCCGCCCTCTTTGAGAGAAATGTAGATACCAATTTCCCTGCAACCATGCTCAATCTCCATCCCGACGTGACCCTCGTGTGCACCGCCGACGTGCTTGATTGACCCCCATTATTTCAGGAGAAAAAGATCATGATTCAATTTGGAACAGGCGGATGGCGCGCCATTATCGGTGATGATTTCATTCGAGAAAATATTATCAAGGTGGCAATGGGCGTCTGCAAGCTCATGGCGGAGGAAAAGAGGACCGACAAGCCGGTTGCCATCGGCTATGACCGTCGCTTTCTTTCGGACAGTGCCGCCAAGTGGATCGCCGAGGTTCTTGCGGGCAACGGCATCCGCGTCTGGTTCATGAAGCGCTCGGCACCCACCCCCTTGGTGATGTTCACTGTCAAGAACAAGGAGCTTTACTACGGACTTGAGGTGACCGCAAGCCACAACCCCGCCGCCTATAACGGCATCAAGCTCTTCATTGAGGAGGGGCGCGACGCGCCCGTGGAAACCACCTCTCGTCTGGAGCAGCTGATCGGTGAGGTCGAGCTTGACAAGATCCCGCTGATGCCCTTTGACGAGGCGTGCGAAAAGGGGATGATCGAGTTCCCGAAATTCATGTTCAATGATTTCATCGATTCCATCATCTCCCGTCTTGATATGAGTGTGATCCGTGAAAAGGGTCCCCGTATTCTCTTTAACCCCATGCACGGCTCGGGCACCTACCCGCTGATGGTCCTTCTTTACACCGCGCGCTGCACGGTGGACCTGATCAACAGCAACAAGGATGCTTATTTCGGCGGCAGCATGCCTGCCCCCGGCAGAAATAATCTGAACGATCTCGTCAATCGCGTGGTCAATGATAAGTACGACCTCGGCATTGCCGTGGACGGTGATGGCGACCGCATCGGTATCATCGATCGGGGCGGCACTTACGTGGACGCCAACCAGATCCTCGTGATGCTTTATTACTATTTGCACGAATATCGCGGTTGGAAGGGCCCCGTGGTGCGCAACCTTGCCACTACGCACATGCTGGATGCCGTGGCACGATCCTTTGGTGAGGAGTGCCACGAGGTTCCCGTCGGCTTCAAGTGGATCTCCTCCAAGCTGGATGAAACCGATGCAGTGCTGGGCGGCGAGTCCTCGGGCGGTCTGACGGTCCGCGGACATATCTACGGCAAGGATTCGATCTATGCCGCAGCTCTTTTTGTCGAGATGATCTCTGCCATCAACAAGACACCCACCGAGTTCTGGGCTGAGCTTGAGGAAAAATACGGCGTTTACCGTATGGTAGAGGACAATCTCCGCTTCCGCGTGGAGGATAAGGCACGCATCAACGACATGCTGATGGTGGAAAGAAGGGTGCCGACCTTCCACAAGCCCATTGCCGGACTGAATTACGAGGATGGCTTTAAGGTCTACTTTGAGGACGATTCCTTTGTGATCTGCCGCTTCTCGGGCACCGAGCCCCTGCTTCGTATTTTTGCCGAGGCGACGACCGAGGAGGAGGCACGCCGTCTGATCGGTACCATGAAGGCCTTTATCAACGTTTGATATCCGTATCGGGCAAGGCGTGCCCCATACATGAGGCACGCCCCCTTCAAAACATGTTTGGAGTATGCGATGAATATTGAAAAAATTGTAGCCGCCTTTGATTTCGGCGCTCCCGTCACTGCGATTCGCGAGTGCAGGATCGGACACATCAACAGCACCTTTTTTGCCGATTGTGCGAACGGTCGCTTCGTGGTACAGAGGATCAATCGCGGTATTTTCAAAAGACCCGAGGAGATCATGTCCAACGTTGTGGGCGTGACCACGCACATCCGAAAAAAGCTGATCGCCGAGGGAAAGGACCCCGACACGGGGACACTCACCTTCGTGAAAAGCGGCGAACGCTATTTCCATATCGATGAGGAGGGCGAATACTGGCGCGCCTATCGCTTTGTGGATGGCGATTGCTTTAACGCCTGTGACAGCGCGGCGCTCTTTTCTCGCGTTGGCAGTGCCTTTGGCAGATTCCAACGGCAGCTTGCCGATTATGATGCCGCGACCCTTTATGAGGTGATCCCCGATTTTCACAATACCGTGAAGCGCTATGAGGCGTTTGAGGCGGCAGTTGCCGCTGACGCCGTGGGACGCGCGGCGGAATGTGCTGAGGAGATCGCCTTCATCCGCGAAAGACGCGACGTGTGCGCGATCATCGTTGACGGACTTGCCGATGGCAGATTTCCGCTTCGTGTCACCCATAACGATACCAAGCTCAATAACGTCGTGATGAACAGGGAAACCGGAGAGGGGCAGTGCGTGATCGATCTTGATACCGTCATGCCCGGCTCGCTGCTCTATGACTTCGGTGATGCCATTCGCTTCGGTGCGTCCTCCGCCCCGGAGGACGAAACCGATCTTTCAAGGGTCTATGTCAAGCCCGAGATGGTTGCGGCGTTTACCGAGGGCTTCATTGAGGGGCTTGCGGGCGCCATTACCGTGGAGGAGATCAAGGCACTGCCCGAATCGGCGCGCGTGATCACGCTTGAGGGGGCGATCCGCTTCCTTACCGATTATCTGAATGGCGATACCTACTTCCGCATCCATTATCCAACGCATAATCTTGACCGAGCTCGCAATCAGCTGAAGCTGGTCGCGGATATGGAGGAAAGGCGCGCCGAGCTGGAGGCATCGGTTGCCAAATATCTTGTCTGATGAAAAAAGAACGGCACTTATGACGCGTCATAAGTGCCGTTCCTTTATGATGTGGTGTAGGGGTGCTTATTTGCCAAGCTCTGCGGCAACCTCGTCGAGCACGCCGAGGTCAAAGAGCAAACGGGAGAGGATATACTTGTCGCGAATATCCTTGGTCGCCATCAGGGTCATGGGAAGAATGCTCTTGTCCATGCCGATATCCTCGATGCTCTTGGGGGCGCCAATAGAGGCAAGCAGTGCCTCCACCTCTGTCGAGGAGGGGAGCTCCTCGTCGATGACGGCAAGGATATCATCCCATTTTTCAAGGATCACGTCGAGGCGAGCACGGTGCTTATCAAGGTCGTATTTTCTCTCCTTTGCCTCAAGCGCGATCATCGCCTCTGCGCCTTTGCCGAGGAATTCGCGGAGCTTGTTGCTCCAATCCTCAAAGTCAAAGCTCCTTGCGTAGGCAAGTGCCTTTTCGCGGTTGGGGGTCACCTTTTTCAGTGCCTCAAATGCCTTGATGGAGTAAAGCGTGCCGATGGCAGCCTGCATGCCGTGGGGGGCAACGGGCGTGCCGAACTCAAGGCCGCGCATATCAAAGAGGTGGGAGAAGTAGTGCTCTCCGCCGCCGCCGGGCCTGGAGGAGCCTGCAAAATCCATTGCCATACCGGCGTCAACCAGTCCCTTGAAAACGGTGGCGATAGCATCACCGTTGCGCGCGGGAATACCGGGCGCTGCGGCAACGCAGGCCTCGCGCACGCTTCTGGTATAGGCGGCAACATCCTCACAGAAGTATTCGCCGTTAATGAGATTGGCAAGCCGCCATTCGGTGATGCTGATGTACTTGGCAAGCATATCGCCAAGTCCTGCCTTTGCCATGTGCGCGGGGGCGGACTTCAGAACGTCGGTGTCGCCCATGATCACGTCGGGGGACTTGGAGTTGAGTGTGACCTTGACGCCGTCGCGGATCACCGAGGAGTTGCCCGAGGCGTAGCCGTCCATGTAGGCGGCAGAGGCAACGATGATGTAGGTGCGATCGGTGAGGGAGGAAAGATATTTGCCGAGATCGTTGATCACTCCCGAGCCGAAGGCGATGATGATGTCGCACTTGTGATCGTAGTGCATGAGAAGCGAGCCGACCGCCTTCTCGTTGGGCTCCAGACGCTTATCGGGGAATACGTACCTCGAGGTGGGAATGCCGGCAGCCTCCAGGACGTTCACGATGCGCTCGCCGCCGATGGGGTAGGTGTTGACGTCGGCAATGATAAATGCACGGGTCGCGTTGTACTTTTTGACAAGCAGGGGAAGATCGTTGATGGCGCCGTCCTTGATATAGGTTTCCTTCACGGCAGTCGAATGCGTCTTGCCGCATACGGGGCAGATCTCGTCGGGCTTGAAGGTGTATTTGGTGTTCATGCGCTGCTCCTTATTTGAAATGTTGTCATTTGGAAAGGTACTCGTCGATGGCGGCTGCGGCAGTCTTGCCTGCGCCCATCGCGAGGATCACGGTTGCGGCACCGGTCACGGCGTCGCCACCGGCGTAGACGCCGTCAAGGCTGGTCTTTCCGGTCGATTCATCGACCACGATGCCGCCGTAGCGGTTGATCTCCAGTCCTTTGGTGGTGTCCTTAATGAGGGGATTGGGGGAGGTGCCGATGGACATGACCACAGTGTCAACGTCCAGCACGTATTCGCTGCCGGGGATCTCCACGGGGCGGCGTCTGCCGCGCTCGTCGGGCTCACCGAGCTCCATGCGGATGCAGCGCATGCCCGTAACGCAACCGTTCTTGGGGTCGCGGCGGTCATCCTCGTTGCGGTAGCCAAGGATCTCAACGGGGTTGTTGAGCAGCAGGAAGTCAATGCCCTCCTCCATGGCGTGCTCGACCTCCTCGCGGCGGGCGGGCAGCTCCTCCATCGAACGGCGGTAGACGATGTAGACCTTTTCTGCGCCAAGGCGGAGCGCGGTGCGTGCGGCGTCCATTGCGACGTTGCCGCCGCCCACCACGGCGACCTTGCCGCCGCGCATGACGGGGGTGTCACTGTCGGTACGGTAAGCCTTCATCAAATTCACGCGGGTCAGATACTCGTTGGCGGAATAAACACCCTTCAGGTTTTCTCCGGGGATGTTCATGAAGCGGGGCAGACCTGCACCCGAGCCGATAAAGACTGCCTCGAAGCCCTCCTCCATCAGCTCCTCGATCGAAACGGTCTTGCCGATCACAACGTTGGTCGCGATCTTGACACCGAGCTTCTTGAGGCCCTCGATCTCGTCGGCAACGATTGCCTTGGGAAGGCGGAATTCGGGAATGCCGTAAACCAGCACGCCGCCTGCGACGTGGAATGCCTCAAACACCGTCACGTCGTAGCCTTTCTTGGCAAGGTCGCCCGCGCAGGTCAGACCCGAGGGTCCCGAGCCAACCACTGCGACACGGTGACCGTTAGCAAGGGGCTTTTGCACGGCCTTGTCGGATTTTTGATTGTGATAGTCGGCAACAAAGCGCTCCACACGGCCGATGCCGACGGGCTCACCCTTGATGCCGCGCACGCACTTGCCCTCGCATTGAGTCTCTTGAGGGCAGACGCGACCGCACACGGCGGGCAGAGAGCTCGAGAGGGCGATGGTATCGTATGCACCTTCAAAATCTCCCTTGGCAGCCTGTGCGAGGAAGAGAGGGATGTTGATGTTCACAGGGCAGCCTGCCACGCAAACGGGCTTCTTACAATTCAGGCAGCGGGCTGCCTCGTCCATTGCCTGCTCGGGAGTGTAGCCGAGTGCCACCTCGTCAAAGTTGTGGGCGCGGACCTTGGGATCCTGTGCCGGCATTTCGTTTTTCTTCATTGACATGTTGGGCATCAGTTTTGCACCTCCTGCTTGTAAAGATTGCAGCTTTCCTCGTGCTTGTGGTGCTCAAACGTGCGGTACATTGCCGAACGCTCCATTGCCTCATCGAAGTCGATCTCATGAGCATCAAACTCGGGGCCGTCCACGCAGGCAAACTTGGTCTTTCCGCCAACCGTCAGACGGCAACCGCCGCACATTCCCGTGCCGTCGATCATGACGGGGTTCATGCTGGCAATGGTCTTGATGCCGTATTCCTTGGTCAGCAGGCTGACAAACTTCATCATGATCAGAGGCCCGATGGTGATGATCTCGTCATATTGCTCGCCGGATTCAATGAGGCTGCGGAGTGCATCGGTCACAAGACCCTTTTCGCCGACAGAGCCGTCATCGCTCATCAGGACGAAGCGGGAGCTGTTCTGTCTGAATTCATCCTCAAGGATGACCAGATCCTTGGTGCGGAAGCCCACGATGGTGTGCACCTCGGCGCCTGCCTCATGGAGCGCCTTGGCAACGGGGAAAGCGATGGCAGAGCCAACGCCGCCTCCAACGACCGCAACCTTCCTCAGCCCCTCGATCTCGGTGGCTCTGCCAAGGGGACCGACAAAGTCGGCAAGGTGGCCGCCCTCCTCGATGTGATTGAGCTTTTCGGTCGTGCCGCCCACGATCTGGAAAATGATCGTGACCGTGCCGCGGGCAGGGTCGCTGCCCGCGATGGTCAGGGGAATGCGCTCGCCCTGCTCGTCCACGCGCAAAATGATGAATTGTCCGGGCTTTGCTTTTTTTGCCACCATAGGTGCCTCTACCTCAAGCAGAGTGACGGTGGGATTCAGTTCTTTCCGTTTGACAATACGGTACATTTGTTGTTCTCCTTAAAAAAATGTGAACGGCGCGAAGTCGCCCCTCGCACACGCGGGGGGCGACGATTTTTGTATCGGGTGTTTCGTACGGCGTAACCCGCATCACGGCGTAAGCTGAATAAAATACGCCGTTAGCATACTCCATACGCCAGCATGGTGCGAGCCACCTTCATAAAGCCGGCAATGTTAGCACCTGCCACAAGGTTGCCCCTCATGCCGAATTCTTCGGCGGCAGAGGACGCGTTGCGGTAGATATCGACCATGATGTTGTGCAGCTTGGCATCGACCTCCTCAAAGGTCCAGGAGTAGCGCATGGAGTTCTGCGACATCTCAAGTGCGGAGGTGGCAACACCGCCTGCGTTGGCTGCCTTGGCAGGGCCAAAGAGGATGCCTGCCTCCTGGAATGCGCGGATCGCCTCGGGGGTGGAGGGCATATTCGCGCCCTCGGCAACGACCTTTACGCCGTTGGCAAGCAGTGCCTTTGCCGATGCTTCATCGATTTCGTTTTGGGTCGCACAGGGAAGTGCAATATCGCATTTCACGGTCCAGATGCCGGAGCAGCCCTCGTGGTACTCTGCCTCGGGATGCACGTCGAGATACTCCTTGATACGGCCGCGGCGGCCCTCCTTGATCGCCTTGACGGCATCGAGGTCTACACCGTTTTTGTCATAGATATAGCCGTTGGAGTCGGACATGGCAACGACCTTTCCGCCCAGCGTGGTCGCCTTTTCGGTGGCGTAGATCGCCACGTTGCCCGAGCCGGATACCACGACGGTCTTGCCCTCAAAGCTGTCACCCGCATCCTTGAGCATCTCTGCGGTGAAATAGCAAAGACCGTAGCCGGTTGCCTCCTTGCGTGCGAGCGAGCCGCCGTAGGTAAGGCCCTTGCCGGTCAGCACACCGGTGTACTCGTTGCGCAGGCGTTTGTACTGACCGAAGAGGTAGCCGATCTCGCGAGCACCCACGCCGATGTCGCCTGCGGGCACGTCGGTGTCGGCACCGATGTGCTTGGCAAGCTCGGTCATAAAGCTCTGGCAGAAGCGCATGACCTCTGCGTCGGATTTGCCCTTGGGATCAAAGTCGGAGCCGCCCTTGCCGCCGCCGATGGGCAGACCGGTCAGCGAGTTCTTGAAGATCTGCTCGAAGCCGAGGAACTTGATGATGCCCTCGTAGACCGAGGGGTGGAAGCGAAGACCTCCCTTGTAGGGACCGATGGCGCTGTTGAACTGGATGCGGAAGCCGCGGTTGACCTGTACCACACCCTTGTCATCCACCCACGGGACGCGGAACTTAATGATGCGCTCGGGCTCGACGACGCTGGCGATCACGCCCTTTTCGATAAATTCGGGGTATTTGGCAACAACGGGCTCAAGGGACTCAAGCACCTCGGAAACCGCCTGATGGAATTCAGGCTCGCCGGGGTTGCGCTTTTTGACGTCCTCCATGATTTTTTTCAAGGCTTCATTCGTGATCATGAGAATACTCCTTTTTGTATGAGATCGACCGCCTTTCGGGCGGACGGAATTACGTTAGATATTTTAACATACACGCACGCACGTTGTCAAGAATAATTTTGCAAGACAGACGAAGAAAAATTGCATATTCGTCCTCCCCCGTTGCATAGAATGAATCAAAACGCTGCAAACGGAGGAAGCACTATGAAAATCGGCAAAAAAGTATTGATATTTTCTCTCTGCGGTGTCTTGACCGCAGGGGCGATCGGGACGGCGTCGGTGCTGCTTGGGGGCAGAGAGGGAGAGAGCGCGGTGATCAGCGGCGGTATGGCGCAGCTTGCGGGGCAGACCTATCTTGCCGCGTCGGCGGTCAAGGGGCAGAGCATTACCTTTACGGGAGAATGGTTTGACGAGCGCGTAGGGGGTGGCAAGGTCAGTGCCATCACCGTGACCGAGCTTCCGCCGCCTACCGAGGGCGTGCTGAGGCTGGGGTACAGCGCTGTCGAGCGCGGACAGAGTATTCCTCGGGAAACGCTTTCCTATCTCTCCTTTATCCCCAATGACGGGGTGCAAAACAGCAGTTTTTCCTTTGTTCCTGCCACAGAGGAGGGGACGTGCGGATATGCGCTTTCCTGTGCACTGCTGCTTACCGACAGTGTCAATTGCTGCCCCACGGGCACCAAAAGCGTCACGGCGGTCTCCACGCATGAAACGCTTTCCTTTACGGGGACGCTGACGGCACAGGATCCCGAGGGGGATGCACTTTATTTTGAGATCGCCTCTTACCCGGGGAACGGAACGGTCGAGCTGGATGCCACCACGGGACACTTCGTTTACCGACCGAAGGACGGCTTTCACGGCGAGGACAGCTTCACCTGGCGTGTGCAGGATGCGTACGGCAGCTTTGCGCCCGAGGCGACCGTCAGTGTGACGGTGCACGAGCTTGCCACAGGATATCTGTTTGCCGACATGATGGGACACGTGAACCACTCCGATGCCCTTCGTGTCAGTGAAAAGGGCTTGCTCGGCGGCGAGGAAATGGGCGGAAAGCATTATTTTCATCCGGAGCGCACGCTGACGCGCGCGGCGTTCGTGACGATCCTGCTTGAGGCTGCCGAGATCAAGACGGAGGATGCGACCGATACCGGCTTTGCCGATGATGCCGAGATCCCCGCAGGAATGAAAGGGGCGATCAGATACGCAAGGGATCAGGGCTGGCTCGGCAGCGAGGAGCGCTTTCGCCCCAACGAGCCCATCACACGCGCCGAGGCGGCGCGGATCGCAGCGGCAGCGCTCGGTCTGAGTGCGCCGGGCTATCATGAAACGGTCAGCGATTTTTCTTCCATCCCCGTCGATGCCGCAGATGCCCTCTATGCCATCTACGAGGGGGGCTATATCGATACCGTAACGGGCGGAGCGCTTGCTCCCGCGGGTGAACTTTCGCGCGGCGATGCGGCGAAGTTCTTTGCGCGTGTGCTGGATGGCAGGGATTGATGCAGAAAGATACGAAAAAAATGCGATATCGTTCATTCCTTCGGGCTTCGGACTTGACAAAGGATGCGGCACATGATATAAGGTAGGTAGGCGTTTTTGCCAAAGTCTTTTGAAGGAGAGAAACAGGATGGCGATCGCAAGAGATAAATTTTGGATGTTCGGTGTCCGTGCACACCAGGATGATATCTGGCTTGGAAGGGGTAAGGAGAACCGCACCTCGCAGCGCTCGCGCATCACGCCTGCCGAGGGAGCGCTGATGCTGGACGCCCCCAATATGATGATGATCAACTGTGACGGAGAGCCCGTGCCCTTTTCCACCGATGCTTACGGCTATGCCGAGAGCTTTTGCCGTATGGATAAGGTCCTTTGGGGTGTGACGGGATCCGCCGGCTTCCGCGTGGGAAATGAGGAGGCGTTTATCTGCGATCTTGCCGAGAAATATCCCAATATCAGCGGCGCCTTTATGGATGACTTTTTCCATCGGTTCCGCGGCTTGCCCGATATGAACGAGCGCGCCGAGGAGCTGTTGCGCGAGATCCGTTCAGGCCTTGACAAGGCGTGCCGCCCGATGGAGCTTTATGTGGTGTGGTATACCCGTGAATTCGATACCGTTTCCCCGCATTTGATGGATTACATCGATGGGATCACGCTCTGGACGTGGCATTCCGAGGAGCTGCCCCTTTTGCCCGAGCGCTTTGCGCGCATTGAGCAGGCGTTCCCCGACAAGAAGAAGCTGCTCGGCATCTATATGTACGACTTCATGGCAGGGCAGCCCGTGACCGAGGAGCTGATGGAGCTGCAATGTGAGTTCGGTCTTGAGATGATGAAGCAGGGCAGACTTGACGGCATGATCTTTGAGACCAATGCGGTGATGGGCGTGGGACTTCCGAGCGAGCTTTGGCTGCGCAAATGGATCGATCGTGTCAAGAATACCGAGATCCCCGATTGATCGGCGTACGATCTGTAAAAAAAGGCTCGTCAGTGCAAAAACGTGCACTGACGAGCCTTTTGTATTGGGCATTTACGGTGATTCGGGAAGGGCTGCGGCTGTCGCATCCGCCTTTTCCTTCAAGCGCCATCTTGCGCTCTTGCCGCTTCCCTCAACCGTTACCAGTCGCTCCCTTTGCATATCCGCGAGCAGACGCCGCACGCGAGAAAGAGGGAGGCCCACTGCACTCGCGATCTGTGCCGCACGGGCGTCGATGCGCTCGGTCAGATAGTCGGCGATCATTTGCTTTGCGGGGGCAAGCGGAAGGGTGCGTTTTTTTGTGCTTTTCTCGCTCGTCTTTTTCTTTTTTCGGTAGTAGGGGAGGGTCAGAAGCGTACGCTCGGGGTCAAATTCCTCCAAGAAATAGGGGGAGGGGTGACCGCTGGCGCGCCAGTCTGCAAACATACGGGCAATGCCGCCCCCGGTGCCGTGACCGATGCCGATCAGATTGAAAAGACGGGCAAGCCCCTTGTTGCGCGAGTCGGAGGTTGCAGAGCTCCTCGCCGCGTTGGGGTGGATGCGGAAGCCGCCGGGATTGGAGAAGCAAAGACGGTCGGGGAGCCTTTGGATATGAATGCTGCCCTTGGCGCGATAATCGGCGTTGACAAGACAGTTGATCAGCGCCTCGTCGGTAACGGAGCGTCCTCTCTCGCTCGTGCGGAAAAGACCGCGCAGTCCTGCCGAGCAGCGGCGGTAAAAGTGATAAAGATTTTCGGGGATAGCGTAGCAATCAAGCGTGCGCTCGGGATCGCTTTGGCAGCCGTTTTTGCCATCGCTTGCCGTACAGAAGACGGGGCGGTAGGAGGGGTAGACGCGCGTGATAGCGTCCCACCTGCCGAAAAGCAAAAGTCCCGCACCCGTGGGGCGGAGAGCGCCCTGCGTGTCGCGTGCCGCACCCCCCGTTCGCTCGAGGAAATCCTCGTCAGAGAGGGCTTCAAACACGTGCCCGGGGCGCAGAGCGCGCATGGCGGCGCGGTAGTCGGCAAGCGTTTCGGGGTCAAGTGCCGTCAGCTCTTGCGTTGGGAGGGGGAGCATATCCTCGGTCTGTGCGGCGGCGTCGCGCCGCATCGCCTCGATCTCCTCGGGCGTGCAGCGGTAATCTCCCTCGCCACCGCGTCGATAGGTGCCGCGCAGAGGATCGTTTTCGATATAAACGGGGCGGTCGGCTCGCCTTGCACGGGGCACCTCGATGACCACAAACGCCTTTTGGTCGGTGTATTCCACGTGCACGTCACGTCGGGTGAGGATGTTGACGCTTACGCGGCGAGGATCGTTCAGCTGTCGCCAGAAGCGCTCGATCAGACGCTCAGGATCCTTCAAGCCGATGGCGCGAAAGGATTTGTCCTTGCCCTCCTCCACGCCGAGCAGGATCACGCCGCCCATGGTGTTGGCGAAGGAGGAGTAGGTCTCCCACACGCTGTAGGGCAGCCCTCCCGCCGCACGCTTTGCCTCGATGCGGTTGTTCTCGCGGTATTGCTCCACGTTGGAAAATTCGATCATGCAAGCCCCTCCTTTTGTTGGTCCTCTGATGTCATTTTAGCATAAGCGCGCAGCAAAAGCAAGTATGCGGGATTTGTAAATTTTGCAGGGGCGGTTGACCGCCGCGCGTTTCTTTGGTATAATGAATGCAAGAAACCGTCGGAGGACCTTTTATGAAACATACAAAGCACGCACTGTCCCTCCTGTCATTGGTACTGGCGCTCCTGATGCTGCTGTCGGTCGGGACATCCTCCCTGCCGCTTTCGGCAAGCGAGCCGGTCGGCATGCGCTTTTTGCTCGGTGAGGAGCAGGTGCGCTTCGTCGACACCGCGTCGGCAGGTAATCTCAATCTCCCCACACTCACGGGCACAGAGGCGGCGTACTTCGTGGGCTGGTATGCGCAAAAGGGGGAGGAAGCCGTATTTTTGCCCGCAGGCGCGCACTATTTTTATGAGGCGGGAGAGAGCACCAAGTTTTCTGCCGTGCTGGTGCATGCCGTGACGGCGCGAAATGCCACCATGCGCTTTGACGATACGGCGGGCAACGGTATCCGCTTTACCACCGAGCTGCCCCTTGCCGACTGGCAGCGTCTTGTCGAGATCGGCGCCGAGCCCGCGCGCGGAACGCTCATCGTTCCCCATGCCTATATCAAGCAGATCGGAGGCGTGCTGACCCATGCGGCGCTGGATGCCCATGAGAAAAAGCGACTTGATGTTCCCGTCGATGCATGGTATGAGAGTGACGGCGAGGCAGCGACCTTTGCGGGGGGCGTTTCGGGTATTCACTTCCATCACTACACGCTGCTGTACTCTGCAAGGGGCTATATCTCCTTCACCTACAGCAACGGTCAGACCGCATACCATTACGCGGCGTATGAAAGAGGGGTCGCCATGCAGGAGTCTGCATGGGAGGTGATTTATGCGGCAAGGCAGGACCTCTCGGATATGCAAAATGAGGAGTACCCCTATGCCGTAGGGGATCGCTTCTCCCGTTACACCGATGCCGAGCGTGCGGCAATGGAGAGGATGTTCGCCCCTGCGGTCAGTCTGCTGGTGGATGAGGGCTATGCGGGCAACCGTAAGCTGAATCCCGCCTTCAACGAGGCGTATGAGGCGTATTATATCCGCGAGACCGACCCGATGTTTGATGCCGATCTGCGCAATGCGGTGGGCATTGACGCAAACGGTGCCATGGTGGTGGTCGCCAAGGACGGCACGCCGCTGACCGCGGAAAACGTGCCGGGCGTGGTGCTGACGGTGGATGCAAATTATCCCGGCATTGCTGTGAATTTCGTCTTCCACAAGGGAAAGGTGATCATTCCCTATTCGGATTATTCGCAGAGCTATTGATCGAAAAGGGATGCGGGATGTCCCCGCATCCCTTTTTCGGTGCTCCACCTAAAGAAAAATTAAAAAAGGGGTTTACAAACCGACTGCCCTTGTGTATAATAATAACGAAAAGTCGTTGAACGGGAAAAGACCTTCAACTGCCGATCAGAGAGCGTTGCCTTGGCTGTGAGCAACGTGCGGCAAAGGAGGGGATGTGCACCCGGAAGACGCGAGGGCGAACAGAGTAGTCCTCGACGTACGCCTGCGTTAAGGGCGATCTGTTGAC
Source organism: Oscillospiraceae bacterium (assembly GCA_015063625.1). GTDB lineage: Bacteria > Bacillota > Clostridia > Oscillospirales > CAG-272 > Firm-07. The sequence continues at coordinate 38,245 of SVTT01000005.1, forward strand.
TGACAGGAAAGAGAGGGGGATCCCCTGAAGCAGAGTGGAACCGCGAGTCATCGCCTCTGTGCCGAAAGGTACGGGGGTTTTTTGTTTTCAGGGCTTTCGGGCGGGTTCGGATGACGCCCTCTTGCCTAGGCAAGAGGGAGTGATCCGAACTCGGTTTTGAGAGGCAGATATCCGCATCCGCATCGGGAAATTCCCTTGTCATATCCGCATATGACTGCAAGAATTTCCCTTGCGTCAGCAAATATTTGCTCTCTCAAAACTCGAATGACCCTCAAAGCCTTGATTTTAAGATGATTTTGGTGGCAAGGGCGCGAAGTCAAGTATGGACTTTACAAGCGCACTTGCCGCCGAAAGCGCTGGAAATCAGGGCTTTCGGGCGGGTTTGGATCGCCCCCTCTTGCCTAGGGGAGAAAAGTATGAAATTTGATCTTGATGCCGTAAGAGAGGGCGCTCTTTTGTTCGGAGATGCGCTTCATAAGACCGCAAAGGACCTTGTTCGGCAGGGGCGCGCTTTCGTAAACGAGGTGCGCTATGACGTGGAGTCGATCCGCCAACGCGACCCCGCCGCTACGGGAAGTGCCGAAATTTTGTTGCTTTATTCGGGGCTCCACGCGCGCACTGCGCACCGCATTTCGCATAAGCTGTACGAGAGGGGGCATACCTTTTCGGCGCGTGCCGTCAGCCAGCTGGCAAGGCTGGTCACGGGCATTGAGATCCACCCGGGCGCCACCATCGGCAAGGGGCTGGTGATCGACCACGGCGCGGGCGTTGTGATCGGAGAAACCGCGGAGATCGGGGATAACTGCACGATCTATCAGGGCGTGACGCTGGGCGGCACGGGCAAGGACGTCGGAAAGCGCCATCCCACCCTTGGCGATAACGTGATGGTGGGAGCAGGTGCAAAAATACTGGGTCCGTTGGAGATCGGTGATAATGTCAAGATCGCCGCGGGTGCCGTGGTGCTGGAGAATATTCCCGATGACAGCACGGCAGTGGGTATCCCTGCGCGCGTGGTGCGCGTGAAGGGCGTGCGCATTGCCAATGACCTTGACCAGATCCACATTCCCGATCCCGTGGAGCAGAAGCTGACGGCGATCAATACCGAGCTGCGCCGCTTGCGCAAGCGCGTGGCAGAGCTTGAACCGCAGGAAGGCAAAAAGAAGCCCCGTTCGGCGGCAAAGGAGAAAAAGACGCCCAGAGGTGACGAGGCGAAAGGAGAATAAAATGTATCTTTACAATACCGCAACCAGAAAAAGAGAGGAATTCGTGCCGAACGAGCCCGGCAAGGTCGGGCTTTATACCTGCGGCCCCACCGTTTATCACTACGCGCATATCGGCAATCTGCGCACCTATATCATGGAGGATATTTTAGACCGCTATCTCCGCTATTCGGGCTACGAGGTCAAGCGCGTTATGAACATCACCGACGTGGGTCATCTTTCGAGTGACGGCGACACGGGCGAGGATAAGATGCTCAAGGGCGCAAGGCGCGAGAAAAAGACGGTTATGGAGATCGCAAAGTATTACACCGATTGCTTTTTTGCCGATGCCGAGAAGCTGAATATCCGCCGTCCCGACGTGATCGAGCCTGCCACCGCCTGCATCGATGAGTTTGTCAAGGTCATCTCTTCGCTCATCGAAAAGGGGTATGCCTATGAGGCGGGCGGCAATATCTATTTTGACACCTCCAAGCTGAAGGAATACTATGTGTTCAATGATTTCAGCTCCGAGGATCTTGCCGTCGGCGTGCGCGAGGGCGTTGAGGAGGACGGCAATAAGCGCAACAAGGCGGATTTTGTGCTCTGGTTCACCAAATCCAAGTTTGAGGACCAGGAGCTGAAGTGGGACAGTCCCTTTGGCGTCGGTTACCCCGGTTGGCACATCGAGTGCTCCTGCATTTCGATGAAGCATCTGGGTGAGCGACTGGATATCCACTGCGGCGGCATCGATAACGCCTTCCCTCACCACACCAACGAGATCGCACAGAGCGAGGCGTATCTCGGACATAAATGGTGTAATTACTGGATGCACGTTCTGCATCTGAATACCGATTCGGGTAAGATGTCAAAATCCTCGGGAGAGTTTTTGACGGTCTCCTTGCTGGAAAGCAAGGGCTATGATCCGCTTGCCTATCGGTTCTTCTGCCTTGGCTCACACTACCGTAAGTCGCTTGTCTTTTCCTATGAGAATCTGGATAACGCCGTGGTTTCCTTCAATAAGCTCATTGCCCGCATTGCGGCGCTCAAGCCCGAGGAGGGTGAAACGGTGGACGAGGCGGCGCTTGCCGAGCTGAAGGCGGGCTTTGTGAAGGCGCTTGACAACGATCTCAATACCTCGCTTGCCGTGACGGCGCTCTACAACGTCCTGAAGGCGAAAGCAGGCGCTCTTACCAAGCGAGCCGCCATCGCCGATTTTGATACCGTTCTGGCACTGGATCTGCTGAAAAAGGCGGATGAATACGCCGCGCGCGAGGCACAAAAGGCAGCCAAGGCGGCAAGCACGGTCCGGATCTATTCGGATGATCCCGAGATCCGCGCCATTGAGGAGGCGATCGATGCCAGGACCGCCGCCAAAAAGGCGAAAAATTATGCCGAGGCAGACCGTATCCGTGCCGAGCTGTTGGCACGCGGCATTGTCCTTACCGATACCCCGAGCGGTACCACCTTTGAGCGCGTCTGACGTGCGTCCTTGCCGTGTCTCTCTCCCAAGATGCTTGATTTTTTCAAAATGGGCTTGCTTTTTTTCGGTTTCGGTGATATAATTTAACAAGTGGATCTCCTTTCTGGGGATTCCGAATTTGAATTGGAGGAAAGACATCATGAAAAAGTTTGCTCGCATTCTTTGCCTTGCCCTGGTTGCGGTGATGCTTTGCGCAACCCTCGCTTCCTGCGGTAAGGTCAACGGTACCTACACTGCGGATCTCACGGTTCTCAGTACCGGTGCAAAGATCACCTATGACTTCGGTGCGTTCAAAAAGGTGACCCTCACCGTTGAGACGCTTGTTGCCGGCTCTGTAACCGGTACCAAGATCATCGAGGGCAAGTATGACGTTGAGGAGAAGGACGACGGTTCTATGAACATCACCTTCACCTTCGAGAGCAAGGAAGAGGAAGCAACCACCTACGGTGGCACGCAGACCCTCAAGATCGACAAGGAGAATGACACCATCACCATTGGTCTTGTGACCTACAAGAAGGTGTGATCTCGGTCGCCGACGACGTAAAAAAACGGACTTCCGCGGAAGTCCGTTTTTTTTGTGAAACGAAAACCACGCGATAGTCGCGTGGTTCAAAAAAGGCTATGCCGATGAGCAGGAAACAAATAAGAAGTCAGCGCAGAATGTTCTTGTGTCAAAGGCTCCCTCCGAGAGGGAGCTGGCGCCGCAGGCGACTGAGGGAGAGTGCGCGACTGAGGGAAAGCAATTGCGATATGGCGAGATATCAATTTTTGGTGTACGCAGGCTCCTTCCACCGCAAGCGGTCCCTCTTCCTCCCGGAGGAAGGCTTTTTCATACTTCCCGTAAGGCAGCAAAAAACACTTATGGAGATTGCTTGCCATAAGTGCCTTTGCCGTTACTTTTGCCATAGATTTTGCAGTCCTTAATTCAGGCATACGAAGCACTGCGTATGTGGACACAAATGCAAAATGATGAATTATTATTGGTCGGTATTAAGCTCCTTCATGACCGATTTTACAAACTCCGGCAGCTCCAGCTTTGCCGCCTCCTCCTTCAGTCGATTCAGACCGAATACGTAGTGGCGCGAAAGGGGAACGGGTGCGCGCAGCTCCTGCAAGGAAAGCTCGGTGGGTGCAAAGGAGAAGGAAATGTGAAGTATGTGCTTGTCGTCGGTATCCGCACCGCAGAAGAACTGCATGCCCCGTGCCTTTGCGGTGTGCGCCGCAAAGGCAAATTCGGGCAAGGGATCATCGGGCACGTCGGCTTCAAAGAAGGCGTCCACAACGGGAATGCCGCTGCCGTTGAGCTCGATGGTCAGGTACAGCGACTGCTCGGCGGCAATGCGGCGCACGGTCAAAAACAAGGATGTCAGCATGGATAGGAAAAAGGGATAATCAGTGCGGTAATTCGGCTCGTTATCCACGCCGCGCAGCTCATAGCCGAGGAGGCATCCGCAAGCGGCGCCGAGGTGTGCGGCAAGGTCAAGCTCTGCGGTCGCCACGTCAAACCATGATTTTCCGTAGCCGCCGCTGAAGTGGAAAAGATTCAGCGCATCGTAAAACCATCTGCCGCATGCCTCTCGCTCCTCCGGTCTTGAAAGGGTGCTTTTGTAAAGAGAGGTGCCCGAAAAGACCAGCGCACCCTCAAAGAGCTCACGGCAATCGAAGGGGCGCGCAAGAAAGCAGGCGTCCTCCCCGACAGGGACTACGGCGATCAACAGACGCGTGGCGGAAAAGCTGCGGCGGATGATGAGCAGCGGCGACCGTGCACCCTGCATCAAAAACGCGCTCTCCGAGGGCAGATGGCGTTGCATCTCACGCACCTCATCGCGAGGCACGCGCAGAGCGCGAAAAAGATTGTAGGCGCTTTTTTCGGGCACCCCGTCCATGGGTGCTCCGAGAATATTACCTTCCCTGTCGGTCAGGAAGAGCGAATACCGTGCCGATGTCCTCCCGTCAATGCTGCCCTTGCGGCAGACGATGGGTGGGAGCTTGGAGGAATACAAGAGAGCAGAGCTCCTTTCTTTTTTTGGGATGATATGGGTATGCTCGGGCAAAAAAGCTGTCGATGCGTTCTAGCGGCGTCGGCAGCTTTTTTGATGCTTTATGTCTTTTTGAAGGTTCCGGGGGAGAAGAGCAGCAGCATGGGGAAGAGCTCAAGGCGACCTGCCAGCATGTCGAAGATGAGAATGAGCTTGGAGGGAGCCGAGAAAAAGCTGAAGTTTTGCGTGGGACCGACCATGGAAAGACCGGGACCGACGTTGTTCAGCGTCGCTGCCACCGAGGTGAAGCAGGTGACAAGATCGTGTCCGTCGATCGAGATCAGCAGGAACGAGAGCACGAAGATCAAAAGGTAGCAGATCATATAGGAGTTGACCGAGCGCACCACCTCGTGCTCCACAGGGCGCGCGTCGACCGAGATCTTTTTGATCTGCTTGGGGTGGAGCGCCAGCTTCAATTCGCGCAGAGCACCCTTGCAGAGAATGATGATACGTGATACCTTGATGCCGCCGCCCGTGCTGCCCGCGCAGGCGCCGATGAACATCAGCGTCACCAGAATACCCTTGGAAAGCGAGGGCCAGAGATCAAAGTCTGCGGTGGCGAAGCCCGTAGTCGAGATGATCGAGGACACAGTGAAGAAGGAGTGGCGGAAGGCGTCCCCGAGATTGGAGAAGAGGGAACGGACGTTCAGCGCGATGATGACGCCCGAAAAAAGCACGATGAGCACAAAGGCGCGGATCTCCTCGTTAAAGGCGTCCTTCCATTTTTCGCGAAGCGCCAGATAATAGGAGCTGAAATTGAGGGAAAAGAGCACCATAAAGACTGTGACCACGATCTGGATATAGGGGGAAAAGCTGCCAATGCTGCTGTTGAGAAAGCCAAAGCCGCCGGTTCCTGCCGTTGAAAAGGAGGTCAGCATGGCCTCAAAGGCGGTCATTCCGCCGCAAAGGAGCATGATGAATTCGATCAGCGTCAGCACGAAGTAGAGCGCGTAGAGGATCAGCGCCGTGGTGCGCACGCGAGGCACCAGCTTGCTGACCGAGGGACCGGGGCTCTCCGCCTTCATGATGTGCATGTTTTGTCCACCCGAGAGGGGAAGAAAGGCGAGGATAAAGACCAGCACGCCCATGCCGCCCACCCAGTGGGTAAAGCTGCGCCAGAAGAGGATCGAACGGGGCAGGACCTCTACGCTTGGGAAAATGCTTGCGCCCGTGGTGGTAAAGCCGGAAACGATCTCAAAGAGCGCGTCGACATAGGAGGGGGTCACGCCCGAGATATAGAGGGGCATCGCGCCGAACAGGCTGAGTAGGATCCAGCTGAGCGATACGATCAGAAAGCCCTCCCTTGAATAAAGAGTGGTGGATGTCGGCTTTTTCAGAACCAGTAAAAGCCCTGCGGCAAGGCATGCGGCAACCGACCATAAAAAGGCGGCAAGCACGTGCTCGGAGAGCACCAGGGCACACACCGTCGGCAGGAGAAGAAAGAGGGCTTCAAAAAGAAGGATCCAGCCGAGGGTATATTTGATCATGCGGTAGTTCATAGGACCTCACTTCAGAACGTCGGTGATGTCGTGCAGAGGCATCAGCTCGGAAACGATGACCACGCGATCGCCGATGCGGATCTCGTCGTAGCCGCGGGGGATGATGACCTGTCTGTCGCGCAGGATCGCGGCGATCAGCACGTTGTTTTTGAATTTCAGCTGCGAAAGCGGGATCCCCGTGATGGCAGATTCCTGCTTTACGATGAATTCGGACGCCTCCACCTTGCCCTTGATGATGTTGTAAAGCGTTTCCACGTTGGTGCCGATGGTGTTTTGCATGGCACGGACAAAGCGCACGATCATGTCGGAGGCAATGTTTTTGGGGTAGATGATGGAATCAAGGTCAAGATGGCGCACCACGTCGTCAAAATCAAAGCGGTTGATCTTGGTGATGATCTTGCCCTTTCCGGCGCTTTTGGCGTAAAGAGAAAGGAGAATGTTTTCCTCGTCAAGGTTGGTCAGCGCCACGAAGGCGCCTGTGGCGGCAAGACCCTCTTCAAGCAGAGTGTCGCGGTCACCGGCGTCACCGTGAATGATCGAAGCACCGGGGAAGAGCGCGCACAGCTCGTTGCAGACCTCTGCCTTTTTCTCAATGACCTTGACCTTGATGCCGGTGTGGCGCAGGATCTCGCACAGGTAGTGCGTGGTGTCACCGCCGCCCGCAACCATAACATCCTTGACCGAGTGAGTCTTGTAGTTGATCTTTCCGAAGAACTCACCCGCGCTGCGAGGAGATGCGATCAGCGAAATGACATCCTTGCCCTCAAACACGAGATTGCCCTTGGCGATGTAGGCGTTTTCGCCGCGCTCTACGGTGCAGATCAGCACGTTGCAGTGCAGCCTGGAGACCACGTCCTTGACGGCAAGCCCCACGAGAGGGCTTTGCTCGGGCAGACGGAATTTTAACAGCTCGACCTGCCCTCCTGCAAAGGTGTCGATCTTCATAGCGGAGGGGAAGCGGAGCACGCGTGCGATCTCCTCGGCGGCGGCATGCTCGGGATTGATGACCATACCAAGCCCCAGCTCGTCCTTGAAGTAGGCGGCATCGGTGCTGTATTCGGGGTGCTTGACACGCGCAATGGTCTGGCAATCGTGGCTCTTTTTGGCGATCAGACAGCAAAGCAGATTCAGCTCATCCGAGCCGGTAACGGCGATCAGCAGATCGGCGGATGCAATGCCCGCCTCCTGTTGGATGGCATGGGTCGCACCGTTTCCCACCACCCCCATGATATCTAAGCGCGCCGAAACCTCCTTCACCGTTACGGGGGAGGAGTCAATGACTGTGATATTGTGTCCTTGCTCGTTCAATTGCTCGGCAAGATTTTGCCCAACCTTTCCGCAGCCGACGATGATGATGTTCATGGTATCGTCTGCCTTGGGCCTTGTGATTTTCGCCATGTTTGCGCCTGTCCTTTCACCGATTCAGAGTCTTTCCTAAAAAGCAGGGACTATATTATACATAAAAAATTATATCTTGTCAATATCCGGATCACTTTTTTCGGAGAGCATACCGTCGGTCTCGACATCGCGCTCCCCCCCTGTAAAGACGGGAATGAATTGGGAGGCGATCCTTCCCTTGCCTCTGCGCTTGACGTAAAAATAGCCGATCAGGCTGAAGATCGTCGCCCCGATGAAGTTGACGAAAAGGTCGCCCATGGTATCGAAAAGTCCCACGTCCAACACCCCGCTGAGTGTGATGATCTCACCTCCCTCGGTGGTGATGGCAGAGCCTGTGATCTCCGTGATGTGCGTCACCCGTTCGCCGAGATCGTTGGGGATGGAGACCGTGTTAACGGTGTTTAAAAAAGCATCCTTTTGCATGTCGGTGGCAAGCACGTAATCGGCAGCAAACTCAAAAAACTCCCAAAGCACGCCGATGGTCATGGAAAAGCAAAAGGCAACCAAGGCAAGGAAAAGGGGGGAAAGTGAGAGGGACACGCGCTTGCTTTTGTTGAAGATGTCAACAAGGCAAAAGCCAAAGGCGGCAAACATAAAGCCGTTAAAGGTGTGGAGCATGGTATCCCAGAAGGGGAAGTGCACGTAAAAATTGCCGATCTCGCCAAGGATCTCTGCCGCAAATACGAACAGATAGGCAAGGATCTCCAGGGTAGTGGGCAGATCCACGTGGAGATTGCGCTCGACGATCGGGGGGATCAGCAGGAGCAGCGAGGCGAGCACACCGGTAAACACGTTTTCAAAGTGACCGCTGAAAATATTTCTGATGATGATGGCAAGGATCACGGTGTGCAGGATGATATAAACGGTATACGCCTTTTTGTCCTGCCTGATCTGTGCGTAAAGCGTGGTGACACGGCGCTTTTTCTTTGGTTTTCGGGTCATCGATGACTGGACCTCCTCAAAAAACGTTGTGGTGTTTTCTGTATAATATGGCACATTTTGTGTCATGATAACAGCAGTGCGGAAAGAAAAAGCTCCGCCATAGAAAGGAAAACGGTCATGACAAGGATTACGGAAAAGGAATTGTCGGCGCTCGGCGATCTGATGTCGCTGGAGTGCACCCTGAAGGCAAAGTGCGAGTCGCTTGCCGAGGGCACGGGGGATCAGGCGCTTGCCGCATGCTATCGCGATACGGCGGCACGGCACGCACATCATCTTGAAGAGCTTTTTGCAAATCTGAAATAAGGAGAAACGAGTATGGCAGACATGACAGGATATACCTTCGGCGAGAAGGAGCAGATGGCGGACCTTCTCGCCTCGGAAAAGTTTTTGGCAGGCAACTATTGCAGCTTTCTTTCGGAGTGCGCCACACCCGAGGTGGTGAGCGCGCTTAGCGAGCTGCTGATGGACACGCACCGTATGCAGCAGCGTATTTTTGTGGAAATGAACAGCAGAGGATGGTATCCCGTGACCAAGGCACAGGAGCAAAAGATCGCCGAAGCCAAGCAGAAGTTTGGTACAAAGATCCCGAGCTGACCTCAAATGCTGCTGCCATCGGGGGCAAAAATGCATAGGGCTGCTGCAAAAAAGCAGCAGCCCTGTCTATGGCACATTGGTGACTTACTCTTCTTCCTTCTCGGGCTCTGCATCAGCTGTGGATGCCGTTTCGTCAACGACCTGCTCGTCGCAGACCTCTTCGGCAGCTGCATCCTCGTCGCAGGCGGTATCGCTTGTCGGCTCGTCGTTTTGCACAGCGTCCTCCTCGGCGGTGACCTTTTTCAGCTCCTCCATCTGGTCAAACAGGCCGTCGATGGTGGCAATGATCTGCAGCTTTTCCTCCTCAAGGCTCTCCCCGGTGTGCAGATCGCGGTATACGATCTCGCCAAGCAGCTCGTACTGCTCGTCAATGCGGATCTCCAGTGCCTTGATCTTCACGCTGCGGGAGGCGGAATCGGCAAGCTCGTTTGCCTTGTCGGACACTTTCTTGACTGCGCGTTTTGCTTTGGCGCACAAACGGTTGAATGTAGACATAAGGGACATGCTCCTTTCACATGGTTCTTCCTTTTACAGTATAGCGCATTTTGCCGCAAATGTAAAGCGTTTTTCAAATTTTCAAGCAAAAAAGGAGAGAGAATATGAATATGAACGATAAAAGCTATGCCCGTTACGTCGAGGCGCGCGCGCCGCGTTCCCCGATCCTCAAAAACTGCATGTGGGCATTTTTGGTGGGCGGCGGGATCTGTCTGTTTGCCGAGGGCGTGGGACAGATCTTACGCAGAGTGTTCGGGATGAACGAGGAAAACAGCGGTACGGCGGTGGCAGTGCTGCTGGTGTTCATCGCGGTGCTTCTCACGGCGCTCGGACTGTTTGAGCGCATTGCCAAGTTTGCGGGGGGCGGCACGCTGGTGCCCATCACGGGCTTTGCCAACGCGGTGGCATCTCCCGCCATTGATAGCCGTTCCGAGGGCTTTGTGCTTGGCGTGGGTGCCAAGATCTTTACGGTTGCCGGCCCCGTTCTGCTTTACGGTACGGCGGCAGGCACGCTTTACGGATTGATCTATTGGCTCAGCGGGATCTTTCTGTGAGGAATGGGGGGCGGGGCGGAAGCCCGACCTCGCCCCCTTGAAAAAATGTACCGATTCTTCGGATTTTGCTCTTGACAGTTCTTTCCTCTGATGCTATAATATACGGGTATTGGGATGTCGCCAAGCGGTAAGGCACCAGACTTTGACTCTGGCATTCGTAGGTTCAAATCCTGCCATCCCAGCCAAAAAACGACAATCTTCGACAGAAGGTTGTCGTTTTTACTTTTTCACTTTTCACTCTTCACTTTTCACTAAAACCTCTTGTCGTTTTTTGGCAAGTAATAAGTAATAAGAACCTGCTTCGCAGAACCTTGATACTCGCATTGCTCGTAATATGTGAATAGTGAAGAAGTAAGGCAGCTTTTCGCCAAGGCGAAAAGCATTTTTTTACGAACTTGCAATCTTACCGATTTCATGCTATACTAATCACAGAAAGGCGGTGAGCATCTGTGAAAAAAACAAAACAAAAACATTATGCTTTTAATACCCAACTGTTTTTTGTCATCGCCCTTTTTGCCATTTTTTTGGTTTTATCTATATGTGCTGCAATCGAACGAGAGATTGGACTTTCAATAGGCTTTGCGATTGCCACTCTGCTTCCCATCTTTGTTTTTTTAATATCACCATTGTATACGGCTTTTTCGGATGAAGAAATCGAAATCGTTTATATAATGGGACAAAGAGAAATTATTAAGTGGAGAAACATAAGGAGCATACGTTTAAACGGAGCTTGGATTAGCAGAGGTGGAGGATTCCCTCACTATGAGGTTGCTTACCCAACCAATGCGAAACGTGCATTTTTTGTTCGCGGAGAAATCCCCAAAACAAGAAAAACAAAAAAATATATCAAAATGTATTATAAGAAAGATATTATATAAATTGGTGTTGCCTACATTGGTTAGTCCCCGTGGGAGTTCGAAACCTTATTAAAGAACGCAAAAAATATCTTTTTCGTAGCCTTTGCACAGAAAAAAGCACTTGCGTGAGCAAGTGCTTTTTTCAACGAAATCCGCCTTCTGCGGAAGAAATCCACCTGCGGTGGATGAAATCGCTTCGCGATGAAATCCGACTTCGTCGGGATAGGAGAGGCGGATTTTATTTCATCTGAGGCCGTAGGCTGAAGATTTCATCCGAGCATGCGAGGATTTCATCGTGCAGAGCACGATTCCATTTTTCTTGCCCGGCCGAATTCGAATCGGTTCCGACTCCCCCCGGAGGGAGTTTTGGTATACCGGAGAACGGATCGATAAAGAGAATGTTGAAAGCGCGGCGAGCAGCAAAAGGGCAAAGCGATAAATTTTCAACGCACCGTGCGCTCAAAGGTCACAAAAAATTGTTGCAAAAGGCAGGGCTTTGTGTTAAAATGAGGGTGGTCGCACAGGGCCCTGCCGATTTTGAAGGGCATACTGTCGCGGCTTCGATACGATCGAAAACAAAATTACATATCAAAGGAGAACGATCATGACCGAACTGAAGGGTAAAGTTGTCATCATTACAGGAGGCGGCAGAGGCATTGGCTTCGGGCTTTCCACCGCATTTGCTAAGGCGGGTGCAGATCTTGTGATCACTGGGCGCACCGAGTCGACACTGCTTGCCGCAAAAGAGAATCTTGAGCGCGATTACGGCTGCCGCGTGCTTGCCGTCACTGCCGACGGTGCCGATGAGGCGGCGATCAAAAACGTGATCGATCAGGCGGTTGCGACCTTTGGCAGGATCGATGCGGTCATCAACAATGCGCAGGCATCCGCCTCGGGCAAGATGCTGATTGACCACACCAGGGAGGACCTTGACCTTGCCATTTATTCGGGCATCTATGCCACCTTCTTCTATATGCGCGAGGCGTTTCCGTATCTGAAGAAGACGGGCGGCTGTGTGATCAACTTTGCCTCGGGCGCAGGACTCTTCGGCAGAATTGCACAGTCCTCGTATGCTGCGGCAAAGGAGGGCATCAGAGGTCTTTCCCGCGTGGCTGCGACCGAGTGGGCACCCGACGGCGTGCGCGTTAATGTCATTTGTCCTCTCGCGATGACCGAGGGACTGAAGAAGTTCAAGGAGGAATACCCCGAGCGCTACGAGCAGACCATCAAGGGCGTGCCGATGGGCAGATTTGCCGATCCCGAAAAGGATGTCGGTCGCGTGTGTGTCTTCCTTTGCTCGGATGAGGCATCCTACATTACAGGCGAGACCATTACGCTCCAGGGCGGCAGCGGTCTGAGACCTTGATGGGAGGCAGCTTTTCATGCAATCGCAAACGCAGCATTCGCCCCAAGCGCAGCAAAAGCCCCGCGCGAACGGCTGGGCGCTTCTTCCCATCCTGGTCTTTTTGATCCTGTATCTCGGTGTGGGCATTCTTTTTGAGTACGTGCTGAAGGAAAGCATGGGCTTTTACATCATGTCGGTCGTGGTGGCATTCATGGTTGCCCTTGTCGTGGCGTTCTGCCAGAATCGCGGTACATCCTTCGATGAAAAGATCCGTCTTTGCGCCGAGGGGGCAGGGGACAGCAATATCATCACCATGATCTTCATCTTCCTGCTCGCAGGTGCCTTTGGCGGTCTTGCCTCGGCGGCGGGCTGTGCCGACAGCACCGCGCAGCTGCTGCTTTCGGTCATCCCCTCGCGCTTTGCCGTGCTCGGCATTTTTGTCATCGCCTGCCTGATCTCGATGGCTATGGGGACCTCCTGCGGCACCATCACTGTCATGAGCGCGCTCACGCTTTCGGTTGCCAATACCACTGGCATCTCGGTGGCGCTCTGCTTCGGCGCTCTGGTCGGCGGCTCGATGTTCGGTGATAATCTCTCCTTCATTTCGGATACCACCATTGCCGCTACCAAAACGCAGGGGTGCGAGATGAAGGATAAGTTCAGAGAGAACTTTAAGATCGCGCTTCCCGCGGCACTTGCCACGATCGTGCTTCTTCTGATCTTCGCTCTGGTGGGCGAGAGCGCCGAGATGGCGCAGTTCACCATCACCTGGCGCACCGTGGTGCAGGCATTGCCCTATTTTTCCATTCTGATCGCCGCCATGCTCGGCGTTCAGGTCTTCCTGGTGCTGCTTGGCGGCATTGTGTTGACCGCGCTGGTAGGCTTTGCGACCTCCACGCTCGCGCCCGTTGCCATGCTCTCCTCGATGGGAAGCGGCGTGTCGGGCATGTACGAGACCGTGCTGGTCGCGCTTTTGGTGGCGTGCCTCGGGTCCCTGGTCAAGGCAAACGGCGGCTTTGAGGCGATCCTTGCCTTTGTCAGAAAGCATTTCCGCGGTGAAAAGGGCGGGCAGCTCGGCATCGCACTGCTTTCCTCGGCAATGGATGTTGCCACCGCCAATAACACGGTTGCCATCGTGATGGCGGCGCCCATCGCCACCGAGGTGAGAGAGGAGTACGATATCTCGCCCCGTAAGACGGCATCCCTGCTGGATATCTTTACCTGTATCTTCCAGGGCATCATCCCCTACGGTGCACAGATGCTTTATGCCTCTGCTGCCGCAGGCATTGCCGCCGTGAAGATCATTCCCTATATGTTCTATCCGTATTTCCTCGCCGTCAGTGCCGTTCTCTTCATTCTGCTTGGCAAAAAGAAGACGGCGTGACGGTGCGATCGCCTTGGAGAGCAGGCTCTCTTTGACGATGCAAAGGGAGTGAGCACGCAAGCTGCGTGCTCACTCCCTTTTGATATGCAGACAACGTGCTTTTGTCAACCGATCCCGTGTGATTTGCATCGGGTGTCCCGCCACACCGACGGCGGTATGCCGCATTGCCGCTTAAAGACCTTTGAAAAATGCTCCGAGCAACTGAAGCCGCATTGCTCGGCGATCACCCCGGTCGGCAATGACGTTTCGCAAAGCAGACGCCTGGCGGCACAAAGACGGCGCTCGGTCAGATAGTGAAAGATCGTATCCCCATAGCGCTTGCGGAAATGCTCGGTCAGCGTGACCGTGCTGCAATGGAAGTGGAGCGACAGCGAGGAAAGGCTGACACGGTGTGCAAAATTGCGGTCAAGCCATTCCTTGGTAAGTGCCGCAAGATGCTCTCCCTCCTCGGGCAGCAAAAATCGCTCGGCAATATGCGTGGCAAGCAGACCAAGCAGGCGTCGGGCGGCAAGCAGCTCGTCCTCTTCCTTACGGCAGAGTGCGCTGACCGCCTCTCCGATCTCATCCCTGCGCTCCTCGCCGAGCAGGGAAAGGGCAGTGCGCAGGGCGGCTCCCTCATGCTCCTTGCCCTTGCGAAGCACCTGACCCGCAAAGAGATAGCCCCTGACGGTGCCCGATTCCACAATGGGGACCAGTGCCTCGGGGATGCCGAAGGGACAATCGAAATAAAGGGGCTCACGGCTTGTTTTTACGCGCTCAAAGGCAGAGAGGTCTGAGCGAAAGCAGACGGCATAGCCCTCGCCCTTACGCTGGATCGCCGTGCAGAAGGGGACGGGGGGTGCGCCGCAGTCGGCAATGCATTGCAGCTGTGTGTTGTAAAGCGAAACGCGGATGCCCGACAGTAAATAGAAATCCTTCAGCAGTCCCTTGATCAGTGTCAGCTCCATGCCATCCTCCGGTTTGGTGATTTCATAAAACATTATAAGAAAAGGCGGCGTAAATGTCAATATTTCTGTTATTTTTTATCGATTCGACAAATTGTTTTATGAAAGAGGCATAGAGAAAGCAAGCGTGCCTTGCTATAATAAAGACAACGTCGGATCGTTTTGATCCATCAAGGAGGAGCTTATGGCAGGAAGAAGCTTGAAAACAGGCGTTGCCTATCACGGCAACCGCATGCCCTCGCACGTCCGTGCGGATATGGCGGAGATCGCGCGCGCAGATATGGACATCGTGGTACATATGCTCTCACACACCGACTGGGAGCGCCATAAGACGGTGATGAAGGATATCTTTGCCATCACCGAGGACGCGGGCATGGAGGTTTGGGTGGATAACTGGGGCATCGGCGGAGCACCCGGTGACAAGTCGCATTTCCTTTCCTATCATCCCGATGCACATATGTACAACAGCGACGGTACCATTCATCCTTATCAGGTCTGTCTGAATAGCCCAGAATACCGCAAGTTCGTAAAGGAATGGCTGGATACCGTGGCGGAGATCGGGGGAAAGACGGTGTTTTGGGACGAGCCCTTTTTTCCCACGCCCAAGCCGAGCTATCCGGGTGAGGCGGTGGTCTTTACCTGCCGCTGTCCCCGCTGTCAAAGGCTTTATTTCGAGCGTTACGGAAAGGAGATGCCGACGGGGCTTTGCGCCGAGGTGGATGAATTCCGTTCGGCAACGCTGCTTGACTATTTCGGCGAGATCACGGCATACGCCGCCTCGCTCGGGCTTTATAACGCCGTTTGCGTGATGCTCAAGCCCCATTACGGCATCAGCCTCGATACGTTGGATCGGATCTGCAGTCTGCCCCATTTGCATAACGTGGGCTGTGATCCCTATTGGTACAGTCACGGCGAGCCGGTCGATCCCTATGAGTTCGTCTATGAAAAAACAAGGAAGAATATGGAGATCGCGCGGGACTATCATAAGGACCATAACGTCTGGATCCAGACCTATCATGTTCCGCGCGGCAGGGAGGAGGAGATCATTGAGGCGACCGCCGCCGCATACGATGCGGGCGCACGCACCCTGCTTGCATGGGGCTTCCGCGGCAGTGAATCCAACGACTACCGCGCCGAGAATCCCGAGCGGACCTGGCAGATGACCGTGGAGGCGATGCGTCGTATCCGCTCGGTCGAGCGTGACCGCATCTGGGAGGAAAATCGAAAAAAATATATGCACTGAGGATCTCATGTGTAAAAAAGAGGTTTTGATATGATCAATGCATTGTCGGTCGGCATGATGGTACTGCTTTATACCATGCAATCACTTCTTTGCAAGAAGTATTCGGATCACTATCCGGGCGATCCAGAGATGGCGTCCCCCGTGTTTACGGTGGTCAGTGGGATGTTTGTGGTCCTGGTTGCCTTTTTCGTGTCGGGCTTTTCGTTTTCCTTTTCGTCGGTCACGGTCCTGCTCGGTGTGATCAACGCCGTAGCGCTCTTCGGCTACAACCGCTTCATCATTGAGGCGGCGCAAAGCGGTCCTTACTCGGTGTTGATGGTTTTTTCGATTGCGGGCGGCATCGTGATCCCCACCGCCGTTGCCCATCTGCTTTTTCAAGAATCACTCTCAATTCTTAAGATTCTTGCCCTGCTCGTTGTCTTTCTGGCTGTCTGGCTCATTTCCCGCAAGCAGGGTGAGGCAAGACCCAAAAGCGGCAAATTTTTTGTCACCTGCCTTCTTCTCGGCATCTGCAACGGTACGTACGGCTGCCTGCTTGACGTACAGCAGCGCCTCACGGGTGTAGAGGAAAAGGATGAGATGGTGGCGATCACCTATGGCGTTGCCGTCCTGCTTTCTTTTGTCGTGCTCGCAATCAAGCAGAAAAGGAGGATCGCTGCCACCATGCGGCAGACGGGACGCTCGGCACTTTATCTTGCCGCGTGCTCGCTCGCCGTGGCGGCTGCCATCAATCTGCTCGTTTACATCATACCGCTTGTCGACCTGACGGTGCTTTATACCCTTGACAATTCCGGCACGATGCTGCTGAGCGTCATTGCCTCGGTCATCTTTTTCCGCGAAAGGCTGTCAAGGACCAACGTGATCGGGTGTGTGACCATGGCGGCTGCTTTGGTTGCGGTGGCGCTTCTTTGACAAAATTCCTTCTCCCCCCTTTACAATTGAGATGAAAGAGGTTATAATAATATATTAGAGTACCGCGCGGCGTCAGCCGTTGTCGTTTTTGCAGGGAGGATCTATGAAGGGGAGGACACTGTGGCTTCAAAAGGATGACAAGGGGTATCTGACCCCCACGCTCCTGACCGCCACGCTTTTCGGCGTGCTGGTGTGTGCGCTGGTCGCAGGCATTTTTGCCAATAAAAGCATGCCGCCCGCCGAGGGCTGGTATTCCTATTATGCCTATCTCATCAATGAGCAGGGCGCCGTTCCTTATGTGGATTTCGAGCTGCTCTTTCCCCCGCTTTATACCTATCTGATCGCGGTGTTCACCCGTGTGTTCGGCTATAGCATCATTGCCCTGCGCATCCTCGGCGTGGTGCTCTTTGCCGCGACCGGCGCGGTGGCTGTGCTGATTTTTGATCAGCTGACCGACAACCGTCGCTTTGCCATGCTGGCAGGTCCCCTCGCGGCGCTGGTGCTGCAAAGCGAGGTCGTGCAGGTCTTTTACGATTATATCCGCGTGATGGATCTTCACGTCTATCTTTCGGTCTATTTCTTTCTGCGCTATTTTGCCCGTCTTGATCGGGGAGAGGAGCGTCGGTATCGCTTGGTGGACAAGCATGTCCTGCTCGGTGCGGTGTTTGCCGTTCTTGCCAGCATGTATAAGCAGAGCAGTGGACTTTTCTTCCTGCTTTTCTGCTATGCGGTCTTCCTGTTTTTGTTCATTCTTCCCTCCCGTAAAAGGGAATATCTCCGTCACCTGCTCACGCTGCTCGGCACCACGGTGGTGCTTTACGGCACAATGCTCCTGCTCCTTGCCTCCAAGGGGGCGCTTGACGAATATTTCTATTACAACTTCAGTGCCTCGGTTTCGGCGAAGGGTGGCAGCCTGTTTGATCTGCTGTTCGGCTGGATCCTCCGTGACGGAAAGCATCTTCTCACAGGCTCGATCGTGGCGGTGCTTTTCTTCGCCGCAGTCTTCGTGCTTTCGCATTATGCAAAGCGCTTCGAGGATACGGAAAACAAGCCCCGTTCCCACCGTTATTGGGCAATTCTGATCGGCTCGACCGTGCTGGTCGCGGGCGGTGTGATCACGCTGGGTATTCGCGTGCTGCTGCGGAACAACTGGTACTTTTTCCGGACCTGGAAGCTGATGGCGGTACTGGTGATACTTGCGCTGGTTTTCGGGTCGCTTGCCTTCGGCATGATCCTCCGTCGCCGTCTGACTCCTGTGCCCGACGGCTCTCGCTACCGTTATTTTTTCCTCTCGGGTTCTGCCTTTGTGCTGGCGTTTGCCGTCTGTACCTCGGGCGGCGTGACCGAGAGCCAATCGGCGCTCGGCTATCCGCTGATCGCGGCGATCCTGCTGCCGCACCTGACCTTCCGCCGTCGCGAGATCGCAGCGTGTGCGCTCTCGGTCGTGATGCTCTTTGAGGCGGGTATTGCATGGGGGAGAAAATCGATCTGTATGTATACCTGGTGGGGGCTTGACGTCGGTGCGATCTGGGAACAGACCGAGGGGACCGACGTGCCGCTTCTGAAGGGGCTTCGCATGAAAAAGGAATATGCCCAAATGTATGAGGCGGTCTACCGTGACGTGACTGCGTTCACAACACCCGAGGATCCGATCTTCGTCTTTCCGCATATGCCGATCCTGTATCTGATGACCGAGCGCGATAAGGCGACCGATACCGCCATTCAGTGGTTTGATGTTTCCACCGATGCGGCTGTGATCGCCGATATCGACCGACTGAAGGAGCATCCTCCGAAGATGATGGTGCTCAGCACCGTGGGGGATTACGCCGTCGCCTCACACGAATCCTCCTTCAGAGGAGGAGAGCAGAGCGGGCTTGGCGCTATGCGCGATTTTCTGCCCGAATTCCGCGCCGAGCAAGGATACCGATTGCTCGGGTCTTATCAGGTCAGTGCGGATTATACCGTCACGGTCTGGATTCTTCCTTAAAATAAACGGGGTGCGTTTGACAAAAGTGTCAGATGCACCCCTTGCTTTATTATACAGAATGACAAAAATGAGAAAAAGTTACAAAAGGTGTTGACAAATGCTTCAAATGGTGGTATGATAGTCGCGTGCTTTAGTCAAGTAAAGTGATAAAGCAAATTCAAAAATTGGAGAAATAACATGAAAAAGATTCTGACTCTCGCGCTTGCACTGCTGATGATCGTCGGCTGTGTCGCCACCTTTGCCTCCTGCGGCAAGAAGTCCGACTGGGAGAAGGTGGAAAAGAACGGTAAGTTCATCTGCGGCATCACCATTTACGCTCCTATGAACTATTATGATGCAAACGGTGACCTGGTTGCCGACGACAGCGGCGATCTCATCGGCTTTGATACCGAGCTTGCCAGACTGGTTGCCCAGAAGCTGGGTGTTGACGTGGAATTCCAGGTGATCGACTGGGGCAATAAGTATGCCGAGCTTCAGGCAGGCACCATCGACTGCATCTGGAACGGCTTTACCTCCAACTCTAAGGATTCCGACGGCATCGAGCGCTCGGAGAAGGTCGACTTTACTTATGCGTACCTTGATAACAAGCAGTGCGTGGTCGTTAAGACCGACCGCCTTGGTGAGTTCACCTCTGCCGCTTCGCTTTCGGGCAAGAAGGCAGGTGCCGAGAACGGCAGTGCGGGTGAGTCCTACGCCCAGAGCGCAGGCGCGACCATCGAGGCTGCAAAGTCCTCCCAGCTTGCTGTGTTTACCGACCTGAACGCCAACACCGTTGATTTCATCGTGGTGGATAAGCTGCTTGCCGATGAGGTCGTGGGCAAGGGCGATTATGCCAACCTTTCGATCGTCAGTGCCATTGACATCGACCCCGAGGTCTACTCTATCGGTTGCCGCAAGAACAGCGACCTTGATGAGAAGATCAACGAGGCGCTCGTTGAGCTGCTTAACGAGGGTAAGGTCGAGGAGCTCGCCGCTAAGTACGGCGTTCGCGTAACCGACTCCTTCATGGCAAAAAAGACTGCACAGTAAGGATCTGTAATGAGGCTGTTTTTAGAAGTCACCCTAAGTCTTCTCAAGGGATTTGGAACGACGTGTTCTATTTTTGGGCTAACACTTGTGTTAGCCCTTCCTTTGGGTTTGCTCATTTCCTTCGGAACGATGTCGAAATTCCGCCCCGTCAAGGCGGTATTTAAGACCTTTGTCTGGATCATCCGCGGCGTGCCGCTGATGCTTCAGCTCTTCGTGGTGTTTTATGTACCGGGCTTCTTATTCGGCACACCCATCACCAGCCGATTTTCGGCGACCATTATTGCCTTCGTCATCAATTATGCCTGCTATTTTTCGGAGATCTACCGTGCGGGCATCGAGGCGATCCCCACGGGGCAGACCGAGGCGGGCGAGGTGCTTGGCATGACGAAGTGGCAGATCTTTCGCAAGGTCATCTTTATGCAGGTCGTCAAGCGCATCATTCCCCCGATGGGTAATGAGATCATTACACTGGTCAAGGATACCGCCCTTGCCCGTGTGATCGCCGTGACTGAGATCATCTGGCGTGCCGAGCAGTTTACCAGCCGTGCACTCATCTGGCCTCTCTTTTACACGGCAGTTTTCTATCTCGCCTTTGTGGGTGCGCTGACCCTTCTTTTCGGCTATGCGGAAAAGAAATTAAGCTATTATAAGGTGTAGTATGAGCTTTTTAACGGTTAAAAATATCAACAAATCCTTTGGCGATACCGTGGTGCTGCGCGGTATCGATTTCACACTCGAGAAGGGTGAGGTCGTCAGCATCATCGGCTCCTCGGGCAGCGGAAAAACAACGCTGCTCCGTTGCCTGAACTTTCTTGAGATCGCCGATGAGGGCGAGATCACGGTGGGTGACGAGGTCATATTTAAGGCGGAAAAGGGGCTTCTTTTCAGTGATAAGGAGCTGCGCGAGAAGCGCTCCCGCTTCGGACTTGTTTTTCAGTCCTTCCACCTGTTTCCTCAGTATACGGCATTCGAAAATCTGATGCTGGCACCCACGCTGCGGCTTGACGAGCGTGCCAAAAAGGAGAAAATGCCCGTCGCAGAGAAGCGCGCCGAGCTGGATCGCATCCGCGACGAGGCGAAAAAGCTGCTTGCGCAGGTCGGACTTGCCGAGAAGGCGGATTTTTATCCTTGCCAGCTTTCGGGCGGTCAGCAGCAGCGTGTTGCCATTGCGAGAGCACTCATGCTCTCTCCCGACATCCTTTGCTTTGACGAGCCCACCTCGGCACTTGATCCTGAGCTGACGGGAGAGGTGCTGCGCGTGATCAAGTCGCTCAAGAATTCGGAGCGCACCATGATCATCGTGACGCACGAGATGGAGTTTGCCCGTAACGTTTCCGACCACGTGATCTTCATGGCGGATGGCGTCATCGAGGAGGAGGGAACCCCCGAGGAGGTCTTCGGCAATCCGAAGAGTGAGAAGACGAAGGCTTTTCTTTCCCCGAAGGACGCATGAGTGGCTCGCCCAATCAGCGGCGCGATGCGGCGTTGCGCCTCGACTCGCGGTGCTCGGCGTAGGTAACTACGCCGTCGCCCCCCTCGCTCGGTGCGCCTTGCCTCGCTTGCGTCTTGAACGAGCGGGGAAGCTTGTACTTCGCCCAATCAGCGGCGCGATGCGGCGTTGCGCCTCGACTCGCGGTGCTCGGCGTAGGTAACTACGCCGTCGCCCCCTCGCTCGGTGCGCCTTGCCTCGCTTGCGTCTTGAACGAGCGGGGAAGCTTGTACTTCGCCCAATCAGCGGCGCGATGCGGCGTTGCGCCTCGACTTTCTTCTGCTGTGCCATAACAAAAAGCAAAACAGGAGCAGATGGCTTTTGCCTTCTGCTCCTGTTTTGCTTTCGATAAATTGGTGTTGTCGCATATCAACAGGCTGTGTCATGAATTCTTGTTTTACACCCCTTGTGAATTGCACCCGATGGTCGCAGGCGATCCGTGGGGGCTACCTTCTGTTCGCGTTGCCGCAGGGCTGTAATTCACTGCGTCACATTGTCCCGTGATATCGCATATGCCGATCAGCTGATGGTGTCGGTGTCAAGAGTAAACATCCGATCCACGGTGGTGCGAAGCAGAGGATGCGCGGCAAGCTCGGGATCGGCGTCGACCAGTGCCCGTGCACGGGAGAATGCGGTGGTCAGAAGTCCCGTATCGTCGCACAATGCCGCAAGACGGAACCGTACGCCTCCACTCTGCCTTATGGCGTCGTTGCCCGTGCCGGAAAGAAAATCACCCGGCCCGCGGAGTGCAAGATCCTTTTCTGCGATGGCAAAGCCGTCATAGGTGGTGCGCATGGTATCAAGGCGCCTTGCCGCAGTGGAATCTCCCTCGCGGTCGGTATCCGAAACCAGGATACAGTAGGATTTCCGCGTTCCGCGTCCGACGCGTCCGCGGAGCTGATGGAGCTGGGAAAGCCCGAAGCGCTCGGCGTTTTCCACGATCATCAGATTGGCATTCGGTACATTCACACCCACCTCGATCACGGTGGTGGAAACAAGGACCTGGATCTCGCCTGCCGCAAAGCGCTGCATGATCTCCTCCTTCTGGCGGCTCTTCATCGAGCCGTGCACGAAGGCGACGGATAGCTCGGGCAGTGCCTCGCAAAGCTCGTCAGCATACTGTACCGCCGCCTTTAAGGGGGGACGGTCGTCGGCAAGGGGGGCTTCCTCGCCGATCTCGGCAAGCAGGATCTCGTCGATCTCGGCGTCGCGCTCCTCGACGGCAGGGCAGACCACGTAGACCTGACCGCCTTCAAGACAGCATTTACGGATAAAGGCATTCAGACGTGCGCGATAGCTCTCGTTCACCACAAAGGTATCAACGCGCTGCCTGCCCGCGGGCATCTCGTCGATGCGTGAGAGATCAAGATCTCCCCAAAGCGCCAGTGCGAGGGAACGGGGAATCGGCGTGGCGCTCATGACCAACATATGAGCGTGCTCATTCTTCTCCGAGAGGGTAGCGCGCTGTCTGACGCCGAAGCGGTGCTGCTCGTCTGTCACGATGATGCCGGGGGCGGCAAATTCCACCCCGTCAGAGAGAAGCGCCTGGGTGCCGATCACGATCGGAAGTCGCTTTTTTTCGTCACTCTGTGCAAGCGCCGCGCGTATACTTCGCTTTTGTGCCGCCGTTGTCGCGCCGATCAGAAGCGCCGTATCGATGCCCATGGCACCAAAGATGGGGGCAAGATCCTCGTAGTGCTGTCTGGCAAGGATCTCGGTGGGCGCCATCAGTGCCGCCTGTCTGCCGTTTTTGACGGCGATCAGCATGGCGGCTGCGGCGCAGACCGTCTTGCCGCAGCCCACGTCCCCCACGACGATGCGGCTCATCGGCGCGGTCTTTGCCATATCGTTGCGGATCTCATCGATCACGCGCTCCTGTGCGCCCGTCAGACGGTAGGGAAGCGCGGACAGCAGATCACTGATGTCGCCGTCGGTGCAAGCCGGTGCGCCCTCGCGCTTGGCAGATCGCTTGGAGAGCGAAAGCCCCAGCGCAAAGATGAAGAATTCGTCAAAGATCAGACGCCGCTTGGCTGCAGCAAGAGCGCGGTAATCGGTGGGCTGATGGATATTACGCAGAGCAAATCCAAGGGTCGCAAGGCGCTCCTCCTCGCGGATCGCGTCGGGCAGCGGGTCCGCAAGCAGCGCGGCGGCAGAGAGCACACTTTCCACGTTTCCCGTAACCTGCTTGGACGTCAGACCTGCCGACAGACGGTAGACGGGCAGCAGATCGGGCAAGGGCTTGTTTTCCTCAAACGGCTCGGATTCGGGAGAGGTCATGACGTATTTTTTGCCCTTTTTCTGCACCTTGCCCCAAAAGCGGAAGGTTGATCCGAGCAGAAATCGGTTTTTGAGGTAATCCTGATTGAAAAAGGTGATCTCGCAAACGCCGCTTTCGTCAAAGGCGCGGAATTTCAAAAGCGACATCCTGCCTCTGATGCGGGTGCTGCGAGGCTCGGTGCCCACCGTCAGCACCAGTGCGGTTCGCGAATTTTCGGGTGCCTCGGAGAGAAGATGGACGTCGCCCCTGTTCTCGTAGGAGCGCGGAAAATGATACAGCAGATCGCCGAGCGTTTTGATGCCGAGCTTGCCGTATACGTTGATTTTGGCAGGACCGACGCCGTAAAGCCTGCCGATCCCGTCCTGAAGTTGCTCTGCCATAGCCGCCTCCCAAAACAGTGTTGAAGTGTTATACACCATTATAGCAAACATCACTTCTTTTTGTCAAGAAAGCAGACGCGTGCCGCGGCGCTTTTCAAAAAAAATGGGCATTGTCGGTTTTTCTCTTGACAGGCTTCAAAATTTAGGTTATAATATCCATATAATGAATTCGTGTGGCATGCTTGCCGCACAGGCGGAGGAACCTTACATGAAAAGAATCTTAGCGCTGATGATGGCACTTTTGCTTGCCTGCTCGCTCCTTGCCTGCTCCAAGGATAAGGATGGAGAAGATGAGGACGATGTGGATCTGACCGTTTCGACAGGTGATCAGTATTATGATGCCGGCGGCGAGTACGGTGACCGCTTTATGTATGAGATCGTCAACGGTGATGAGATCGCGATCACGGGTTTCTCTGCAAGCTATATTCCCCATGCGATCACCATTCCCTCTGTGATCAGTGACAGAAGCGTGACCACCATTGCAAAGAGCGCGTTTTATCAGATGTCCAACATCACCTCTGTGGTGATTCCCGAGGGTGTTGTCGTGATTGAGGATACCGCGTTTGCAGGCTGTGCTCAGTTGACCTCGGTCACGCTGCCCTCCACGCTGGGGACCATTGGCTCGGGCGCCTTCGCAGGCTGCACCGGCATTACCGCCATTTCGCTTCCCTCGGGGCTTACCGAGATTGCCGATAAGGCTTTCTTCGGCTGTGTCAAGCTCGCGGCGATCGCTCTGCCCGAGGGTGTGACCGAGATCGGTGCACAAACCTTTATGAACTGTGAGGAGCTGGAAACCGTCACAAGCAGTGCCGATATCACCAAGATCGGTGATTACGCCTTCTTCGGTTGCGGCGCTCTTAATGCCATGCCCTTCCCCTCCTCGCTTGAGGAGATCGGCGATTACGCCTTCACCAACTGCGGCAACCTTACCAAGCCCACGCTCGATGAGAGCGTCGTGGTCGGTCTGAATGCCTTCTACGTCAATCTCGCAGCATGATCTGCTGATTCGGGAAAGCCCCGTGTGCCGTCGGCACGCGGGGCTTTTTGTCTTGCACTACAAAAAACTGCCGCCGCAAAGCGTTTGGATGCCGCAGAGCACCAGACATGTGTCTGCCGTCTCGGTCAGCGCAAGGAGCGTTTTTCGGTCACAATATCTCGGATCTGCCGCGAGGATGCGATAGTGCTGTGCAAGAAAGGGAATGATCGCGTTGCCAAAGCTGTCCTTGATGATAAGAAGCGTGGGTCTGCTGTCCTCCTCTTCCCGTGTGATCTCAACGATGGCGGCGTTTCCTCCGAGAAATACGGCATAGCCGTCGTTGCCGCATGCCTTTTCAAGGTCGTAGACGCCGCGAAAGGAAACGGCTTGTCCGTCGCGCTTGAGGCAAAGCTCCGTATCAAGCGCGTGCCGCAGAAGTGTGATCCGATCGGGCGGAGCCGTCGGTATGCCCGCCGCCGCATAGCTGGTACCGTAAAAGCTTTCGCTGACCGTTACGGCGTGAAATTCCTCCCGCGGTATGGGCGTGTAGCCGAGCATTTCCCCAAGAGCGCAGTAGACCGAAAAGGCGCCGCTTGCCGTCAGATGGTGATCGGTGCAAAACCAATCATTCTCGCCCGTCAGCCCCTCAAAAAGGTGCGCGTCGGGTAAGGCGACTTGCAGGGTCCGATAGATTTCCTGCTCACGGGTTCCCTTATAATGCGCGGGCAGAACCTGGGCGCGCCCCTCGATGCGTCTGGGGATCACGCCCACGTGACATGCCTGTCCCGTTGCCCTCTTTGATAACAGCTTTTGCAGTGCGCGCAGATTCTTTTGGTATGCGGCGTCCTTCACCTCGGTGTGCCGTGCAAGGCTTCGGTCCCTGCAAAAAATCACCCCATTGACCTCTCTTTTGCCGAGAGCAAGCTCGGTGAGTGCGGCAAGCGACCGCAGTCCGTTCCGGGCGGGAAAGCGCTCGGTGGCATAGTGATCCAGCCGAGTGGCAAGCGCACCGCTTTTGAGTGCGTCAAGCGTGAAGGTGGGTTTGTCCTCCAGCAGGCGGTTTTCGCGTGCCGAAAAACGGGGGGCGGGGAAGAGGAGGATCGCCAATGCTCCCGCGAGCAGCAGGGCGGATATGCAAAAAAGCAAAGCTGTGTCCCGCTTTGCGTGCTGTTCCATGAGAAAGACTCCTTTCCACGTTTTTTCAACCATAGATTTTGCAAGCGGAAACGCATCTATACCAAACAAAAGAAGGCAATGCGCCGCGCGCATTGCCTTCTTTGTTGTTAAAACCGATCAAGGATCAGTCAATGGCGTCCTTCATCGAGAATTCCATGCGGCCCTTCTTCTGATCGAAGCCCATGTACTTGACCTTCACGATGTCGCCCATCTTGAGCACGTCCTCCACCTTGTCGATACGGGTCTTGGCGATCTTGGAGATGTGGACCATGCACTCCTTGCCGGGGGCATACTCCACGAATGCACCGAAGTCCTTGATGCCCGTGACCTTACCGGTAAACACCGTGCCGACCTCGGGATCGTAGGCGATGGAAGCGATGGCAGCTCTTGCCTTCTCGGCGCTGTCGCCGTTCACGGCAGCGATGTGAATGGTGCCGTCATCCTCAATGTCGATCTTGGCACCCGACTCTGCGGTGATCTTCTGGATCACGGCGCCGCCCTTGCCGATGACCTCGCGGATCTTGTCGGGGTCGATCTTCATGGTGGTCATCTTGGGTGCGTAGCGAGAAACCTCCTTGCGGGGAGCAGGGATTGCCTTCAGCAGGACCTCGTCGATGATATAATCGCGGCCCTTGTGGGTCATGGCGAGTGCAGCACGGATGATCTCGGGCGTCAAACCGTCAACCTTCAGATCCATCTGGATCGAGGTGATGCCCTTATGAGTGCCCGCGACCTTGAAGTCCATGTCGCCGTAGAAGTCCTCAAGACCCTGAATGTCCATCATGACGTCCCAGGAGCCGTCCTCTGCGGTGATCAGACCGCAGGAGATGCCTGCAACGGGAGCCTTGATCGGGACACCTGCATCCATCAGAGCAAGGGTGGAGCCACAGACAGAGCCCTGAGAGGTCGAGCCGTTGGAGGAAACGACATCCGAAACCAGACGGATCGCATAGGGGAACTCGTCCTCGGAGGGGAGCACGGGGATAAGCGAGCGCTCTGCCAGTGCACCGTGACCGATCTCGCGGCGGCCGGGGCTACGGGTGGACTTTGCCTCGCCGGTCGAGAAGCCGGGCATGTTGTAGTGATGCATATAGCGCTTGCTGGTCTCACTGTCGATGCCGTCAAGCATCTGAGCCTCGCCGAGCGTGCCGAGCGTGGCGGCAGTCAGCACCTGGGTCTGACCGCGGGTGAAAAGGCCCGTGCCGTGTACGCGGGGCAGAAGACCGACCTCTGCACCGAGGGGACGGATCTCGTCCATGCGGCGACCGTCAACACGCTTCTTGTCAACCAGCAGCCAGCGGCGAACGATCTTCTTCTGCATCTTATAAAGGAGCTCCTCCATCTGACCCTGCAGATCGGGGTACTTCTCGGAGAACTTCTCCACGATGGCGTCGTAAATGGGAGCTACGCGTGCGTCGCGCACGTTCTTGTCGTCGGTGTCAAGCGCCACCATCAGATCCTTCTCGCAGAAAGCAAAGATCTCGTCAAACATGTCGTGATCCAGCTCGCAGGAGGGATAGGCGAACTTGGGCTTGCCGATCTCATCAACGATGGCATTGATAAAGACGAGCAGGTCCTTGATCTCGCGGTGAGCGAGCATAATGGCGTCATACATCGTGTCGTCATCCACCTCGTTGGCACCTGCCTCGATCATGACGACCTTCTTGGTGGAGGCGGCAACAGTCAGCTGAAGATCGCTCTTCTGCTGCTCCTCATAGGTGGGGTTGATGACCAGCTTGCCGTCCACAAGACCGACAAGTGCGCCGCCGATCGGGCCGTTCCACGGAATATCCGAGATGGAAAGGGCGATCGAGGCACCGATCATTGCGGTGATCTCGGGAGAGCAGTCGGGGTCGACCGACATGACGGTCAGGGTGAGCGCCACGTCGTTGCGCAGATCCTTGGGGAAGAGGGGACGGATGGGACGGTCGATCACGCGAGAGGTGAGGACAGCCTTCTCCGAGGGCTTACCCTCGCGCTTGAGGTAACCGCCGGGGATCTTACCTGCCGCATACATTCTTTCGTCGTAGTCGACCGAAAGAGGCAGGAAGTCGATGCCGTCACGGGGACGGACAGAGGCGGTGGCACAGCAAAGGATCGCGGTTTCACCGTAGCGAACGAGGCAGGAGCCGTTTGCAAGGCCTGCCATTTTTCCGGTTTCCACTACCAGCGGACGGCCCGCAAGCGTGTAACGGAAGGTCTTGTAGTTTTTAAACACCATAGGGGTGCTTACTGCATGCTCGGACATTATTGTTTCCTCCGTGTTTTTATATTTTCACCCGCAGAGGTTTAACAATTAGATACGCGTCCCTCGCCGAGAGGCGCATATTTAACTGCTAAGCCGTACTGCGGGAGAATGTCGGGAACGAAAAGGGGGAGCGGAGAGGGCGGAGCCCATCCCCACTCCCGTCTGCATTACTTGCGCAGGTTCAGCTTCTCGATGATCGCACGGTAACGGGCGATATCGTTCTTCTGAAGATAACCGAGAAGGTTTCTTCTGTGACCGATCATTTTCAGCATGCCGCGGCGGCTGTGATGGTCCTTGTGGTTTGCCTTGAGGTGCTCGGTCAGAGCGTTGATGCGATGGGTAAGGATCGCGATCTGAACCTCAGGGGAGCCGGTGTCACCCTCGTGGGTCTTGTACTGCTCGATAATGGCTTGTTTTTCGTCTTTCAGCATGGTCTTTTCACCTTTCTTTTACTATGCGTCAACTCAGCGGAGGGCTGGTGAAAACCGCAGATGCGGACTTGATCCCGCCACCGGGTAGACGTCATGCCCGAGTATTATAGCATATTTACCCAACCGTGTAAAGAGGTTTTATGAAAAAAATATTTAATAAATTATGAAGAACGGATCATTTTTTTCCGGAAAGCAAGCCGAGCGAACCGGCGGCAATGAGCAGAAAGCCGAACAGACGGCGCAGGATCGCCTGTGGGAGCAGGGGCGCAAGAAATCCGCCGAGCAGACTGCCAAGCACTCCCGTGGGCAGGAGCAGCAGTACGGCGCCCCAGAGGGGGGGCGTGCGGAAGAGGTGCACCGGCAGTGCCACGCCCGAGGAGCAAAGAAAAAAGATCAGGTTCATCCCCTGTGCCGTGATCTGCGGCATACCCTCTATAAGAGTCAGCCAGGTGACAAGCAGTCCCGCACTGCCGACACCCAGCCCCGAGAGGATGGCGATGAAAAAGCTGACGATCGGAAGCAAGAGCATATTACACCGCCAGCAAAATGCCCGAGATCAGCACGACCGCAGCGAAGATACGGTTGAGCACGCGTGGTGCCATGCGGGAGAGGAGCATGGCACCCACGAGTCCTCCTGCGAGGGCGGGAAATACAAGGGGAAGCACGGATGCGTCAAGCAGGTGTCCACCCTTGGCGTATTGCCATGCGGAGAGTGCCGAAAGCGGAAGCATGACGGCGAGAGCGGTGGGGTAAAAAGCACGCCCGTTTGCCACCTTTTTTGAAAAAATGCCACGCAGCGCGTAGACGATGAGGATACCGCCGCCGGCACCGAGCAGACCGTTCAGAAGTCCCGCGCCAAGCCCCGTGGCAAGCAGGGGAAGGCATCTGTTTTGATAGCGTTTCATGAAAGTTCTCCCGAAAAAGCTTCGTTATATCAGTTTTTGCATTAAAATCAGTCCTTGTAATAAAGAAATAAAAGTGTTATAATATATATTGGATTTTTGGATTTTCGCTGCAAACACGGCAAAAATAGTATAGACAGAACGCACGGGGCATCATACGGTGCGCCACGGTGCGTTTTTTGGAAAGGATGGCAAAAATGCGGGAAAAGGATAAGCAGCGTGCTCGCGAAAAGGAGCGCGTGACCCGCCGCGGCGTGACTGCCGTTCCCGATCGCAGAGATCGGGAGCGCGTGCGCAACGCCTCTCGGCGTATGCATGAGTTTGACGACTATATGAATGACGCCCCCGAGGACTCCCGTCGCAAGGAGCAGGAAAGGGGAGCTCCGCGCGAGGGACATGAGCCCGAGAGAGGATCCGGAGCTGAGGAAAAACGCCCTGCGCAGGGCGAGGTGCGTCGCGCCGAGGGTCGCCGTGAGAATGCCAAAAGGGTGCTGGAGCCCACCGCTGAAAAGGCACCCGTGAGTGAGGGGAATCCCGAGCGTTTTCTGCACCAGATCGTACCTTACGTGATGTTCTGGGTGGCGCTGTTTGCCGGTGTCAGCTTTTTGCTTCGCGATATTTTCAATATGGACGGCTCGGCAGGAGCCTTCGGCACGTGGCTTGCCAACGTGCTTTGCGGTCTGCTCGGCGTCGCGGCATATCTTTTGCCTGCCATGCTTGTGGCGCTTTCACTGAAGTGGCGTCGCTTCGTCAAGGAGGGGCAGCTGGCAAAGCGTCTGATGCTTTCGTTTGCCTTCATGCTGCTGCTCTCCTCGATCATCCACGTGTTCACCGACCCCGATAACGTGCGCAAGGTCACCGCGCTCAGTGTGCTTTATGCAGGTGGTATCGCCGGAAGCGGCGGCGGTGTGCTCGGCGGCTTTTTCGGGGAATGGATCGGCTTTTTTCTGCGCAAGATCGGCACGGGACTCCTGATGATCCCACTGCTACTGATCGTGAGCATCTATCTGGTGGGACTGACACCCGAGGAGCTCTGGCAGCGTGCCGAGAGCAAATGGAGGATCATGAAGCAGCAGCGGCGCGAGAGCCGTTTGCAAAAGGAGGAGCGTGCGAGCGTCAAGCACGCCGAAAAGGAGGAAGAGCGCGCACTGCGCGAGCAGGAAAAGGAAGAAAAGCAGGAGCGTCGGGAGCAGGAAAAGAAGGAGGGGAAGGACTCCTCCGAATGGCGTGAGCCAAGACCTCTCAAGCGCTCGGGCGGAACCATGTATCGCTTCCGCGAGGATGAGCCCGACGTGGATGCCGAGCCGCCCCGACATAAGCCGCGTGAGGACCGTGACGAGGAGGTGGAGGCGCCCGAGGAGCCCCGTGAGGAGCGTACCGAACCTCGCCGCAGAAGTAACATCGATGCCGCCTTCGGTGGCGGTGTTGAGGATTACGGCAGGGATGAGCCGATGACCGCACCCACGGGTAGCGGCAATGAGCTATTGGATATTCCCGATGACGAGCCCGAGATCACCGAGCCGAGCGAGGGTGCGAGGGCAATTTTAGACCAGGCGGGTCAGGGAGGCAACCCGGGCGACCGCATTGAAACCATTCTCAACGATATGTTTGCTACCCCGGCACCCACACCTTCGCCGCAGACGCCCAAGGAGGACAACGCCAATTATTACGCGCCCTTTGCGCTACCTGTCCGTCCCGAGCCAAGACGCGATAAAGGGGATGCTGCAGCAGCCTCGCGTATTGTGATCACTCCCAAGGACCGGAGCGTGGCTCCTGCGGAGCCGACGGGCGAGCGCTACGGCACTGTGCCCCCCTCGGCTGTCGATGCGCCGCGTGGAGAGGAACGGCTGGGAAGCCCCGCTTCTCAGGGCGGCACCTATCAGCCCGCGGCTCGTCCCGCACCCCGTGATGAGTATGCATACGGGGAGAGAAAAAAGCCAAACGACCCTGCGGCGTACCGCTGGGATGTTCCCGCACGCCATGATGACACACCTGCGGCAGCCGAGCCGCGCTACGGCGTGACTCCTTCCACCGAGCAACCCTACCGTACGCCTGCGGCAGCCGAGCCGCGCTACGGCAGTGCCACTCCCACTGAGCAGCCCTACCGTACGCCTGCGGCAGCCGAGCCCTGCTATGGCAGTACCACTCCCACCGAGCAACCCTACCGTACGCCTGCGGCAGCCGAGCCGCGCTATGGCAGTACCACTCCCACCGAGCAGCCCTACCGTACGCCTGCGGCAGCCGAGCCGCGCTACGGCGTGACTCCTTCCACCGAGCAGCCCTACCGTACACCTGCGGCAGCCGAGCCCCGCTATGGCGTGACTCCTCCCGCCGCAAGACCCGACGGAGATCACACCTTCGGCTTTGCCGAGGATCCTCTTGACGGTGTTTCGGAGGTGTCGGATGTCACTGTCACGCGCGATGCACCGCAGCAACCCTACGACGACCCCGATGTCGATACCTTCAGCGAGTTTCTTGGTGAGCTGGAGGATGACCTTGACGGGGAGGGCAACGTTTCCGAGATCGTCACACCCACGCCTGCCGTGCGTGCGACCTACGAGCCTGTGCCTCCCCTGTCCGCGCAGACACCCTCGCGTACCGCGACCCCCTTTGCGCCGCGCGGCGAGGAGGAAGCACCTCGCTTCGCCGCTCCCACAGAGCAGCCCCGTCGCACCCCTGCGGAGGGCACGCCCCGTTATGAGAGACCTGTCCCCGCAGAGCCTGCGCGTGCCCCTGAGGCACCCCGTTACGGCACTGCCGTTCCCGTTCTGTCCCGTACCGAGCCCGTAGAGGATAAGCCCCCCGTGCAGCCTCCTGTGATCGAGGAATATAAGTTCCCTCCGATCACTCTGCTCAACGAGGATAAAAACGAGAAGAACCGTGATTTCTATGAGGAGATCGAGGACACCAAGGAGGTTCTCCGCAGCACGCTTGCCAGCTTTAACATTCACATTCAGGATGAGGTGGCATGCTCGCACGGACCTTCGATCACGCGCTATGAGCTTCGCCCCGTCGCGGGAACCAGCGTGCGCTCGGTAACCAACCGTATCGACGATATCTCGCTGAATCTGGCAGCGTCGGTGCGTATCGAGGCGCCCATTCCGGGCAAGCCCGCGATCGGCATCGAGGTACCCAACAAGGTGCGGGAAACCGTTTATATGCGCACCATGCTGGAGTCCGAGACCTTCAAGCGATCAACCAAGCCCTTTGAGGTGCCTCTCGGTCTTGATGTCGGCGGCGGGGTACGCCTTTGCGACATCACCGCCATGCCCCACCTGCTGGTAGCGGGTACGACCGGCTCGGGTAAATCGGTTTGTATCAATTCGATCCTGGTCAGCCTGCTGTACAAGACCTCGCCCGAGGATCTGCGGCTGATCCTGATCGACCCGAAGCAGATCGAATTTGCGCCCTACGAGCATATTCCGCATCTGTATATGCCCATCGTCACCGATATGCAGCGTGCCGCAGGCGCACTTGCCTGTGCGGTGCAGGAGATGGAGCGTCGCTTCTCGCTCATTAAGGATGTGGGTGTACGCGACATCAAGGCGTATAACGAGGCGGTGAAGAATGACCCTGACCGTGAGCACCTGCCCCGCATCATCATCGTGATCGACGAGTTTGCCGATCTCAAGATGAGCTGCACCAATAACGATCCCGAAAACTTTACCTGTCGTATCGCCCAGAAGGCACGTGCCGCAGGCATCCATCTGATCATCGGTACGCAGCGCCCCTCGGTGGACGTCATTACGGGTAAGCTGAAGACCAATATCGCATCCCGTATCGCGTTTATGGTCAAGCAGCAGGTCGATTCCCGTACCATTCTGGACGTCAACGGTGCAGAGTCGCTGACGGGTAAGGGTGATATGCTGTATATGCCTGCCAATTCGCAGGATAAGCAGCCCTGCCGCATTCAGGGCGCCTTCGTTTCGGACGGGGAGCTTGAGCGCGTGGTATCCTACGTGCGCGACCATAATCCGCCCGTGCAGTATAACCGCGAGTTCATGAACCAGATCGAGATCGAGATGGCAAAGGCGGCAAATACGGGTCGTAAGAACGGTGAGGACATTGAGGAGGAGGATGCCGATGGCAGCGAGGATCCGAAGTTCCTTGAGGCTGTCGAGCTGGCGGTCGAAACGCAGAAGATCGCGACCTCGCTTCTTCAGCGTCGCCTTGGTGTAGGCTACGGACGTGCCGCTAAGATCATTGACCGTATGGAGGATCTCGGGCTGGTCAGTGCCCCCGACGGCAATAAGGCGCGTAAGGTGCTTCCCGCCGCGCAAGGATATCTCAATCATATGGCGGCAGAGGGGGATGAGGGTGACGTCGACGATTTCGGCGATTATACCTGACCTCAGAAGCCGTTTGAAAGAAAAAAGCACTTGTGGCATAGCGTGATGTCCTTAACGGACAAATCACGCTAACTAAGTTTGCCCTTGCGGGCAAGTGAAGTTTACTTCGTAAGTGAAGTTATCCTGCGGATAGTGAAGTTTTGCCTTCGGCAAAGTGGGCAAACTTAACTTCACTGCGAGCTTTGGTGAGCAACTTCACTGTGTATCACACAACTTCACTTTTGCGGCAGCAAAAACTTCACTGACAGAAAAAGAGCAAACATACAAGATTTTTGTCTTGCGTGTTTGCTCTTTCTGTTTGTGATATGGGTTTGGGCTTAGCCCATAGAGTATTTGACTAGTCAAATGCGATGCTCGCACTTAGCGGTATTTTTCAATTTCTCCGCTAAGGACATCGCCCAATAGCCGCAAGTGCTTTTTTCAGGTCACAGGGTCACCCGCAGTCCCCCTGTATAAAAAAGGAAAAAAGTGTCTATTCTCATTTTTGAGGGGCGCGAAAGATCCCCCGAGAGCGCGATGCTCTCGGGGGATCTGAACCTTGCCGATAAGCCGGGTTCTGTCGTGAACGGCCATCTATCTGCGCCCTGCGTCGCCGCAGGGCTTCGGGATCGCTCCCGTGCCACCCGGGGGAATACGTCGGGCAAACATCCCCCATACGGTGTTGCTTCGGATAGGGTTTACAGCAAACCTATGTTACCATAGGAGTGGGTGAGCTCTTACCTCGCCTTTCCATCCTTACCCCTCTCTGAAAGGGGCGGTTTATTTCTGTTGCACTTTCCCGGCAGTCGCCTGCGGCTGACGTTATCAGCTATCCTGCCCTTTGAAGCCCGGACTTTCCTCACGGTAATACCTTTCGGCAACATACCGCGCGGCCGTTTGGTAAGGTTACGGGCACATTATAGCATGCGAAGGGCGATTTGTCAAGTGAAAAGAAGGAGAGGAATATGGATGCACTGTTCGTCTATTTCATTCGGCTGTGGTTTTCCTTTTCGGGGGTGTTCGTCATGATGGGGCTTCTCGGCGAGGGGGTCAACCGTCTTTTCTGCCGCGCCGCGGGGATGAGAGAGGGACGCCGCTTTGCACTTTTGTCCTTTGCGCTCTATACGCCGCTAAGGGAGCTCGGTCACCTGGTGGCGGCAGTGATATTCGGACACCGTGTGGGGGATTATTGCCTGCTGAATCTCTATGACCCAAAGGGTGAGCTTGGATTTGTCGAGCATTCCTACCGCCCTCATAGCCTGATCGCTAACCTTGGAAATTATTTTTTTGCCCTGATGCCCCTTTTGTTTTCGCTGTTTTCCGTGTTCTTGCTGCTCTGCGGCTTTTTTCGCGGGGAGGCAGGGGAGCTGCTTTCGTCGGTGCGCACGCATTCGGTGTCGGGTGCGGGGATCCTTGCTTATGCAAGGGAGGCGCTCACGCTGCTTGGCTCCCTGCTGCGTTTTCGCCTTTCGGATTTCTTTCGGCGAAGCCTTGGGTTGCTATTGCTTCTTCTCCTCTCACCCGGGGTCTATCTCTCGTTTGCGGAGCTGAAGGATGCACTGTGCGGCTTTTCGATATTTTTATTCGGCGTTTTGCTTTTCGCTTTTCTGAGCGAGGCGCGCTTTGGAAAGGAGGGAAGCCCGCTGACGGTTTTTTGCTCCTTTCTGGTCGGCATAACGCTCTCTCTTTTCTTCCTATCCTTTCTGCTTGCGGTGTCAAGCAGCCTCCTTGTCGCACTTGCCGCTTTGGCATCGCGTGGCTTGCGGGGATCTCAAAAATAATTTTCGACAGGACTTGCAAAAACGGCTTTTTCGCGGTATAATAAGGTATCTGGGTTTGGTTTCGATTTCGTTGCTTCCAAGAAAAGGAGAGCCTTATGCAAAAACTGATGAAAAATTGGATCTTCACGCTGATCACCTGCATCCTGCTGGCACTGCTTGCCGTGATCATGCTGTTGGGCGCCTTTGAGGTTGACGGCTTCACGCTTGCCCGTGATCTGCTGCACCTTCTCGTCGCCGTGATCCTGTCGCTCTACATTATTTTCGCACTGATCCCCATGGTCGTTCAATACCGCGGCAAGGTCAAAATGTTTGTTGTTGCCGAGATTGCGATCCTCATTCTCACCGTGATCGGACAGGCGTGCGTGCAGTTCGTCAACATCCCGATCCTCTCGGGGCTTCAGGCGTGCTCCGTGCTCGGACTTGCCATCTGGCTTCGCGGCGTGGTGGAAACCGTGCATGCGTATCTTCTGCGGGGCACCGAAAGCAAGAAGAAGATCCCACTTTGGGGGCTTTGCTGCTATATCGGTCTGAGTGCCTTCGGCATGTGGCAGATCGCAAGACCCACCATTGCCGATAAGCATTTTCTGTTCGCCATCGGTGCGATCAGCTTGATCATGGCAGCCATCTTCGGTTACGCCACCGCGCAGAACCGCAAGGGCAAGGGCGAGGGCAAGAAGGTAAAGAAGAAAAAGAAAGAAGAGAAGGAAGAGAAAGAGCCCGAGCAGAAGCAGGAGGCTTGATCTCAAGGAGAACAGAGTGAAAGAACCCAAGGCGCTCTGTGCGCAACCAAAAAACACCTATGTGCGAGCGTGCGCCCGTGACAGCCTGCCGAGGCGCTTTTGCAAGCGCCTCGGCGACGTCCTGCTTGCCCTTCCTCTTACGGTGTTTTTTGCCCCGTTAATGCTTGTTTTGACCGTCTTGATCTTTTTAAAGGATCCGGGAAATCCCTTTTTCGTGCAGACGCGCACGGGCAGGAATGGCAAGCCCATCAAAATTCTCAAATTCCGTACCATGCGTCGGCATTCCGATGCACTGGAAACCATGCTGACGCCAGAGGAGCTGGCGTTGTATCGGCAGGAATATAAGCTGAATGACGATCCTCGCCTGCTCGGATACCGCAAGTCGGGCGACGGCAGACGGTGCTTTGGCGCGATCCTGCGCCGCACCTCGGTCGATGAGCTGCCTCAGATCCTCTTTAATGTGCTGCTTTGCGGCAATATGTCCATGGTCGGTCCCCGTCCCATTCTCAGTGAGGAGCTGGAAAAGCATTATAGCCCCGAGGAGCAGCAGCTCTTTTTGTCGGCGAAGCCGGGACTTACCGGTTACTGGCAGGCGTATGCTCGCAATACCGCCTGCTATACCGACGGCAGACGGCAGGAGATGGAGCTTTATTATGCCGAGCACCGTAGCGCTTGGTTGGATATCCGCATCCTTTTCCGTACCGTTGTGGCGGTATTTTCAAAGGTGGGTGCGAAATAGTTGCATCTGAACAAAGAGGGGAGCTGCCGCGTTTTTGCAGACTTAAAACACAAGATACAAAAGAAGAAGAAACCGCCTATGCGATCAAAAATGATTGCATAGGCGGTTTTTTTGGTGGAAATTAAAACAAATTTCGGCTTTTGTGTGCGCGTTTTCGGGCGCGACCCCGACACGATAGCGTCGGGATCACGCCTGTTGCATCTCGGTGCGACAGCCCCTTGCTTTACTCGGTCAGGAGCCGAATTCCCAATCGGTCAGCTGATAGATGCGCTCGGTTTCGGTTTCCTTGAAGCTTGCACAGAGCGTGTCGCCCACGGCGATCAGCATGAGCGCCTCGTCGTCGGCAACGCGCATTTTAAACACACAGGCCCTTTCGTTGTAGTCGGCGGTGATGTAAAGCAGGCTTTCGCCGCCCGTGGTAATGATGCGCAGATCGCTGACCGCAAGGTCTGCCGTCAGCGTGGGCGCAGGCGCGGGCAGAGCGCCCTCGTCGATCATGCCCTCCTGCAACAGGAGCTGCTTGTAGTCTGCCATTGCCTCCTCTTGGGTCGTTCCCGTGGCGACGATGCTGTATTTTTCCACGTTGACAAGCGCGTAAAGCTTGACAAGTCCGCCCGCATCCTTGAGGACCATGATGTAGGTGGCGCGTCCCGAGATATTGACCAGTGCAGGGAAGGATGCAATGTATTCCTTTTCCTGAACCTCGCCCTCGGCAGCCGCCATGGCGGAGTGCTCCTCGGCACCGATAACGGGGAAGAACTTGTATTCGCCCGTGCGTGCGTTGGAGAGGATAAAGCCGATGTTGCTCTTGTCACTGTTGACGGAGGTCACACCCGTGTAGTACCACACGTCATCCTCGATGACCACGTAGCCGAAATCGTCGGTGGTCTGCTTGCAGTCCTTGTTGCCGATGATGCTGTTGATGTAGCCGCCCGACAAAAGGCCCTTCCAGTCGTATTTTTCGCAGGCAAGATAGCCGTCATAGACGCCGTCGATCCATGCGGGGGTTTCGGCAACCGCATAGATCTCAGATTCACCGTTGACGGGATTAAAGAGGATGACCTCGCTCACGTCCTCGGCACCGAAGATGAGAACGCGAGGGCGGTAGCAGGGCACGACAAACATGGGATCGCCCTCGTCATTGACCTCAAAGCGAGGCTCGCCGAGGATCTTGGTGGGGTAGGAGAAGCGGAGCTTTCTCATCAGATCGTCCCCGAAAAAGCCGCTTTGCACATAACGGAGCGCCTTGTCAAGCTCCTGATAGGTCGCTGTGTTGTTGACAGGGTCGACCATCACGTAGCCGGGAATGCCGTTTGCGCGGTTGCCGATCCACTTAAAAAAGCCCGCATATTCAAGGTTTGACACCTTTTTGGGGGTGCGCTGATAGTTGATCTGGTTGTAGGTGTCCGATACCTCATACTGTGACACAACGTGAGAAAGCGAGCCGAGGGTGCGGCTGCCGATGATCCTTGCCGTATCGGTATCCATGAGTGCAATGTTGGTAATGCGCTCGGTCTCAGGCATGTCGTCCGAAAAATTTCCCTCGGTCACCGAGATCACGTCGGCGTAGGAGCGTGCGTTAAAAACGGCGGATGAGAAAATGCTGCCCACGATCAGGACAAAAAGCATGAGCGCAGCGGGCAAGAGAGGAAGCAGATGCGATTTCTTCATCGGGACGTGATATGCGCTCTTTGTCTTGAGGCGTACGTGGTTGCCTGCCTTGATTCGCTCAACAAGCGTCTTTGTGCCGTTGCCAAGCAACAGCAGGGGCAGGGCACCGAGCAAGGAAAGAAAGAGCAAATAGCCCCAGAACGCTTTGCTTTGCGGATTCATGGGTGGAAGAGCGATGTAATAGGTGAGAAAGGCGATCAGTGCCATCACCGTATACGCCACGCTGTACTTAAGGATTTTTTGCTTTTTGACGGTATCCATAAAGGACCTCCTTTGGCTGTAAAGCTTATCAGCTTGATTTCCTCTTGTCTATTATTATAGCGAGAGGCGGCGAATTTGTCAATGAAAAAGCACCCCTTGGGCGACCTACGGTAAAGCAGGTCGCCCAACTAAGTTTGCCCATTCGGGCAAGTGAAGTTTACTGCGTAAGTGAAGTTATCCTGCGGATAGTGAAGTTTTGCCTTCGGCAAAGTGGGCAAACTTAACTTCACTTGTGCGAAGCACAAACATCACTGCAAAGCAACTTCACTTTCACGTTAGTGAAAACTTCACCTATTACCTCCCGAAAAACGCAAATGTAACACACCATACTTGCAGAGCAAGAAGTGTGAAAAGGAGTACAGGCAAAATGCCCGTACTCCTTTTTGTTGTATTGGCGGTTGCCAAAACCTGCTTTATCGCAGGTCGCCGTTGCGTGGGGCTTTTGGTGTCCTGTGTTTCCGAATCGCTTTTGAGCGCTCTGCCCTTCGGGAATATTTGATCGCAATGCACCGTGCGCGAAAAAAGACCGCCCTGCCGATATTCGGCAGGGCGGTCTGCTGTAAAATGCGCTCGGATCAGTCCTTGAGGGCTGCCTGAGCAGCGGCAAGGCGTGCGATCGGAACACGGAAGGGAGAGCAGGAAACGTAGGTGAGACCAACCTTGTGGCAGAACTCCACGGAGGAGGGGTCGCCGCCGTGCTCGCCGCAGATACCAAGCTTGATGTCGGGACGGGTCTTGCGGCCGAGGGTCGCAGCCATCTCAACCAGCTTGCCAACACCGGTCTGGTCGAGCTTCGCAAAGGGATCGTTCTCGTAGATCTTGGTGTCGTAGTAAGCGTCGAGGAACTTGCCGGCATCATCACGGGAGAAGCCGAAGGTCATCTGGGTAAGGTCGTTGGTGCCGAAGGAGAAGAACTCTGCCTCCTTGGCGATCTCGTCAGCGGTGAGAGCTGCACGGGGAATCTCGATCATGGTGCCGACCTTGTACTTGAGGTCAGAGCCTGCTGCCTTGATCTCGGCATCGGCGGTGGTCACAACTGCCTTCTTGACGAAAGCAAGCTCCTTGATCTCGCCGACCAGAGGGATCATGATCTCGGGGACGATCTCCCAATCGGGATGAGCCTTCTTGACGTTCAGAGCAGCGCGGATGACTGCCTTGGTCTGCATCACGGCGATCTCGGGGTAGGTGACAGCGAGGCGGCAGCCACGGTGACCCATCATGGGGTTGAACTCGTGCAGGCCTGCGATGATGTTCTTGACCTCAGCAACTGTCTTGCCGGTGTTCTTGGCGAGCAGAGCGATGTCAGCCTCCTCGGTGGGAACAAACTCGTGCAGAGGCGGATCAAGGAAGCGGATGGTAACGGGGTTGCCCTCGAGAGCCTCGTAGAGAGCCTCAAAGTCGCCCTGCTGCATGGGAAGGATCTTGGCAAGAGCCTTCTCGCGACCCTCAACGGTGTCGGAGCAGATCATCTCGCGGATGGCGGCGATACGGTCAGCCTCAAAGAACATGTGCTCGGTGCGGCAAAGGCCGATGCCCTCAGCGCCAAGCTCACGAGCCTTCTTTGCATCGGTGGGCGTGTCGGCATTGGTGCGGACCTGAAGCTTGCGGTACTTGTCAGCCCAGCCCATGATGATGCCGAAGTTGCCGGAGATCTCGGCATCAACGGTGGGAATGATACCGTCGTAGATCTTACCGGTGGAGCCGTCGATCGAGATATAGTCGCCCTCGGTGAAGGTCTTGCCTGCGAGGGTGAACTTCTTGTTTTCCTCATCCATTGCGATCTCGCCGCAACCGGAAACGCAGCACTTACCCATGCCGCGTGCAACGACTGCTGCATGAGAGGTCATACCGCCGCGAACGGTGAGAATGCCCTGTGCAGCCTTCATGCCGGTGATGTCCTCGGGAGAGGTCTCAAGACGGACGAGAATGACCTTCTTGCCTGCCTGGTTCCAAGCGTCGGCGTCGTCAGCGGTGAAGACGACCTGACCGCAAGCGGCACCGGGAGAAGCGCCAAGGCCCTTGCCCATGGGGGTAGCAGCCTTGAGAGCCTTGGTGTCGAACTGGGGATGGAGCAGGGTGTCGAGATTACGGGGGTCGATCATGAGAACGGCCTCCTGCTCGGTCTTGTGGCCCTCGGCAACGAGGTCAACGGCGATCTGGAGAGCAGCCTGTGCGGTGCGCTTGCCGTTACGGGTCTGGAGCATATAGAGCTTGCCGTGCTCAACGGTGAACTCCATGTCCTGCATATCGTGGTAGTGGTTCTCGAGGATGCCGCAGACCTTGACGAACTGTGCATAGGCCTCGGGGAACTTTTCAGCCATCTGTGCGATGGGCATCGGCGTACGAACGCCTGCCACAACGTCCTCACCCTGTGCGTTGGTAAGGAACTCGCCCATCATCTTCTTCTCGCCGGTGGCGGGGTCGCGGGTGAAGGCAACACCGGTGCCGCAGTCGTCACCCATGTTACCGAATGCCATTGCCTGCACGTTGACGGCAGTACCCCAGCTGTAGGGAATGTCGTTGTCGCGGCGGTAAACGTTTGCACGGGGGTTGTCCCAGGAACGGAACACTGCCTTGATGGCGCCCATCAGCTGGACCTTGGGATCGGTGGGGAAGTCCTCGCCGATCTTGGATTTGTACTCGGCCTTGAACTGCTCTGCAAGCTCCTTGAGGTCGGCAGCGGTGAGGTCCACGTCCTGCTCGACACCCTTTTCTTCCTTCATCTTGTCGATGAGCTCCTCGAAGTACTTCTTGCCGACCTCCATGACGACGTCGGAATACATCTGGATAAAGCGGCGGTAGCAGTCCCAAGCCCAGCGTGCGTTGCCGGATTTTTCAGCCATCACGTTGACGACCTCTTCGTTCAGACCGAGGTTGAGGATGGTATCCATCATGCCGGGCATGGATGCGCGTGCGCCCGAGCGGACCGAAACGAGAAGGGGATTCTCAAGGTCACCGAACTTCTTGCCGGTGATCTCCTCCATCTTAACGATGTATTCGTTGATCTCTGCCTGAATACCGTCGTTGATCTGTCTGCCGTCCTCATAGTACTGAGTGCATGCCTCGGTGCTGATGGTGAAGCCCTGGGGAACGGGAAGACCGATGTTGGTCATTTCAGCAAGGTTTGCACCCTTACCGCCCAGAAGCTCACGCATGTTGGCATTGCCTTCGGTAAACAAGTAGCAATACTTCTTTGCCATGTGTAAAAACCTCCAAAAATATATAAGATAAACAAAAATGAAGCGACGTGTGCGGGACAAGATCACGGGAGCCTGTCCTCTCCTGCACACAGCGCTAATTATTATAACATAAATATGCAAAAAGAGCAAGAACTTTATGCCGAAATGTTTCCTTGTTTGTGCGTAAACTTTTTTTGAATACTGATATTTTTTTATCAAACTTTGCGACAAAAAGCATTTGACAAACAAGGGGGCATCATGTATAATAATAAGCGGTGACGGGCACCGTGCCCGTCGGTGTGAACGAATTTCGTCGGCGCGTGCATTCGCGGCGGCGTTTCTGTGCTGTATTCTGAAAGTGAGGCGCCATGGCAAGCATTTTTGATCTCTTTAAAAAAATCGAGGGTGAAAGGGCAACGCCCGCAGGCCCCCCTGCCTATCTGCTGGTGGGGCTCGGCAATCCCGGGGACAAGTATACCTACACCCGACACAACGTGGGCTTTCTTGCACTGGACAGCCTTGCCGAGCTCTACGGTGTCCGTATTGACCGTGCCCGCTTTAAGGCGATGGTGGGGGAGGCAACGCTGGAGGGACACCGCGTGCTTTTGATGAAGCCCCAGACCTTTATGAATCTTTCCGGAACTGCCGTGCGCGAGGCGGCGTCCTTTTACAACATCCCCCCCGAGCACATTATCGTGATCTATGATGACGTCAATCTCGACGTCGCACGGCTTCGGGTGCGGGGCAAGGGGAGCGACGGGGGGCACAACGGCATCAAGAGCATCGTTGCCGAGCTCGGGTCGGATGCCTTTCCCCGTATCCGCATCGGTGTGGGTAAAAAGCCCCATCCCGACTACGATCTTGCCGATTGGGTGCTCTCCGAGCTGCACCGCGAGGAAAGGGAGCTGCTGGCAAAGACGGTGCCCACCGTCCGCGAGGGCGTTTCGCTGCTGCTGAAGGGAGAGCTTTCTGCGGCAATGAGCCGCTGTAACGGAGCACTGCCATGCTGAGTGTTGAGGCACTGCGCCTTGACGGGGAATACCGTCAGCTCTGCGCGGATGCGTGCGCCGCGCTCGGCACGCGATCCTTGCCCTTTGCCGTCTGCGGCCTTTGCGACGGCGCCGCCGATGCCATGCTGGCGGCGCTCCTCGAGGATACGGCAGGAGCGCGTCGCTCTGCGGCGCTGCTGCTCTTGCCCGAGGAGAAGGAATGCGTGCGGTTGCAGAAATATCTGACCGCATGTGGGCTGCGTGCCGCCTTTTTCACGGCACGTGACCTGACCTTTTACAATATTACGGCTTCGCATGAGTACGAATATGAGCGCCTTGGCGTGCTTTGGGGACTTATGGGAGGCGATTTTGACGTGGTGCTGACCACGCCCGATGCAGCGCTTGGCTTTACGGTGTCAAGAGAACGGCTGAAGAAGGCGACACTGACGGTGGACACCGCATCAAGACTGGAGCCTGCCGAGCTTTCTTCGGCGCTTGTTGCCGCAGGCTACGTCCGTGTCGATCTTGTGGAGGGTGCGGGGCAGTTTGCCCTGCGCGGCGGCATCATCGACGTCTTTCCTCCCAATCTGCGCGCTCTGACGACGGATGGGCAGCTGATCACGGCTCCCGCGCCCCTGCGTATTGAGCTTTTCGGGGACGAGGTGGACCGTATGGGGCTCTTTGACGTGGAGAACCAGCGACTTCATACGGGCGTGGTAAGCTGTGAGCTGCCCCCTGCCCGTGAGGTGCTGATCGACGCCGAGGTGCGCGAGGCTTTGAAGCGTGCGGTGCGCGAGCAGCTTTCGAGATGCCAAAGCAGGGAAGCGAGTGAGGAGCTCCAAAAGGAGCTTGCCGAGCTTGATGTGGGCATCGATGTGCGCTTTGCCGATAAATATCTTTCGCTGATCGACCCCG
The DNA here is from genome assembly GCA_015063625.1 of Oscillospiraceae bacterium. Lineage (GTDB taxonomy): Bacteria > Bacillota > Clostridia > Oscillospirales > CAG-272 > Firm-07. The sequence goes on from SVTT01000005.1 coordinate 82,629, forward strand.
CACGAGAGTGCCTGCTTTCCTATTTTACCCCCAAAACGGTGGCGATTTTGCGCGGAACCAACGCCATTCGCGACCGCCTGAAGGCAGCGATCTGGCACCGTGACGAGAGCGTGAAGGAGCTGGTTGAGGGGGGGACGGTGCACCCTCGCTATGCAGAGTACGGACATCCCGCGTCGGTGCTTGAGAGCTTCCTTGACGGGGCGCTGACGCTTCACGTCGATTCGATCGCCGAGGGGCTTTCGGGAAAGCGCCTCGGTGGGCTTTACAGCTTTCGCAGCAAGCATACGGTGGCATACGGGGATCAGCTTTCGCTCCTGGAGGAGGATCTGCAAAGCTACGTTGCCACGGGAAGGCGCATCGTCATTGCCGCTGAGAGCGAGGTGTCTGCCAGGGGTATCCTTTCCTATCTCGGGGATCGGGGCTATCTCGTGACCCCTGCCGAGAGTGGCTCGGATCTCCCACAAGAGGGAGAGATCGCAGTGGTGGCGAAGGAGCCAACCCTCGGCTTTGAGCTTGCGGGTGCGGGGATCGTGGTGCTCTCGCTTGCCGAGGAGGGGCGTGTCGGCGGTCTTTCGATGACGGGGCGCGTGCGTACCGCGAAAAAGAAAAAGGATGCGCGACGTGCCGTGCTTTCCTATGCCGATCTGCAGGTTGGCGATCTCGTGGTACACGAATCCCACGGCATCGGCAGATATATGGGACTTGAAACACTGACCATCGACGGAGTGACCCGTGATTACGTCAGCATTCAGTATGCGGGCTCGGATAAACTCTTTTTGCCCTGCGACCGTCTTGACGCCGTGTCGAAATATATCGGTGCACACGCCGACGACGGCATGGTCAAGCTCTCGCGCTTTGGGGGCGGAGAATGGAAAAAGGCGAAGGCTCGCGCCAAGGCGGCGGTCAAGGATATGGCAAAGGATCTCATACGCCTGTATGCCGAGCGCGAGCGCCGACCGGGCTTTGCCTTTCCGCCCGACGATGCCGATCAGCAGGATTTTGAGGCGGCATTTGATTATACCGAAACCGAGGGGCAGATCGCGGCGGCGGATGAGATCAAGGAGGATATGATGCGTGCCGCCCCCATGGATCGCTTGCTTTGCGGTGATGTAGGCTTCGGAAAGACCGAGGTGGCACTGCGCGCCGCTTATAAGGCGGTGCTCGCGGGCAAGCAGGTCGCGATCCTTGTGCCCACCACCATTCTGGCATTGCAGCATTTTCAGACCATCCAGTCCCGTATGCGCGCCTTTGCGGTCAGCGTGGATATGCTCTCGCGCTTCCGTACAGCAAAGCAGCAGCAGGAAACGCTGCGCCGCCTGGCACGGGGCGATATTGATATCATCGTGGGCACGCACCGCCTTGTTTCCAAGGACGTGAGGTTCCGCGATCTTGGGTTGCTCATTGTGGACGAGGAGCAGCGCTTCGGCGTGGCGCAAAAGGAAAAGCTCAAAAGCCTTGCGGGCAACGTCGACGTGCTGACCCTGACGGCAACGCCCATTCCGCGCACACTCAATATGGCAATGAGTGGCATCCGAGACATTTCGGTTCTGGACGAGGCGCCGGGTGACCGCCTGCCCGTGCAGACCTACGTGCTGGAGGATGATCCCCTCATCATCCATGAGGCGATCCGCAGAGAGCTGCGGCGGGGCGGTCAGGTCTTTTATCTGCACAACGCGGTCGAGGATATCCACGCCACAGCGGCAAGGCTGTCGGCGGCGATCCCCGAGGCGTCGATCACCGTGGCACACGGACAGATGGATAAGGATGCACTGGAGCGCATCTGGCGTGATATGATCGAGGGTAAGATCGACATCCTGGTCAGCACCACCATCATCGAAACCGGCATCGACGTGCCCAACGCCAATACGCTCATTGTGGATCACGCACACCGTCTGGGGCTTTCCCAGCTGCATCAGATCCGCGGCAGGGTGGGACGCTCTCCCCGCCGCGCCTATGCCTACTTCACCTATCCCGCGGGGCGGGCGCTCGGTGACGTCCAGCGCAAGCGCCTTGAGGCGATCCGTGAGTTTGCGGAGTTCGGTGCGGGCTTCCGCATCGCGCTGCGCGATCTTGAGCTGCGCGGCGCGGGCAATCTGCTCGGTGCGGAGCAGCACGGGCATCTTGATGCGGTGGGCTACGATCTGTATATCAAGCTGCTCAATGAGGCGGTTCTGGAGGAACGGGGAGAGGCGGTCAAGGAAAGGACCGAGTGTGTGGTCACGCTCTCCTATGATGCCTGCCTGCCCGAGCGCTACGTGGCCTCCTCCTCACAGCGCATGGCGCTTTACAAGCGCATCTCGCTCATTGCAAGCGAGGAGGATCGCACAGATATGACCGACGAGCTGTTGGATCGCTACGGAGATCTGCCGCGTGCCGCCGAGAATCTGCTTTCGGTGGCGCTGGTTCGCTCGCTTGCCGAGCGCGCGGGCATCACGCAGATCAGGCAGGACGGCAGGGAGATCGCCATTCATGCGCCCGATTTCGATATCGATGCGTGGATGGAGGTCGCCGCCCTATACAGCGGAAAGCTGCGGATGATGATGTCTGCCACACCCTATATCCGCTACCGCCCCGCCTCGCAGGGGGCGGCGCTTGAGGAGCTGAAGCGGATTCTTTTGCTGCTCCTTGATAAGAAAGGGGTAGACAAAGCGTAAAAAATGCGTTATACTTTAAGCATGGCGCTTCTGTGTACAATCGAAAAAAGGATCGAAAACCGAACATGAAAAAAACATTTTGCGCGCTGCTTGCGCTTCTGCTCACGCTCACCGTGCTTCTCTCGGGCTGTGCCACGAGAGGTGAGACTCTCCTGAAGGCGGGGGGAGAGGAGATCTCGGTCGACGTGTTTCAGCTCTATCTCTCCCGCTTCAAGGGCTCGCTTGCCACGGCAGGCTACGACGTCGATTCGGAGAGCTTCTGGAAGACCTATATCGGCACTGACAACACCACCACCTCCGAGTACTATACGAAGCAGGTCTTTGAGGGGCTGCGTCACATTGCTGCGGCAATGATCATTTACGACGAGCTGGGGCTTTCGCTTGACAAGGACACCGAGCAGTCGATCGAGGATTGGATCGATGCGCTGATCGAGGAGATGGGAGAGGGCTCCAAGAGCCATCTCAATTCCATCCTGTTCCCCTACGGTGCCAACGTCACCACCCTGCGCGATGCCGCGCTCATTGAGGCAAAGCTTTCAGCGCTCAAGGTGTATCTTTACGGCGAGGGGGGATCTCTGATCGGTGATACCGCCATCGAATCCTATTACCAGCAGACCTATTATCGCGGCTACCAGATGCAGCTTGCCAACTATTATTATGACCGCGAGAAGGATGACGACGGGCTGACGGTGTTCTATACCGATGAGGAATTTAAGCACATTGCCTACGATACCGACGGAGAGGGCGTGACCAAAAGCGGCACGAAGGACAAATTCGGCGATGACGTCTACGTGCGCACGGTGGACGAAAAGGAGGTCGTCGCCTACGACACCGAAAAGGGCTTCCCCAAATACAAATACGATTCTAACGGCGAGATGATCGTCAAGCAGTACACCGAGGCGGAGATGGCGCTGCGTCTTGAGCGCGCCGAGGAGATCGCCGAGCAGTGCATCGATAACGAGGCACTGTTCCTGCAGTGCATGAAGGATTATTCGGATAACAGCAGGTTCAATGAAACTTACGCCCCTAACGGGATGTATTTTTCGGTTGGCTCGTATACGACCGATGCGATCTTTACCACCTTTTCCAATGAGCTTGCCAAGCTGGAGATCGGTCAGCTTGCCGTGCTGAATTCCGATTCCGGCTACTACATCCTGATGCGTGCGGAGCTGGATAAGGGTGCGTGGCAAAACGAGGCGAACAGTCGCTGGTTCTCTACGCTGCGCGGTCTTACGCTGGAGTATATGCTGCAGCAGCGTACCGCCGAGTATCTTGACCGCGTCGAGGTGAACGAGGAGCTGCTTGCCACGGTGAATATCACCATGGTCGGCAAAAATTTTTACTATTGATCAAGCGGGGCTTGACAAGCCTTTGCCTTTGTGCTACACTGTAAAAAACCGCATAGAAATCGGGGGTGCTGCCAAACAGGGCGGCTGAGATGGGCAATGCCCAAACCCTTAAACCTGATACGGATAATGCCGGCGTAGGGAAGAGATCGAGTATTCTGTTACCGCACGGAGATTTTCGTGCGGTAATTTTATATTCGAGGAGGATCTTTTATGCAACATTCAACAAAGACCAAGGCACTGGTGGAGAGTGCACTGCTCGTCGCCTTTGCCACCGTTCTCTCGGTCCTGCCCGTGGCACAGCTGCCCTACGGTGGCTCGATCACGGTGGCATCCATGCTTCCCATTGTGATCATCTCTTACCGTAACGGTGTTGGAATGGGACTGGGTGCGGGGCTTGTATTCGGTGTGATCCAGCAGCTGCTGGGTCTGAACAATCTTACCTATTTTACCACGTGGCAGTCGATCGTCGCCATCATTTTGCTGGATTATCTGGTGGCGTTTGCCGTCACAGGGCTTGGCGGTATCTTCCGCAGGGGGTTGAAGAGCCAGCCGCTTGCGCTTTGCGCGGGTGCCCTTCTTGTGTCGGTGCTGCGCTATGCCTGCCACGTGATCTCGGGTGCCACCGTCTGGGCGGGGCTTTCGATCCCCACCACTGCGGCACTCGCCTATTCCTTGATCTACAACGCCACGTATATGGTGCCGGAAGCAGTCGTTCTGCTGCTGGCGGCGGGCTATCTCGGCTCGGTGCTTGACTTTCGGGGGGAGCAGCTCGGGCGTATGGTGCGCTCGGAGAAGAAGACGCTCCGTCCTGCGCATATCGGGGGCAGTCTTGCGGGACTGCTTGCCGTCGGTGCGGTGGCGTTTGACACCGTGATGATCTTTTCGCACATGCAGGATCCCGAAAGCGGAGAATTCGCCGTGGCAGGGCTGCTTGCTGAGCCCTTTGCCGAAAGCTTCTGGCTGCCCGTCGTCATCGCTACCGCCGCGGCGGCGGTGCTGGCAGCGATCTCGGTGCTGCTGCTTCGTCCGCGCCGGTGATTCTTTCATCGTCCTCTCTTGTCCCTGGCAAAGTGCAAGCATCGCATTTGACCCAACAAATGCAAATGGGCTAGGCAAGAGGGAGTGATCTGAACCCGCCCAAAAGCCCTGATTCCGATAGGGGGCGGCGCCTTCGACGACCCGTTTTTCGGCACCCTCGCGGCACGTTCGGATACGATCAAACCGGTAGGGGTCGGCGCCTTCGACGACCCGTCTTTCGGCGCCCTCGGCGACTCATTCTTGGTTGCCGTTCGTTTGTAACGGGCTGCCGTGGGCGTTAGCCCCTACCATGTATGATATCACCCGAGCTTCGAGGGAACAGATTTTTGCGGCAGCATGGGCGGACATCTGCCACCAAAATCATCTTAAAATCAAGGCTTTGAGGGTCATCCGAGTTTTGAGAGAGCAAATGTTTGCAGACGCAAGGGAAATTCTTGCAGTCATATGCGGATATGACAAGGGAATTCCCCGATGCGGATGCGGATATCTGCCTCTCAAAACCGAGTTCAGATCACTCCCTCTTGCCTAGGCAAGAGGGAGTGATCCAAACCCGCCCAAAAGCCCTGATTTTCAGCGCTTTCGGCGGCAAGTGCGCTTGTAAAGTCCGCACTTGACTTCGCGCCCTTGCCACCAAAATCATCTTAAAATCAAGGCTTTGAGGGTCATTCGAGTTTTGAGAGAGCAAATATTTGCAGACGCAAGGGAAATTCTTGCAGTCATATACGGATATGACAAGGGAATTCCCCGATGCGGATGCGGATATCTGCCTCTCAAAACCGAGTTCAGATCGCTCCCTCTTGTCTAAATTCCCTAAAGCTCTGCTTCACTTCGGGGATCCCTACGCAAGCACAGAGAGCAGACACGCAAGACGCTTCGTCTTGCGTGTCTGCTCTTCTGTTAGTGATGTTTTTGCTATCGCAAAAGTGATGTTATTCGCTTCGCTCATCATGATGTTGCTCGCCAAGGCTCGCAGTGATGTGATGTTTGCCCACTGTGCCGAAGGCACAACATCATTCACGCAGTGAACATCACAAGGCGAAGCCGACATCACTTGCCCATAAGGGCAAACATCGTTTCGCGTGATACTCCGTTAAGAGTATCACGCTGTGCCGTCGGGTCTTTTTATGCTTTTCCCGATCGCTTTTTCTTGACAGAGCGCACAATTTGTGATATCATAATATGAGTTATAAGAAAGGCTGATGCTATGAAGATCGGATTTGTTTCCCTCGGCTGTCCCAAAAACCAGCTGGATACCGAGGTCATGCTGCACGAGCTGGTCAGTGCGGGCTATGAGATCACGCCCGACGAAACCGAGGCGGACGTGGTGGTCATCAACACCTGTGCCTTCATCGAAAGCGCAAAAAAAGAGGCGATCGACAATATTCTGGACGTTGCCTGGCTCAAAAAGCACCGTTCGCTGAAGGGGATCGTGGTCACGGGCTGCCTTGCCGAGCGATACCGCGAGGAGATCCTTGCGGAGCTGCCCGAGGTGGATGCACTGCTCGGTGTGGGCAGCATCCATCATATCGTGGAGGCGGTGGAGAGCATTGCCGCACGCAAAAAGAACAAAAAAACACCCAAGTATACCTCCTTTGAGGATAAAAATACGGTGGCACTCGGCGGTGACCGCGTGCTGACCACCCCCGAGTATTACTCTTACTTAAAGATCGCCGAGGGCTGTGACAACCGCTGTACCTACTGTGCGATCCCCTCGATCAGAGGCAGATTTCGCTCCCGTCCGATGGATGAGCTGGTCGAGGAGGCAAAGCAGCTTGAGGCGCTTGGCGTGAAGGAGCTGAACATCGTGGCGCAGGATACCACGCGCTACGGCAAGGACCTTTACGGGGAATACAAGCTTCATGAGCTCTTGCATCGCATCACCGAGGCAACCTCGATTCCCTGGATCCGTCTGCTTTATTGCTATCCCGATAAGATCACCGACGAGCTGATCGCCGAGATCAGGGATAACGACCGCATCGTCAAATATATCGATCTGCCCCTTCAGCACATCAGTGACCGCATGCTGAAGGCAATGAACCGCCACGGCGATGGCGCCATGATCCGAGGGGTCATCGAAAAGCTGCGCCGCGAGGTCAAGGATATTACCATCCGTACCACCTTCATCGTGGGCTTCCCCGGCGAGAGCGAGGCTGATTTTGAGGAGCTTTGCACCTTTGTTGACAGCGCGCGCTTTGAGCATATGGGCGTCTTTACCTACTCGCCCGAGGAGGGAACGCCTGCCGCAGAGATGACGGATCAGATCGACGAGCAGGTCAAGCAGGATCGCATGGACATCCTCATGAAGCAGCAAATGGCACTGAACGCTACCGAAAACGGGAAAAAGGTGGGCAGCACGGTGCGTGTGCTGGTCGAGGACTTTGACCCCGTCAGCGAGGCGCATTTCGGCAGATCGGCTGCCGATGCCCCCGATATTGACGGCAAGGTATATTTCAAGGCAGCCCGTCGCATTGCCCCGGGCAGTATGATCGATGTTAAAATCAGAGAAGTGGTGGATTACGATCTTTACGGTCGCGCCATTCTCTCCAAGTGATAAGGAGAACTGTGATGAGTAAAATGAATCTTCCCAATCGCCTCACCATGCTTCGTCTGGCACTGGTGCCCGTTGTGATGGTGCTGCTCCTGCTGCCCGCCTCGATCATCCGCTGGGAGATCGCTTACGGCGTGGGTGTGGTGCTGTTTGCACTGACGGCACTGACCGATATGCTGGACGGAAAGATCGCACGTGCGCGCAATCTTATTACCAACTTCGGTAAGTTTATGGATCCCGTTGCCGATAAATTCATGGTCATCGGTACGCTGATGGCACTGCTGTTCCGTATGCTGCGTCCCGATATCTACGGACTTTCGTACAGCAGCACCTTCACGGTGGTGTTTTTCGTCGCGGTGGTCATGATCATCTTCCGTGAGCTTGCCATCACCTCGCTGCGCCTGGTGCTGGTCAACAGCACGGGTCAGGTGGTTGCCGCCAAAATGCTCGGCAAGATCAAGACCGTGTCGCAGATCCTTTGCATCTGTGCGCTGATGATCGAGCCTCTTGTCGACCGTCTGATCTGCCACTTCGCGCCCAATTACTTTTTTGCAAGCGTCTATCCGCTTTCCTGGCTGTTGGTTGCCGTCATGCTGGTCTTTACGGTCTGGTCGGGTGCCGACTATATCAAGGGCGGCTGGAGATCGATCGCCACCGATTGGTAATTGCTCGCAGACAAAAGGACCGCTTTTGCACCCCGTTTGGGGGCAAAAGCGGTTCTTTTATTGCATTACGCCATATCTCCGCCAAGCGGAAGGGGAAGGATCTCGTATGGATCAAGCCCTGCGCCCACGGTAAGTGCCAGCTTCATGTAGGCGGCGATGGGGGACATACGGGGCAGCGGCGTCAGACCAAGCTCTCCAAAGGGGGCGGCGCTCTCATAGGTCGCCTCGCCCGTGATCCCCACAAGAAAGACGGGGATGCCCGCTGCCCTTGTGCGGTGGGCAAAAGCGGCAAGGGGCGCCCATGCGGTGGGAAGCGTGCCGCTGTGGTAGGTCTCGATCAGTACGGCGGCGGTTCGGCTGTCTGCGACAGGAAGCTGCATGCCGGGATGTGCTCTTAAAAAGAGCACACGCTGCTCGGCGCTGCAGAGCCCCTCGGGGGAGAGGGGGAGAATGGCGTCGGCTTTTTCGGTGTGGCAAAGAGGGGTGAGAGCCCCTTGCTGCCACAATGCCACTGCGCCGTCAAGTGAATAGACCTCGTCGGTGGGGGAAAGATGTGAAAAAAGGCGGGAGGCGCGGTGGATGACGCAGGGAGAGCCGCTGTTTCGGTAGCTGACGTAAACGCCCCTCGCGTCGGGCGTGGCACGGAGGAAGTCGATGGCGGCGCGCAGATTGGTCACGCCGTTTGCGCGCGGATCCGAGAGGATATAGTTGCTGGAAACCAGTACGACGGGGACTCTGCATAGCCCCAGAATATAGGAAAGAGCCGTGGCGGTATAGGGTAGGGTGTCAGTACCGTGCGTGACGATCAGGGCATCCGCGTGCGCGCTTTCCTGCCTGATCGAATCGGCAAGGCTCTTGAGATGAGAAAGGGTAAGATTCTCACTCAGAATGCGGTAGGGCTCGGCGGTGTGAAAGTCGGTTCGGTCACCGCTTTGCTCGCGGTATAGGGCAAGCAGCTCGCGCACGGCGCTCTCCTCGGTGCCGATGCCGCTTTCGCGGCGTACGCTGCCGATGGTTCCACCGGTGAAAATGATGCGGATATTCAAGCGCACATCGCCTCCTTTACTGTTGACAGCTTTGCCCGTGTGCCGCTGCGGCACACGGGCAAAAGATATTTTACATTATTTTACCTGTACGAAGCCGAGCTTTCTCTGTACCTTCGACAGGGTCTTGCGTGCGTAGTAGGCAGCCTCCTCGGCGCCCCTTTTCATCTGTGCTTCAAGCCCTGCCTTGTCGGCAAGCAGCTCCTTGAAGCGTTGCTGAACGGGTGCCAGTGCGTCGGCGCAGACCTCACCCACGGCAAGCTTGAAGTCGCCGTAGCCGCGACCGTCAAATTCACGCTCGATCTCCTCGACGGTCTTGCCCGTAAAGCAGGAATAGATGGTGATGAGATTGTTGATGCCGTCCTTACCCTCGGCGAAGCGCACGACGGTGTCGGAGTCGGTCACGGCGCGGCGGAATTTGCGGATGACGGTGTCGCGGTCGTCAAGGATGTAGACCACGGCATTTTGATTCTCGTCTGACTTGCTCATTTTTTTGGTGGGCTCCGCAAGCGACATGATCTTTTTGCCCTGCTTCGAGATCATGGGCTCGGGCACGGTAAAGGTGTCGGGGTAGATCTGATTGAAGCGCTCTGCAATGTTGCGGCAAAGCTCCACGTGCTGCTTCTGGTCGATGCCAACGGGCACGACGTCGGTCTGGTACAGCAGGATGTCTGCCGCCATCAGCGTGGGGTAGGTGAAAAGACCCGCATTGACGTTGTCGGCATGGCGCGCGCTCTTGTCTTTGAACTGGGTCATACGGGAGAGCTCACCGAACATGGTGTAGCAGTTGAGGATCCAGCCGAGCTCGGCGTGTGCGGGCACGTGCGATTGCACGTAGAGCGTGTTTTTTTCAGGGTCAAGACCGCACGCCATGTAAAGGGCAAGTGTTTCGTAGGTGCGGCGGCGGAGCTCGGCGGGCACCTGCCGTACGGTGATGGCATGCTGATCCACCACGCAGTAAAAGCACTTGTAGGCGTCACTGTATGCGGAAAAGTTTTTTATGGCACCAAGGTAGTTGCCGATGGTCAGGTTGCCGCTGGGCTGGACGCCCGAGAAGCAGATTTTACGGTCGTTGATCATGTCGGTTCCTTTCAGTGGATGAATTCTCGTGCAGCCTCGCCAAGGCGCTTGACGCCTTCCACGATCTGCTCGTCCGAGGGGGTGGAATAGTTAAGACGGAAGGAAAGCGAGGGTGCGTCGGTGTCGCAGTTGAAGGTGGTGCCGGGCACGACCGCAACCTTCTTTTCAAGCGCCTTTTTCACAAAGGCACTCATGTCCGAGCCCTCGGGCAGCGTGCACCAGATGAAAAGACCTCCCTCGGGTCTGGTGAATTTGACCGAGGAGGGGAGCTCTCTTTCAAGCTCGCCGAGCATCAGCTCACATTTATGTCTGTAGAGCGCACGGATGGCTTGGATGTGACCGTCAAGATCGCTCTTTGTCATAAAGCGGTGGCAGAGCATCTGGAAAAAGATGTTGGTGTGCACGTCCTCGCTCTGCTTTGCCACCACCATTTTGGTGGCAATGGGCTCGGGCGCGACCACAAAGCCTACGCGCATGCCTGCCGAAAGGATCTTCGAGAAGGAGGAGCAGTAGATGACAAGTCCCCCGTCGTCCATGCTCTTGATGGTGGGGAGCTCCTCACCTGCAAAGCGCAGCTCCCCATAGGGGTTATCCTCGAGGATGGGAAGGGAATGGCGCTTGGCGATCTCGTAGATGCGGCGGCGCTTTTTCTCGCTCGTGGTGATGCCGGAGGGGTTGTGGAAGGTGGGGATGAGGTAGATCATTTTTGCGCGGGGATTCTCGCTGATCACGCGCTCCAGATCATCGGGATCAATGCCGTCCTCCTCCATCTCCACGCCCACGGTCACGGCGCCGCAGGAGCGAAAGGCGTTGAGCGCACCGATGAAGCTGGGGTTCTCGCAGATCACCACGTCCCCCTCGTTGCAAAGCGCCTTGCAGGCAAGCTCAATGCCCTGCTGGCCGCCCGAAACGATGACCGTCATGTCATCAAAGGTGTCGCCCGCCGCAAGTGATCTTCCGATGCCGAAGATCTCCTTCTGGCGCTTGGCAACCGCCTCGCGCAAGGGGGGGAAGCCGTCGGTGATGTTGTATTGAAGCGCGGCAGTCGCGCATTCTGCAAAAATGTCGGCGGAGTGTGCCGCCAGCTCCTCGACGGGAAAGGACTCTGCCGCAGGGTTTCCTGCCGCAAAGGAGATGATGGTGGGGTCGGTCAGGCTCTTGAAGATCTCGCGAATGGCAGAGGGCTTCAGTGCCGCCAGCTTGTCCGAAAATTGATAATTCATATCCACGTACCTCTGAGAACAGATAAACAGATAACATATTGTATCATATATCGCGCGCGAATGCAAGGGCTTGCGGCAAAAGTCAATGAGATTTTTTGTATTGCATGGGCGTGTAGCCGGTTCGCTTCTTGAAGACGCGGGAGAGATAATTGGAGTCGCCGAAGCCGGTCAGCTCGGCGATCTCGTTCAGGCTGTGCGTGCCTGCTAAGATCAGCTTCTTCGCTTCGCTCACGCGCAGCTCCAGCAGGTAGTCGATGATCGAGCGCCCCATCTCCTTTTTAAACACCGTATCGCAGTATACGGGGGAGAAAAAGGTCAGCCTTCCGATCTCTTCAAGCGTGATCCGTTCCCCCAAATGCTCACCAAGAAAGGAGAGGATCTGCTCGGTGAGGGGAGAGTGCTTGCGGCGCGTCGCCTCCCTCAGCAGCAGCAGGATGGCGTGGAGCACAGGGGCACTGATCTCCTCGCCTGCCGCAGGGCGGCTGCGTCGGATCGTATCAAGCGTGGAGATGAGCAGCTTGATCTCGCGGTCAACGGTGCCGCGCATCACGGCGGGCAGGGAAAGATCTCCGTTGACGTAAAAATTAAAGCTGACGTAGTCGGTGCGACAGTCGGCGGGACAGCGCTCGCGCAGATCGCCCGGTACAAAGAGGATGGCGTCCCCCGCAAGAAGGGTGACGTCTCGCCCGTTCAGACGGTAGTGAAACTCCCCTTCCAAAACAAGCGTCAGGTCAAAAAACTGAATCGCCTTGGCGCGGATGGGGGGAGGCTGAATTTCTTTGTTGTGTCGCAGATAAAAAACCGAGATTTCGTTCATGTTAAGATCGTCCTGTTTTCTTTGTGTTGGAATAAGATATTGCATTGATATCGATGCCGATCGTGCTAAAATAATAGTAGCACAACCCGAAAAGCAAGTCAAGAGGAGGAAAGAAAATGATTCGCCTTTGTGCCTTTGCCGATGAGGCGGGAAGGTCGCTTTCTGCACAGCTGGATGCCCTTCATGCGCACGGTATCTCTTTGCTGGAGCTTCGCAGCATTGACGGTAAGGATATTGCCGATTTTACCGACGCTGAGGCGTACCGCTACAAGGAAATATTGGATGAAAACCGTATCGCGGTCCACTCGCTCGGCTCTCCCCTTGGCAAGGTGGAGATTGCCGATGCGCAAAAGCATATGGAGGCCGTGCGGCGCGTCTGTGAGCTTGCCCGTATCTTTGACACCGATAAGATCCGCGTGTTCAGCTTTTTTGGGGCGTATGGGGAGGCGGAACGCGTCAAGGAGCATCTGCGGAGGATGGTCGGGATCGCAAGCGAGTACGGCGTGCGCCTGTATCACGAAAATGAAAAGAAGGTGTACGGCGACACGGGCGACCGCGTGTTGGAGCTGATGCGCGATGTACAGGGACTCGGGTTCGTGTTCGATCCTGCCAATTACATTCAGTGCGGCGAGCCGGTGGCACCCCTTCTCGACTGCCTTTTCGATCGCACAGACTATTTTCACATCAAGGACGTTTGCGTCGCTACGGATGAGCTCGTGCCTGCGGGAGAGGGGGACGGAGAAATTCCCCTGCTCATCGATCGCATTGCCGCCTCGGGACGCGATGCCGTTCTAACGCTCGAGCCGCACCTGAAGATCTTTGACGGATATGCCGCCATTGATGACAGTCAAATGAATCACAGGTTCCGCTATCCCACAAATGAAGCAAGCTTTGCGGCAGCAGTCAATGCGCTGAAGGCGCTTTTGCTGGAGGCGGGTTACGCCGCGCAAGCACAAAAAGATCACACGGTAGGATGGGTAAAACGGTGAAATTTGGATTAAATCTGTTTTCGCTGCGCAAGCAGATCGCCACGAAGGAGGCGTTTTACGCCACAGCCTGCCGCCTTGCCGACATGGGGTATGATTATCTGCAATTTTCGGGTGAACCCTTTGATCCCGAGACGATCGAGGAGGTCAGCCGCCGTGCGGGACTCCCCGTGCTGCTGACGCACGTTCCCCTTGACCGGATCCTGCACGATACGAAGGCACTGGTTGCCGAGCACGCCGTGTTCGGCTGCGCTCGGGTGGGGCTTGGCAGTATGCCCTTCAAGAATCTGCCCGAGCAGGAGATGCTTGACAATATTGTAACGCTTCGCACCGCGACCGAGCGCTTGCGCGAGGAGGGCGCAGCCTTCTTTTATCACAACCATCAGCACGAGTTCATCAAGCTTTCAAGCGGCAAAACCGTTTTTGATGCGCTGATCGAGGAGATCCCCGCGCTCAATTTCACGCTGGATACCCATTGGCTCCAGCTGGGCGGCGTGTCGATCCTTGAATATATCGAACGGTGCAAGGGGCGCATTGAGTGTGTTCACTTAAAGGATTATCTCCCCACCTTTCCCGATGGGAAATTCAAGCCGAAATTCGCGCCCGTCGGCGACGGCAACATCAACTGGCACGACGTTATTCCGAAATTCCTTGCGTCGGGCACGCGCTATTTCTTCGTTGAGCAGGACGATGCCACCGATGCCGAGGATCCCTTTGCCGAGGTCGGACGCAGCATCAGATACCTGAAGGAGCATTTTTAAAGAAAAAAGAGGAGAGATTTTATGAAAACAGTCAGATACGGTGTGATAGGCCTTGGTAACCAGGGCAAAAAATACATCGAAAGCTATTTTATGAAGGACATGGTGCCCGATGCAAGCCTTGTCGCCGTATGCGACACCGATCCCGCCGCCGTAAAGGGGGTGGTGGAAGCGCTTGGCTTTGAGGGGGCCGTCTTTTCGGATTACCGCGAGATGATCGACAGCGGCATGGTCGATGCCGTCATGATCGAAACACCGCATTACGATCACCCCGAGATGACCGTATATGGTCTTACACACGGTGTGCACGTGCTCTGCGAGAAGCCGCTTTGTATCAAGGAGGAGGATATTGATCGCATCCTTGCGGCAGAAGGGGCGTCAGACGCCATGCTGGGTGTCTGCCATCAGAATCGGTACAATCCTGCCAACCTGTTTGTCAAGCAATATCTGCAGGAGCACGGCGTGCGCGCTGCGCACGGCACCGTGGCATGGCACAGAGATGCCGCCTAATACGCCGCAGGCGCGTGGCGCGGCAAATGGGGGACCGAGGGGGGCGGCGTGATGATCAATCAAGCGCTGCATACGCTTGATCTGCTTTGCTGGCTTCTTGGAATGGGTGAGCGCGTGCGCGCCACACTTTCCAACCTGACACTGAGGGGTGTCATCGAGGTGGAGGACACCGCCTTTGCTGCCTTCAAGGCTCACGTGCCCTATACCTTTTTTGCCACCAATGCGGCGGGTGCAAGCCTGCCCGTGGAGATCAGCCTTCGCATGGAGGGCGGAACGCATCTTCTTCTGCTCCCCTTGTCGGTGCAGATCGACGGTGAGGTGGTGTTTCGGGATGAGGATAGCGGCGAGGTGGTCAAGGCGTGCTACGGTGTGAGCCACGTCCGCCTGATCCGTGATTTTCACCGTGCTGCGGCAAACGGTACGCACTTTCCCATCGACGGCAAGGAGGCGGCAAAGGTCGTCCGTATGATCCTTGCCATGTATCGGAGCAGGGGTGAGGAGATCGAGGTGTGATCCAAAGCGCATAAAGCGGTGGACCGCGTGCCGATTCGGCACGCGGTCTGCTTTTATTGCCGCCATTCTCCACTTTACAAATGACACACGGTGTGCTACAATGAGGTAACACTCTAAAAAAGGAGATGGATGGATGTCACGCCTGTTCGGAAAAAGACACTGGCTGATCCTGCTGCTCTTCGGTCTTGTGGGGCAGATCGCATGGTCGGTCGAAAATATGTATTTCAATCTCTTTGTGTTTGAAACCATCGCGCCCGATCTCGATACCGTCACTCTGATGGTGCAGTGCTCGGGCGTGGTCGCGACCCTGGTCACGCTGGTGGCAGGCACGCTTTCGGATAAGCTCGGAAACCGTCGTGCGCTGATCTCGTGGGGGTATCTCATCTGGGGTGTCACGGTGGCTTTTTTCGGCATGATCAGCACGGAGCGCGTGGCTGCAATGACGGGCACGGTGGGGGCAAGAGCACTCGGCATCACGCTTGGTCTGGTGGTGGTTGCCGACTGCGTAATGACGGTGTTCGGCTCTACTGCCAACGATGCTGCGTTTAACGCTTGGGTCACCGACAATACCGAGGAGGCATATCGCGGAAAGGTGGAGAGCGTGCTTTCGGTGCTTCCTCTGATCGCCATGCTGATCGTGGCGGGCGGATTCGGCATGCTGGTGGAGGGCATCGGCTACCGCGGTCTTTTCCTTCTGCTCGGCGTCTTCATTTCGCTTTGCGGTGCGGTGGGCATTCGGCTGATCAAGGATCGCGAAACGCTGGTCAAAAGCGGCACGCTGCTCGATATGAGCTTTGGCTTTCGCCCCTGTGTGATCCGCGAAAACCCCGCCTTTTATCTCACGCTCTGCATCATCGGCGTTTACGGCGTTGCCTGCCAGATCTTTATGCCCTATCTCATCATTTACATGAAAACCTATCTCGGCTTCACTACGGTCGAATACAGCGTGGTGTTCGGTGCCGCCATCGTGCTCGGCGCGATCGTGAATGTATTCCTTGGCGGTGTCAGCGACCGCATGGACAAAACCGGTCTTCTGTATGCCGCAACGGGTGTGATGGCAATCGGGCTTTTCGGGATGTTTCTTGCAAAGGAGGGGAGTAAGACCCTTCTGCTTCTGCTGTTCGGGCTCGCGGGCTTTGTGATGATCACGGGATATATTCTGGTGTCGGCGCTCTGCGGCGCCTTGGTGCGCGACTATACACCCGAGGCTGCGGCGGGCAAGCTTCAGGGTGTTCGTATGATCTTTGCGGTGTTGATCCCGATGGTGGTGGGCCCCATGATCGGTAACGCCATCAACAGGGCGGCGGCGATCCCGCTTCCCGATCTCGGCAGTGCCGATACCATGACCACACAGTACATCCCCGCCCCCGCCATCTTCTTGGTGGGTGCGGCAGTCACGCTTTTGATGCTTGTGTTGATCCCGTTTCTCCGTCGGGTCACGCGAAAGGAGAGCTGAGCCATGCATTTGTCGACCGATTATTTGATCAAGGATATCCCACACAGCGAGCATCCCATGCCCCAGGCAATGCGCGAGAACTGGCTTTGCCTCAATGGCATATGGAAGCTTAAGAAGCATAACGGGGCGGGAAAATGCGTATTTGAGGGTGAGGTTCTCGTGCCATTTTCGCCCGAGACTCTCAATAGCGGCGTGCCCGAGGGCTTTGTGCTTTACGCGGGCGAAACGCTCCTGTACGAGCGCTCCTTCGTGCTGGACAAGCGTCTGCTCGGCGGCAGGACGGTGTTGCATTTCGGCGCGGTGGACAGCGAGTGCGAGGTCTTTTTTAACGGCGAGCGCGTGGGAGCGCACAAGGGGGGCTTTACCGCCTTTTCCTTTGACGTGACGGCGCTTGCCAAAAAGGGAGAGAACAAGGTCCTGCTGACTGTCAGGGACGAGGCGCTGCGCACCGGCATGGGCAGAGGCAAGCAGAGTGAGCGCCGCGGCGGTATCTGGTACACGCCGCAAAGCGGCATCTGGCAGACGGTTTGGATCGAGAGCATGCCGAAAACGCCCATCGAGGGCCTGCGGATCACTCCCGATGCCGAGAAAAAGGAGGTTCTTGTCGAGGCGCACAGCGGCGGGCTTTTGCAGACCGTGACCGTGCTTGACGAGGGCAAGGAGATCCTCTCGATGCGTTTTGCCGAGTCGGTCACGCTTCGCTACGATTTCACCCTTTGGTCCCCCGAATGCCCCAAGCTTTACGATATGGTGATCACCAACGAGGCAGGGGATAGCGTTCGCTCCTATTTCGGCGTGCGTTCCTTCGGGATCGTCAGGGACGGTATGGGAAAACAGCGCCTTTCACTCAACGGCAAGCCCTATTTCTTCAGCGGCGTTCTCGATCAGGGCTACTGGTCTGACGGAATGCTGACCTATCCGACCGACGAGGCGGCGTATGAGGAGCTTTTCCTCTTGAAGCAGATGGGCTTTAATATGGTGAGAAAGCACATCAAGCTGGAGCCGATGCGTTGGTACTACCACTGTGACCGCCTGGGTCTGGTGGTCTGGCAGGATTTTGTCAACGGCGGCGGGAATTACCGCTTTACGCACGTGGCGGCATTCCCCTTTCTCGGCTTTCATCACAGGGATGACGATTACGCCTATTTCGCACGCGAGGATCAAGCGGGAAGAGAAGCGTTTGAGCGCGAGGCGGAGGAAACGGTAGATCAGCTTTATAACACGGTTTCGGTCGGTCTTTGGGTTCCCTTCAACGAGGGCTGGGGGCAGTTTGACTCGGCGCGCATCACTGCATGGCTCCGTCAAAAGGACCCCACCCGTGTCATTGATTCGGTCAGCGGCTGGCACGACCAGGGGGTGGAGAAGACCGCGCTCAGGAGTCTTCATACCTATTACACTCCTTTGCGTGTGCCGAAGGATCCGCGCCCTGTGGTGCTCAGCGAATTCGGGGGCTATTCGATGAAGGTGTCGGGGCACGTGTTTGACCCCGACAAGGAATTTGGTTATAAGAGGTTTAAAGCACAAGGCGCGCTGGTCGCGGCGCTCGACGAGCTGTATCTTGAAAAGCTGCTTCCCCTGATCGGCAAAGGACTTTCGGCATCGGTCTATACGCAGGTCTCGGACGTGGAGGAGGAGATCAACGGGCTTGTTACCTATGACAGAAAGGTGGTCAAGGTGCCCGTGGCAGCCATGCGACGGTTGAACGACGCTTTGCTTGAGGAAGCGAAAAAAATTCAGTAAAAGGAAAGCCCCGTTGCGGCAAATGCCGCAACGGGGCGTGTTTTTTCAGTTGGATCTCGGTGGGGCAGTGGTCTTGCGTATCATCAGTTTTCCCGCAACGGCGATCTGACGGAGCACCGTGTAATGCCGCTTTTCCATCTTTTCCTTGAGAAGATCCCATGCGATCTCCATCGCCTCGGTGGTGCCGAAGGAGATCGAGGTGAGGGGCTTTTCCATATAGGAGGAGGCGGTGATGTCGTCCATGCCGATCACCGATATGTCGTCGGGCACCCGCAAGCCCCTGTCGCCGAAGTGCTTGATGGCGCCTGCGGCAATGTAGTCGTAGGCGGCAATGACGGCGGTGGTCTCGGGCGCGGCGGCAAGCAGACGTGACGCACCCTCCTCGCCCGCCTTTTCAAAGCGGCTGCTTGAAACGATCATCGCCTTCTCGTCCACGGGAAGCCCACAGCGCGCCATTGCGCGGCGGAAGGCCACCTCCTTGGTGTCGGTCAGTGACTCGCCGATAAAGCCGATATGGTGATGACCGAGCGAGGCAAGATGGGAAACGGCGTCAAGGATGGATGACTCTGTGTCAACGTAAACGTGATCCACGTGCAGATTGCGGTTGCCGAGCAGTGAAACAATGGGGATGTCAAAACCCTTTTTCGGAGGTGTCTCCAGCCCAAATACGAGAATGCCGTCGACCGCGAGGTAGGAGGCATAGTATTCCAGCAGCTCGTTGCGTGCCGTTCGGGAAAAACGGTCGGTGGAGATCAGCGCAAGACCGCCGTCGCGCTCGATCATGCTCTGCAGGCGCTCGATGGCGGAGGCGTAAAAGTCGCTTCGCAGCTCGGGGCAGATCAGCGCAACGATCTTCTTTTGATATTTCTCCCTGTGGTACTTCAGATAGCAGCCCTGCTCCTTGGCGATCCGCAGGATCTCCTCCTTGGTTTCCTTACTCACGTCGGGTGCGTCGTGGAAGGCCTTGGATACCGTGGACACCGAATAGTTTGTCAGCCTGGCAAGCTCGCGCAGCGTCATGTCGCTTCTCCTTTCACAGTGTGTGAGGATGCACGCTTATTTTAGCATGAAAACGGTCGAAAATCAAGTGATTCGAAAAAAATTCGTTCCATGTTTCGCTGCCCCTGAGTGCGTGTTCACAAAAAGCGAGGATTCGGGAGGATTTTGAAGGATTCGGGAGAATGAGAGAGTTTTTTTGGCTTTAAATCGGAAAAACCCCGTTCTTTTCGGGCAGATTGCGCGAGATTTCGCCTATTTGCGATTTTTTTATGAGAAAACTATTGCAATTTTTTTCTGTTTCTGCTACAATATCGCTTGTGATACAGGGCGTGGCTCGGCGGGCTCTTTCTTCCGCGGTGTCCCCCTCCCATCTTTGCCTTCAAGGAGTATTTATGCGGAATGAAAAACAAGCTGATCGAACTGAGGTCCATCAGTAAATCTTTTGATGGTGAGCAGGTGCTTTGCGGCATCGATCTCGACATTCATGACAAAGAATTTATCACCCTGCTCGGCCCCTCGGGCTGCGGCAAGACCACCACGCTTCGCATCATCGGCGGCTTTGAAACGCCCGACGGGGGAGATGTGTTTTTTGACGGCAAGCGCATCAACGACGTCCCCCCCTATCAGCGTCAGGTCAATACCGTGTTTCAGAAATATGCGCTTTTCCCCCATCTCAACGTTTACGACAACGTGGCGTTCGGGCTTCGCCTGCAGAAGGTCAAGGAGGAGGAGATCCTCGAGCGCGTGCGCGAGATGCTCGCGATGACGGGACTTCGCGGCTTTGAGAACCGCCGCACGACCACCCTGTCGGGCGGTCAGCAGCAGCGTGTTGCCATCGCGCGTGCGCTGATCAACCGTCCGCGCGTTCTGCTGCTTGATGAGCCCCTCGGTGCACTGGATCTGAAGCTGCGCAAGGACATGCAAAATGAGCTCAAGCGCATTCAGCACGCCACGGGCATTACCTTTATTTACGTCACGCATGACCAGGAGGAGGCGCTCTCCATGTCGGATACCGTTGTTGTTATGGCAAACGGTAAGATCCAGCAGATCGGCTCCCCCACCGATATTTACAACGAGCCGGTCAATGCCTTTGTTGCCGACTTTATCGGTGAATCCAACATCATCGATGGCATCATGCTTTCCGATCGCAGGGCTCGCTTCGCGGGGCACACCTTCGAGTGCGTTGACAGCGGCTTTTCGCCCAACGAGTCGGTGGATATCGTCATCCGTCCCGAGGACGTGGACGTGGTGCCGGTGGAGAAGGGCATGCTCGCGGGCAAGGTCACCTCTGTCACCTTCAAGGGCGATTATTACGAGATCATCGTGGACGTGTGCGGCTTCAAATGGATGATCGAAACCTCGGATTACGTTGCTCCCGAGGCAAAGATCGGTATTCATATCGAGCCCGATGCCATCCACGTGATGAAGAAGTCCGAGTATTCGGGCATGTTCGGCGACTACTCCACCTTCTCGGAGGAGATGGATCATCTCTCGGATCCCGATGCCGAGGTGGAGAGCGAGGAGGGCGAGGAATGAAGCAGAAGCGCTCGCTTTTGGAACGGGCGGCTGCCGTTCCCCATATGCTTTGGGCAGTGCTGTTTATCATCGGCCCGCTTTTGTTCGTCCTCTATTTTGCTTTTACCGATACCAAGGGAGAATTCTCGTTTTCCAATATCGAGCTGCTCTCCTCGTATTCGCACATCTTTTTTTTGTCGATCTGCTTTTCGCTGGTGGCGACCGCGTTTTGCCTGTTGATCGGCTATCCGCTTGCCTTCGTGATGTCGCGCGCCAAGCCATCCACGCAAAAGCTGCTTACCGTTCTTTTGATGCTGCCGATGTGGATCAGCCTGCTCATCCGTACCTATTCGCTGATGACGCTGCTTGATAACGGAGGACTGGTCAATTCCTTGCTCACCTCGATGGGGCTTGCCCCCGTGACCATCGTTGGCACGGGAGGTGCGGTCATTCTGGGCATGATCTATGATTTTCTGCCTTATATGGTGCTGCCCATTTACACCTCCATGAGCAAGCTGGACGGGCGCTATCTGGAGGCGGCGGCGGATCTCGGCTGTAACGGCTTTCAGACGCTGTTTCGCGTGATACTGCCCCTGACGGTGCCGGGCATCGTGTCGGGCGTCACTATGGTTTTTGTGCCCTCGATCTCTACCTTCTATATTTCGCAAAAGCTGGGCGGCGGTAACTTTGACCTGATCGGCGATACCATTGAGCGTCAGTTTAAGTTTACCTCAACCTATCACGTCGGTGCGGCGCTCTCTTTGGTGATGATGATCCTGATCCTCATCTCGATCGCCGTCATGAACCGATTTTCGGATTCTGATGGGGAGGACATGCCGATATGAAGATCCTTTCCCGTACTTATATGTGGGTGGTGTTCGCTCTGCTCTATGCCCCCATCCTGGTCCTTGTGATCTTTTCCTTCAATGACGGTGGCTCGCTTGCGTCGTACACGGGCTTTTCCTTCCGTTGGTACGGAGAGCTGTTTCATGACAGCGTGGCATTGCAGTCGCTGAAGAATTCGCTTTTTCTTGCCGTGTCCTCGTCCCTGCTTGCCACGCTGATCGGCACCTTTGCGGCGCTCGGGCTTGACCGCATGCGCAACCGCTATGTCAAGGGCGCCGTGAATGCCGTGACCAATATCCCCATGATGAATCCCGATATCGTCACGGGCGTTTCGCTGATGCTGCTCTTTGTGGCGGTGGGCGGTATACTGGGGCTCTCGGAGATCCTTGGCAGATGGACCATGCTGATGGCGCACACGACCTTCAGCCTGCCTTACGTGATCCTGTCGGTCCTGCCCCGATTCCGTCAGTTTGACAGGACGTTGCGTGAGGCGGCACTCGATCTTGGCTGTACCCCCTGGCAGAGCTTTTATAAGGTAGAGCTGCCCGCGATCCTACCGGGCGTGTTCTCGGGGCTTGTGATGGCGTTCACGCTCTCGCTTGACGATTTCGTGATCAGCCATTTTGTCAGCTCGCCCGATTTCCAGACCCTGCCTCTTTACATCTATAACCAGACTGCGCACAATGTCAAGTACAGCATGTACGCGCTTTGTACGCTCATCATCTTCACCATCCTCGCGCTGCTCCTGGTCATCAACTTTGCGGGGAGCATCGGCAAGCGCAGAAAGGAGGGGGCAAAATGAAAAAAACCGTGACCGTATGCCTGCTTCTTGCGTTGCTTCTGATGCTCATCCCCCAGCTTGCATCCTGCAAAAAAGGGGGAGTCACCACCCTTTACGTTTATAACTGGGGAGAGTATATCTCGGATGGCTCGGAGGGCACAATGGATGTCAATGCCGCCTTTGAGGAATGGTATTTCGACACCTATGGCGAGCGCGTCGAGGTCAATTATTCCACCTATTCCTCCAATGAGGATATGTATGCCAAGCTGAGCAGCGGTGCGTCGGAGTACGACATCGTCATTCCGTCCGATTACATGATCGCCCGTATGATCGAGGAGGAGCTATTAAGACCGCTTGATTTCTCCAACATCCCCAATTCGGTATATATCGACCTTGAGGCGATGTTTGGCGCCGAGGCGCCCTATTACGATCCCACGCAGTCCTATTCGGTTCCGTACACCTACGGCACCATCGGCATCATTTATAATAAGACCATGGTGGACGAGGCGGATCTCGGCTCTTGGGATATCATGTGGAACGAGAAGTATACGGGCAACATTCTGCAATTCAACAACTCGCGTGACGCCTTTGCCACCGCACTGTTCAAGCTTGGCTACAGTGTCAATACTGACAGCGAGGCGGAGTGGCAGGAGGCGCTGGCGCTGCTCAAGTCGCAAAAGCCCATTGTGCAGGGCTACGTCATGGATGAGATCTTCAATAAGATGGAGAACGGCTCTGCCGCCATCGCGCCCTATTATGCGGGAGATTTCTTCACCATGTACGGGGATAATGAGGATCTCGGCTTCTTCTATCCAAGCGAGGGGACCAACGTGTTTGTGGATGCCATGTGCATTCCCACCACCAGTAAGAACCCCGAGATCGCAGAGCGTTATATCAACTTCATGCTTTCAAAGGAGGCGGCGATCGCCAATGCGGAGTATATGTGCTACGCCTCTCCGAACCGACTTGTCACCGAGGATGCCGACTACCGCGCCGCGATGGAGGAGCTTCATCCCGACGCGATGGAGATCCTTTACGGCACAGGAGAGATGAGGCTGGAGTTCTATGAAAATCTGCCCGAGCAGAAGCTGATGATGCTCAGTCATCTTTGGGAGGACCTGAAGATCGAAAGCCCCATCAATACCTCCATCATCGTGATGGCAGGCGTGATCGCAGGAGGGCTGTGCACTGCCTTCGTGTTCTTTGCGATACGCCGCTATCGCCGAAAAAAGCTGCTTGTAAGGCTGTGGCAATAAAAACGACCCCGTTCGGGCAAAGGATCAGCCCGAACGGGGTCTTTTCATAAAGCAGGTTTTACAACCGCAAAAACAAAAGGAGTACGAACATTTGTTTGTACTCTTTTTCACACGCCTTGCCTGCAAGGTATAGTGTGTTACATTATACTTTTGTTTTTTGGGTGGTAAAAGGTGAAGTTTTCGCTATCGCGAAAGTGAAGTTGCTATGCAGTGAAGTTTGTGCTGCGCACAAGTGAAGTTAAGTTTGCCCACTTTGCCGAAGGCAAAACTTCACTATCCGCAGGATAACTTCACTTACGCAGTAAACTTCACTTGCCCCTTGGGGCAAACTTAGTTGGGGCACCTGCAATATCGCAGGTGTCCCAACGGGGTTCCTTCATTTCAAAAACTGCCTGGCAAAAAGAGAGGCGGTCAGAACGGTCAGCGCAAGATTTTGACCGAAGCGCAGAAGCATGCAGGAGGATAGGGCGAACAGGAGGAGCAGCGTGAGGTAGGTGGTCACGGAAAGGATCTCTTCAGCGACCGTGATCCCAAAGAGGCGCGCCAGCAGGCAGTAAAGGATGCGTCCTCCGTCAAAGCCGGCAATGGGTGCACTGTTAAACAGTGCAAATGAGAGCGTGGCGGTGAGGACAAGACGGGCAAAGGGGAACGCATGGGGCAGTAGAAGCAGCCCGAGCAGGAGGGAAAAGGCGGGGCCTGCCGCCGCCAGCAGCAGCTCTGCACGGTAGGATGGGATCTGGGCGGCGGGATAGATCCTTGCGCCAAAGAGATCCAATTCAATGGAGCGTAGGCGGATCGAGAGCAGCCTTGCCGCCAGTAGATGACCGCACTCATGGAATAGGGCGGCAAGCGTTGCGGCAAGGAAGAGCTGCTTTTGCGTGATCGCCATGACAGCGTAAAATAAAACGGTTTCGGGAGAAATTCTGATCTTCATAGGCACCCCTTTCCTGATACGGCATATTCTATGCGGTATCGGCATGTCCCGAAAACCGATTTTTTTGGGGAGGTGCTTTGCTGACCTGTCGCGATAAGATCTTTCGTGGGGTGAGAGCCTCGTGGCGGTGCGATAAAAAAACTTCCAAAAACTTTTCAAAAAGGGCTTGACAATCCACCCCTTGTTCGGTATAATAATAACGTTGCCATGCGAGAGTGGCGGAACTGGCAGACGCGCACGTTTGAGGGGCGTGTGATTTCCATCGTACGGGTTCAAGTCCCGTCTCTCGCACCAACAAAGAAAAGGGCACCCAATTGGGTGTCCTTTTCTTTGTTGGTACAAGGGCTCGCGGATGCGAGCCCTTGCCGCCTTCGCTTGCCTTCCTTCTTATACCGTACGAAACGGCGGCAGAGAAGAACGCCGATTATTGCAGGGCAAAATGGCGGCGTTACCGCCAAGGCGTTCTTCAGACGTGCAGGGCAAAGCCCTGCTAAGTGGTTCAACGTCCCGTCTCTCGCACCAACAAAGAAAAGGGCACCCGATCGGGTGCCCTTTTCTTTGTTGGTACAAGGGCTCGCGGATGCGAGCCCTTGCCGCCTTCGCTTGCCTTCCTTCTTATACCGTACGAAACGGCGGCAGAGAAGAACGCCGTTTTTTGCTTGCAAAATGATAGCGTTCAGCCGTCAAGGCGTTCTTCAGACGTGCAGGGCAAAGCCCTGCTAAGTGGTTCAACGTCCCGTCAAGGCCTCCCGGTCGGGTGAGGCTTCTTTTTTGCCGATGCTCTAAACGGGATAGCCTTGAAGGCAAGTCCTTCCATGCTTCGGGCTGAAAAATGCGTTGCGTTCACAAGATGTTAATCGTTTCTTCACATCCCCTTGACAGATTCACCTGTTCGTGGTATAATGAAACAAACCGAGGGTTAGGTTTGTTAAAATTTGAACCGGAAAGGAGAACGATTATGAAGAAAATCATATCGCTTTTGTTGGTCGTATGCTGCCTGCTTCTTTGCCTTACATCCTGCGCAAATCCCGAAACGCTTGTAACAGAAGCAATGGCAAATACACAGGCCCTTGATGCTTACGAGGCTGAGCTGAAAATGGATATCACAATGACCGTCGGGGATGAGGAAATTGAGATGCCCATTGTTATGGATATGAAGATCAAGGGCGCTACCACCGATCATCCTGTCGTTTATATGAAGTCAACGGTCGAGATGATGGGCGAGAAGGTTGAGAGCGAGATCTATATGGACAGCGAGTGGGTATATATGCTCCAGGATGGCGTCGGCTATAAGATGAGCGTTGACGATGCGGGCGAGGACGGTGACGTGTCCGATACTCTTGACGATATGTTCCAGGATATGCCGGAATCGGTATACGAGGATGTGAAGGCGGTCAAGAACGGTGACGGCTCCAAGACGGTTTCTCTCAGCATTCCCGACAGTATGTTTGAAGAGGTCTTCAGTGAGGTCATCGAATCGATGAAAGACAGCATTGCCCAGGGCGTTCAGGTTTCCGATGTGATCGTGAGCAACGCGAAGGTGAACATTACGGTGAAGGATAAGTATATCTCTGCTTATGAGATCATGTTTGATATGGCGATGCAGATCTCGGGAGTGGGTGTTACCGCAACCGCAAAGGAAACTCTGACGATCAAGAATATGGGCGATACCGTTACAGTGACGCCGATGCAGGGATATCAGAGCTATACCGAGATCAGCTGAAAACAGAACAAAGAAAAGCACGGAAGGGATACCTACCATAAAGCAGGTTTTGGCAGCCGCCAATACAACAAAAGGAGTACGGGCATTTTGCCTGTACTCCTTTTCACACTTCTTGCTCTGCAAGTATGGTGTGTTACATTTGCGTTTTTCGGGAGGTAATAGGTGAAGTTTTCACTAACGTGAAAGTG
>SVTT01000006.1 GCA_015063625.1 Oscillospiraceae bacterium
TTTTTACTTTTTTAGAGTTGTATTCTCTTTCAGAATTGTCGAGATATTTTCGCACTTGCTGTGCTTCATACTATCTCTCGTTGTTCAATTTTCAAAGACCATTTCGCCTCCGCTTTCTCGCGGCGACTTGCATATTATAACACAGAGAAAGAGAGCTTGTCAAGCCCTTTTTTCAACTTTTTTAAAAAAAATTTTGACTCGTGAAAAGGGCACAAAAAAGCCTGCTTTTTCGGCGGTTTTCCTGTCGTTTTGCCTTTTTCGCCGCAGCTTTTTTGCAAATCTGCACGCTCGCGGACTGAAACGGAAAGCGAGTCCGCGCGTGCATATATAAATAAAGGTAGCGAATCGCTTTTTAGGAAGGCGATCCCTTAAAAAGCAAGCCTTACAGTCCCAGCCACGCACCAAGCCCCGTGAGATCGATCAATGTGCCCACCAGAGCGCCGATCAGAAAAAGCGCAAGAGCAAAGGCGAGGTTGTCCCGCAGGCGGCGGTTGGTGCGAAACAGCACCAGCAATCCCGCGCCCGCACCCGTCAGCAATCCCGCAAGCATCGCGCCTGCCGAGATCAGCCCCTTGGTGTAAAGAGAAGCAACGGCAACCGACGCCGCGCAGTTGGGGATGAGCCCCACCAGCGCCGAGGCAGCCACACCGAGCACGGGCACGCCGTTCATGGCCGCGGCAAGACGCTCCGCACCGACAAGCTCCAGCACAGCACCGAGCAAAAGGTTGACGAGCAGCACAAACAAAAAGATTTTGACAGTATGACGGAGCGCGGAGCGCCAGACCCCCTGCTCACAGTGGCAGCCCTCGCGCTCGCACAGGTCGCTGACCTGTCCGATCTGTCCCCACTTGGCAAACAGGAGATCGGCAAGAAAGCCAAAAAGCACCGCCACGGCAAGCTTGATACCGAGCACGGTAAAAATGATCCGTGCGGGCATTGCCGCGCCGATGAAGATCGCCAGCATCTCATCCGAGGTGGAGAGAAACACGGCAAGCAGTGTGCCCACCGTCACAACGCGGCCCGCAAACAGCCCTGCCGCCGCTGTCGAAAAGCCGCATTGCGGCAAAAGCCCCAGCACGCCGCCCACAAAAGGCCCCACACGTCCGCCACGCGTGATCGCGCGCTCGATACGTTCCCCTGCCTTGTGCTCCAAAAGCTCCATCAGAAGATAGGTCAGAAACAAAAAAGGTAAGAGCTTCAAGGAATCAAGCAGACTGTGCCACAGGATATGCCATACCGTTTCCATCAGCGCGCCCCCCCTTCCGCGCAGGCGGCGCAGGTGCCGTACAGCACCGAGCGCCCCTCGTCCACCAGAAAGCCGTGCGATGCCAACAGCTGCGCGCGGATCTCGCGGCTGCAATCACAGCGCAAATGCAGGATCAGTCCGCAGCTGCGGCACTGCAAATGCAAATGAGAGGCGCATCCGCCCTCGCTCCCGACATACTGATAGGTCGCGCGCTCGCCACCGTCCTCCGCACGGAAGCGGCGCACCTCGCCGCTTGCCGACAGCTCGGAAAGCATACGGTAAACCGAGCTTTTGGCAGGTGCATTCGGCAGGCGGCAAAGCCCCTCGCAAATGCGGTCGGCGTCAAGCGGAGCCTGTCCTGTCTGTTCCTTTAAATAAGAGATCAGCAGGGCTCTCCCTGCCGTTTGATACGGTTTCTTTTTCATACTCGCTCCAATTTGAGAATCGTTCTCATATTTTAACACGGCAAAGAGGGTTTGTCAAGCGGCTTTCAGAAAAGATTCTTTCCAACGGCTTGACAAATCAAGCGAGGGGGTGTTACAATGAGTCGAATGACAAGCAAAGGGGGGACGGACATGTCGCGACCGCTGTTTATTGTATTTGAGGGTATTGACGGATGTGGAAAGACCACGCAGCTCACACGCCTTGCCGACGCACTGAAACAAAAGGGAAGACAGGTCATGACCACCGCCGAGCCGACCGACAGCACGACGGGCAAGCTGCTGCGCGCGGCGCTTTCGGGCAATGATCCGCGCACGCCCACCGAGATGGCGGCGCTCTTTACGCTGGACCGTATCCACCACAACGTGTCGCAAAACGGCATTGCTGCCACACTCCGCGCGGGCACCGATGTGATCAGCGACCGCTACTATTATTCCTCGCTTGCCTACCAGGGCAGCCTTTGCGACTACGACTGGGTTCGCCGCATGAATCTGAACTGCCCCGACATCAGAAAGCCCGATCTCTGCATTTTTCTTGACATCTCGCCCGATACCGCGCTTGCGCGCATCGGCAAGCGCGGAGAGGCAAAGGAGATCTACGAGAAAAAGGAGACCCTCTCACTCTTTCGGGAAACCTTTTTGAGGGTGTTTGCATCACTCGATGACCGTGTGGAGGTCATTGACGCCGAGGGCACACCCGACGAGATCGCCACACGCGTGATGGCAGCGGTGGAAACGATATTATAAGGGAGAAATCAACATGAGAGCTGTCATGTACGGCGCAGGAAATATCGGCAGAGGCTTTATTACCGAGCGCTTTTACCTTTCGGGATATCACACCACGCTGATCGACGTCAACACCGACACCGTGGAGGCGATCAACCGCGAGAGGAAATACCCCATTTTCGTCACGCGCGGCACTGAATACGTGCCCGAATGGGTAGAAAACGTAGACGCCGTCAACGGACGGGACGAGGCGGCTGTCGTCGACGCCATTGCCGGCGCAGACATCCTTGCCACCGCACTCGGTGTCAACATCCTCCCCTTTGTTGCTCCCCTCATTGCGAAAGCCATCTCGGCGCGCAAGCGGCAAAGCCATTTGCCGTTGAACATCCTGATCTGCGAGAACCTGATCGGATCGGACCGGTACCTGCACGAACTGGTTGAGCCGCACATCCCCGAGGAGGACAAGGCATTTTTTGAAGAGAGCATCGGCTTCGTAGCGGTTTCAGTGGGGCGCACCGTCCCTCCCACACCCGAGCATCTGAGGCAGCAATATCCGCTTGCCATCTGTGCCGAGCCCTACAGTGAGCTCCCCGTGGATGCCGCAGGCTTCCGCCCCATCGGCTGTGCCTATCCCCCCATCAAGGGTCTTTGCCCCTTTTCTCCCTTTGCCTTCTTCATCGAGCGCAAGCTGCTCATTCACAACATGGGACACGCGCTGATGGCATATCTCGCTTACCAAAAGGGCTACGGCTTTATCAGGGAAGCCGCCTGTGACGGCGAGATCAAGTATATTGTCTCCCGTGCGCTGCTTGAGTCGGCACGTGCGCTTGCCAAGCGGCACGGCGCACCGCTTGACGATGCCCTGCAATTCACCGAGGATCTGATGATCCGCTTTGAAAATCCCCTGCTGGTCGACTCGCTTGACCGTGTGGGACGCGACCCGAAGCGCAAGCTCTCCCCCGACGACCGTCTGGTCGGTGCCTTCCGCATGGTGAGAGAAACGGGCGGCTCGCCCGCGCACATCGCCGTCGGCATCGCGGCAGGCTTCCTCTTTGACAGCAAGGGTGACCCCGCCGCACAGGAGATCACGGCATATATCGCCGAGAACGGGATCGAAAGGGCACTGGAGAGATACAGCGGCATCACCGAAAAGGAGGATGTTGCCATGATCACTGCCCTCTTCCGTCTGCTCTCGGAGAAGGCTCCCTTCGAGCGTTTGGTTGATACACTCTCGGACCTCAAAAAATAAAGGCTCTCGCAAAGAACAGAGAATCAGCGCACCTGCGTGACAGATCAGATGCGCTGATTCTCTGCTTTTTCACATGCTGGTTGAGATGCTTTATTCCGCCAAGGAACGGCGCCGCAGGTCGGCAAGGAAGCTGCCGCCGATGGGGAGTGCGATCGCAAAGGACAGAACGTCCGCCACAGGCTGTGCCAGCAGCACACCCCAGATACCGAGGAAATGCGGCAGAATGAGCACTGAGGGGATGAAGCAAAGCCCCTGCCTTGCCGTAGCAAGCAGCGTTGCTCCGCCCACCTTTCCCACGGTCTGCAGCATCATATTGGCAAGAATGACGAAGGACATGAGGGCAATGGTCGCCAGCTGACAGCGAAGCGCCAGCGCACCGATGCGCAGGACCTCGGGGTCATTCCTTTGAAAGAGTGCCACCACGTGCGGTGCAAGAAAAATTCCAAGCAAGCCGAAGCTGAACAAAAAGACCGCCGAAACCTTCAGGCAGAAGAAAAACGCCCGGCGTACGCGGTCATAGCGCCCCGCGCCATAGTTGAAGCCGCACACGGGCTGAAAGCCCTGACCGAAGCCGATCATGGCAGAGCTCACAAACATGACGATGCGCGACACGATCGCCATGGCGGCGATGGCAGCGTCGCCAAAATTGCCCATCATATGATTCAGGCACATGGTTGCCACACTGGCAAGTCCTTGCCTGCCGAGCGAGGGGGTTCCGCCCCGAAGGATCTCCAGCATCAGCTTGCCGCTGAACACGATATTGCGAAGGTGGATCTTGAGGCTGTCCCCTCTCCTTGCGCCGATCCAGAGCAGCAAAAAGCTGACCGCCTGACTGATGACGGTGGCAAGCGCCGCCCCCATCACACCCATATCAAGCACGAAGATCAGCAAGGGGTCGAGTGCGATATTCAGCACCGCGCCACCCGCAAGTCCCACCATCGAATAAATAGCATTGCCCTGAAAGCGAAGCTGGTTATTCAAAACGATCGAGCCGCACATGACGGGCGCGCCGAGCAAAATGACGCGCATATAGTCCATGGCAAAGGGCAGAATGGTCGGTGTTGCACCGAGCAGAATGGCAAGCGGCTCAAGAAGAACCAATCCTGCCGTCATGATGACGGTGCCTGCAATGATGGCATACACAAAGCCGGACGCCACCATTTTCTCCGCCTCGTCGGTCCTGCTTTCTCCCAGCTT
Source organism: Oscillospiraceae bacterium (assembly GCA_015063625.1). GTDB lineage: Bacteria > Bacillota > Clostridia > Oscillospirales > CAG-272 > Firm-07. The sequence continues at coordinate 4,859 of SVTT01000006.1, forward strand.
GCGCGACACGTAATTCCCCGAGCCGTGACCGAAGAAAAAGCCAAACGCCTGAATGATCGCCATGAGCGAAAAAACCACACCCACAGCACCCGTGGCGCTGGTGTTGTCCAGCTTGCCCACGAAAAAGGTATCTGCCATATTATAAAAAGTGGTCACCAGCATACTGATGATGGTGGGAACTGCCAGATGAGAGATCAGACGCTCTACGGGGGCGTTGAGCATCCGTTCGCGCTTTTGCAGCTGCCTTGCTTCCTCATTCATGAGGTCACTTCCTCTCGTTTCAGATCTACAAGGATATTGTACCGCATTGCACCCCGTTTTGCAAGTATTCTCGCTTTTTTTCTTGCTTTCCGGCAGAAAATGTGATAAAATATCGGTAGCAACATCTCACTTGAAAGGAATTTTAATATGGATATCAATGTAAAGGTTCTGCTTTCCCGCGGCATGACCATGCCAGCCTATGCCACCGAGGGCTCCGCTGCCATCGATCTGCGTGCCGCCATCGACGAGAATTCCCCCGTGACCATTGCGCCGGGAGAGCGCGCCCTCATCCCCACCGGCATGGCAATCTCCCCCGAAGCCAAGGACGTCGTCGCCATCGTTGCCGCGCGCAGCGGACTTGCCATCAAAAAGGGCATCTGCCTCTCCAACGGCATCGGCGTGATCGACTCGGACTATCGCGGTGAGATCTGCGTGGGTCTTTTTAACACCTCAAGCGAGCCCTTCGTGGTCAACCGCGGCGACCGCATTGCGCAGATGATGTTCATGCCCGTGCTTGCCGCCAAGCTGACCGAGGCGCTTTCGCTGGATGAAACCGCACGGGGTGCAGGCGGATTTGGCTCCACGGGTGTCAAATAATGCGCATCATTTTAGCATCAAGATCCCCCCGTCGCCGCGAGATCCTCTCTATGCTCGGTCTTTCCTTTGAGATCCTGAGCGCGGATGCCGACGAGTCCTCCGATATCGTTGAACCGACTGCACTGGTGCGCGAGCTGGCACTGCGCAAGGGGCGTGCCGTGCGCGAGCTGCTGAGGAAACGGGGCGAATGGCAGGAGGGGACGCTGATCATCGCCGCCGATACCGTTGTTGCGGCAGGTGAGCAGATCCTCGGAAAGCCCGCCGATGCGGCGGATGCCGCGCGGATGCTCTCTCTGCTCTCGGGCAGCACGCATCACGTCTTAAGCGGTGTGGCGGTGCTGACGCCCGATCGCGAATGTGCCGCCGCAGAATCCACTGCCGTGCACTTTGCTCCCATGTGCGATGCCGAGATCGATTGGTACGTGAAAAGCGGTGAACCGATGGACAAGGCAGGGGCATATGCTGTACAAGGGCTTGCCTCGCTCTTTATCAAGGGGCTTGAGGGCGACTACTTCAACGTCGTGGGGCTCCCCGTACACCGCCTTGCCACCCTTCTTTCTGCCGAGTTCGGCATCTCTCTGACCGCCGCGGCAAAGCAAATAGAAGCATAATTCATCAAAAAAGGTCAGCACGACATCGCCGAAGGCGGAAAGCCTCAATGCCCTTGGCGGCATGCGCGCTCTTTAAAACAGCTGATCAGGCCAAAGCATGCTTGCTTGGAGCCGGAAGACGTGGATCTGACACCCGCGAGACGGTATGTTTCTGTTCTCGTGGGTGTATATTATTTGTGTCAGCAAACAAGCATTTGGAGGTAGCTGCCATGAGAAACAGGCAAAAACGCATCCCGTCTTCCCGATCACTTTCCGCCGAAGCTGTTGAAAGAACGGCAATCACAGTTTCTTTGGTCAGCATCATCGGCAACACGCTGCTCTCGCTGTTCAAGGTGCTTGCGGGCATCGTCGCCCATTCGGGAGCCATGATCAGTGATGCCGTCCATTCGGCATCCGACGTCATCAGCAGTCTGATCGTCATCATCGGCATCAAAATGGCATCAAAGCGTTCTGACAAGGATCACCCCTACGGACATGAGCGCTTCGAGTGCGTGGCGGCGATCGTCCTCTCGGTCATCCTGCTGGTCAGCGGCATTCTGATCGGCCATACCGCCATCGAGAAGATCATCCGAGGCAGGATAGAGGAGCTTGCGATACCGGGGGTGCTTGCCCTGATCGCGGCGATCGTGTCGATCGCAGGGAAAGAGGGGATGTATTGGTACACAAGACACCATGCAAAGCGCCTTGATTCGGGCGCATTGATGGCAGACGCTTGGCATCACCGCAGCGATGCGCTTTCCTCGGTGGGTGCTCTGATCGGCATTATCGGTGCACGTATGGGTTTGCCTGTGCTTGACACCGTTGCCAGCCTTGTCATCTGCGTGTTCATCGGAAAGGCGGCGTATGATATTTTCAAGGATGCGATCGGCAAGATGGTCGATCACTCCTGCAGCGAGGAAACAGAACGGGAGATCGCGGCATGCGCCGCCCGACAGGAGGGTGTTCTCGGTGTCGATCTGATCCAGACCCGTGTGTTCGGCAATAGGATCTACGTGGACATTGAGATCAGCGCCGACAGCAGGATCTCGCTTGAGGAAAGCCACAGGATCGCAGATCGGGTACACAATGCCGTTGAGAAGCATTTTGACAAGGTCAAGCACATTATGGTGCACGTCAATCCCGCCGACATTGCCCCACCCGAGCCGTGAGGGAGCATGACGCAAAACAGAAGGGCACGCGTGCACAGGCTCATCTCGCTATTGACACAGCTCCTCGGAATATTATAATAGGCATGAAAACACACGGCAAAAATATCGGTTGCAAGGAGAAAAATATGGACGGCAGAATTTCAAATATCGCACAGGTAGCAAGCCTGCGGCGCTATCACCTCGCAGGGGGCGCACAGGACCGCCTTGAGGTCATCGACTGCGACAACGGAAAGCTCCGCTTTCTTTTGAATGTCAGCAAGGCATGCGACATCATGCAGCTATACCACAAGGGGCAGAATGTTTCCTTCATCTCCAAGAACGGCTTTACGAAGCGAGAGGCCCCCTTCCTGAACCGCTTTGAGGGCGGCATGCTCTACACCTGTGGACTTGATAACACAGGCGACAGAGAGGGGTATGAGATGCACGGTCGCTTCCATAACACCCCTGCGGAGATCCTACGCGCGGAATGTAACGAGGATGGCATTACCGTAGAGGCTGCGATCCGTGACACCTCCCTGTTCGGGCAAAGCCTTGTGATGAGGCGGCGGATCACCTCGGCGCTTGGCAGCGATCATCTGATCATCGAGGACACCCTTTGTAACGAGGGCTTCCGCGACGAGGAATATTGCCTGCTTTATCACATCAACGTTGGCTACCCCATGCTTGATGAGGGCGCAAGGATCCTTGCGGATCCCGCCGAGTATTTTGCAAGAAACGACTTCTCAAGGGAGAACGCAGAAACGCGCTATGAGATCAGCGCGTCGGTTCCGAATCAGCCAGAATGCTGCTATTACCTCTCGCTCCGCGAGCCGCAGATCGCACTGGTCAACGAAAGGCTCGGCAAGGTCTTCCGCCTCTCATACACAAAGGATACGCTCCCATACTTTCTTGAGTGGAAGAGCATGGCAAGCGGCGATTACGCCCTGGGGCTTGAGCCGTCCACCACAATGCTTGACTCAAGCTTCGCCTACAAAACCGTGGCACCGGGAGCCAAGATCGGCTTTCGGATCGACATTGCAGTTGAGGAGATCTGAGCATATCGCAAGGGGGCAACGGTTTATCTGACCGTCGCCCCCTTGCGGCTTTTTAGATGTCTGCATCCGCGCCAAACGGCAAGGTGCTCTTTTTGGCTTCAGCCGCCTTAGTTCAGCGGCACCTTGTGAGGCTGCTTCCGCGAAACACACTTACAGAGATAAAAAGTACGGGAATTTCGCGCGAAGCGCGAATATACCCTCGCCCTTCGCCTGCCAAGCGAGCTTGCCGATCTTCGGGCGGGGTATGCGAACCCAATTCGGGGTGCTCTGCACCCCGAGTGGGTTCGCGTCGGGTTAACAAAAAAGATAGGCACTCCTTGCGAGTGCCTATCTTTTTTGGTGACCCGTACGGGAATCGAACCCATGCCTTCGCCGTGAGAGGGCGACGTCTTAGCCGCTTGACTAACGGGCCGTTTTTGCAACGGTGCTATTATATCACATTCTTTTTGAAAATGCAATACCTTTTTGAAAAAAATTTTTTCTTTTTTGCTTCCGGGCATTCGAAAGGCGCGATCTTAGCTTTAGCGTGCTCTCCTTGGGGGGAGAACACGCTAAAGCACGGGGACTTTTGTGATAACGGTCAGCGCATCAACCGAACAGGATGATGACAAACTGTGCGCAAAGCACGACCGAGATCAATGCGATGGGATAGGTTGCGGCGTATGCCGAGCCGACGTCCTCGGTTTCGGACACCTGAATGAGGGTGCCGAGCGCAGGCGTGGAGGTCATGCCGCCCGTGATCGAGCCAAGGCTGTTGAGAAGGTGCATCTTCAGCACATACTTCGCAAAGAAGAAGCCGATGATCATGGGAACCAGGGTCATGATAGCACCGTAGAGGAAGTAGATGGCTTCAAAATACTCCACAAATTTCGCGCCGCCCGCAATGCCTGCACCGATGAGGAACAGCATCAAGCCGAACTCACGGAAGACCTTCAGGGTAGGTGCGTTGGGCATGACCTTGACAGGACCGAAATTACCAAAGTGACCGAACACAAGTGCCACCAGCAGGCAGCCGCCCGTGGTAGTCAGCGAGAAGTTACCGAACTTGAAGGAGCCGACGATGACACCGACGATAGCAGCAAGTGCAAATGCGGCAATACCGAAGGGATCGATCTCGATCAGCTTCTTGGTCTCCTTGACCTCAACGGGCTCCTCGCCCGTATCCGCGTCACCGCCTGCGATCTTGGCGCGCTCCTCTGCCATATTTACCTTGAGGAACTTGGGAATCAGCTGTACGAAGAGCACGACACCGATCACACCGAAGATGTAAGCGATACCGTTGCCCACTGCGACAAGAGATTCATCAATACCCTGCGCGGTGGCAGCAGCCTTTGCTGCGGAAAACGCGGGGGTGGAGGTCAACGCACCCGAGAAAAGACCTGCCATGATGGCGGCAAGGTCACCCTTGGGAAGATCGGTAAAGTTGCTTTGGACAAGCACACACACGGCACAAACCGCCGCGCCCGACACGATGATGAGAAGACCCAGCACGATATAGGTCTTAAAGTTTTTCTTCAGATTGCCAAAGAATTTGGGTCCTGCGATAAAGCCGACCGAGGTCACAAACAGAATAAGACCAAGATTCTCGACGACCTTCAGGGCGTTGGTGGTGTAGGCGGGAAGCTGGAAGGCAAGATCTCTGTAGAAAATGCATCCGAAGAGCAATGCTACAAGGAACACACCCGCAGTACCGAGATTGACACCCTTAACGGTCACTCTGCCAAGCAGATAACCGAGCGCCGCGATCACAAACACGGTGTATACGAGGAAGGACACACCGCTGACCTTCAGAATACCCTTAAAGGAATTGAAGAATGCGGGGCGGATCAACTCACCGCGCGCAGCATCGGTGCCGAAGTAGACGATCTTGCCGCTTCGCTCAAGCACGGTAGCGTCAGAAAGCGTTCCCTTGTAGAAGTCGTAAACGCTCTTGGCGTCATCCTTGCTTCCGAAATACAGAAGAGTCAGCGTGTTTTTTTCCTTGGTCGCAGTCACACTGCCCACGGCATTCACCGTGACGGTCTCGCCGTCATCCAAGCCAAAGGTCGGGAAAGAGGTATTCACGACCAGCGTTTCATAGCCCTGCTCCCTTGCCTTGGCATCCATATCTGCCAGGGAATCTGCGGGGCTTCCCAGCTCCACAAAGGGGAAGCAAAGCAACGCCAGGACAAGAACCAGTAAAATTATGCGAATAGCGTTTTTCATGTTCATCTCCGATTGTAATAGAAAAGGTTTGCGGTTCCACACAGAAGAAACAGCGTTTTATGGTTGTTTTGATACCGTTAGGGGTTATTTTACCCCGAAAAACACTTTTTGATCTGTACGGAAACAAATTTTTGCACACCTCGTCGCCCTACGGCGACGAGGTGTGTGTGAAATCACTTCATGAACTTTGCGTTGGGCTCGTCGAACACGGGGTTGCCGTGGGTGTAACGGGGCAGAAGCTTGGGAGAAACGACATCGGTCTTGATGCCTGCCTCCTTCATCTCCTTCATGAAGTCCTTGACATGGTTGAGGGTCAGCTTCTTGCCGAGCTTGACCTCCTTGGCAGCGGCTGCGGCGTTGACGCCCGCATTGCGGCCAAAGACGATGATATCAAGCAGCGAGTTGCCCATCAGACGGTTCTCACCGTGGATGCCGCCGACTGCCTCGCCTGCAACGAACAGGTTCTCCACCTCGGACATGCCGTTGACGCCGATCTTGATGCCGCCGTTCTGGTAGTGGAGGGTGGGGTAAATAAGAATGGGCTGCTTGCGCATATCAATGCCGTACTTGAGGTACATACGAAGCATTGCGGGAATGCGCTTCTCGATGGTGCCCTCGCCGTGGATCATATCGATCATGGGAGAGTCAAGCCATACGCCCTGACCGCCGTTGAAGGTATCGACGCCGTTGCCCCGCTTGCACTCGCGGATAACGCCCGAAGCGCAGATATCGCGGGTCTCAAGCGAGTACATGAAGGGCTCGCCGTCCTTATTGACCAGCTGTGCACCGATGGAACGAACCTTCTCGGTAACCAGTGCGCCAAAGATCTGAGAGGGATATGCGGCACCCGTGGGATGGTACTGCAGGGTGTATGCGTAAAGCAGAGGGGCACCTGCGCGGTAGGCAAGGACCAGACCGTCGGCGGTAGCGCCGTAGTGGTTAGAGGTGGGGAAGCCCTGATAGTGCATACGACCTGCACCGCCCGTGGCGATGACGACGGTCTTTGCACGTGCAATGAGGATCTCCTTGGTTTCCATGTTCATCAGAACGGCGCCGGCTGCTCTGCCCTGCTCGTCCTTGATGATCTCGATGGCGGAGGTGAAGTCCACCACGGGGATCTGACGGTTCTGAACCTCGTCACGGAGCACGCGCATGATCTCGGCACCCGAGTAGTCCTTGCAGGCGTGCATACGCTTGCGGGAGGTGCCGCCGCCGTGAGTGGTGACCATGGTGCCATCAGCCTCTTTATCGAACATGACGCCGAGGTCATTCAGCCACTTGATGCAGATGGGCGCATCGCTGACCAGCTTCTTGACCAGCTCGGGGACGTTCTTGAAGTGACCGCCGCCCATCACGTCGAGGTAGTGCTGTGCGGGAGAGTCGTTGGGCTTATCGGCAGCCTGAATGCCGCCCTCTGCCATCATGGTGTTTGCATCACCGTGGCGGAGCTTGGTCACGATCATGACGTTTGCGCCGTTCTCGTGTGCCATAATTGCCGCAGCCGAGCCGGAGCCGCCGCCGCCGATGACCAGCACGTCAACGTCGTAGTCGATCTTGCTGAGATCCACGTCCTTGGGGTTGACGCGAGGGTTTCCCTGAAGGACCTCTGCCAGCTCAAGCGGAACCTTCTCGCCCTTGTTGGGACCGATGGCAAGCTCAGCAAACTGGGACTCGATATAGTCAGGATGGTTCTCCATCTTGACCTGGACCTTTTCCTCTGCCGTCATGCGACGGGGGTGAATGCCCGCCTTGACGTTGGCAAGGCGCTCCTCACGGGTCGCTTCCACCTTTTTGATGGACTCTAACATTTCCTGTGTATACATTCTAAGCGCCTCCTTATTGCTCGAAATCGCGGTTGTTGTACATTTCTTTGAGCTCTTCCGCAGTCTTCTTCATGACGTCCTGCAAAGCCGCCTCGCAATCGCCGTTCTCGATCTCGGCAACGCGCTCCAGCAGATGCTGGGTCTCGGGAGCGAGATACTTGCCCGTCAGACGGCGTGCAAGCAGACCGACCTGGGGATGGGTGATGCCTGCAGGGCAACGGGAGGAGCAGACGCCGCACATCACGCAGTCAAAGGACTCCTCTGCGCACTTCTCGTACTCGCCGCGCTGTGCGTAGGCGATGTACTGCATGACGTTCAGCTCCTGCGTGCAGGCCTTGGTGCAGGCATTGCAGCCGACACAAGCATAGATCTCAGGGTAAAGCTGCATCATGATCTGCTCGGTGGGCTTGACCTTCTGAATGTCGTAGGGCTGCTTCACCAGCGGGAAGAAGGGCAGCGTTGCGATGTACATGTTGTCCTGAACCTTGGTCTGGCAGGCAAGGCAGGTCTTCAGCTCATTCTCGCCCTTGATGCGATAGATGGTAGCGCAAGCGCCGCAGAAGCCGCAACGGCAGCCGACGCCGCGAACCAGTTGATATCCGGCATATTCCATGGCGTTCATGATCGTCAGGCTTGCCGGCACTTCATACTTTTTACCGTAGAGGTAAATATTTACCATGTTTTCCATTAGTAGTGCTCTCCTTATCAATATTCGTTGGGAAGTTCGTCCAGCTCGTCAAAGCGGAACACAGGACCGTCCTTGCAGACGTACTTGTTGCCAATGTTGCATCTGCCGCATTTGCCGATGCCGCACTTCATGCGAAGCTCCATGGTGGTGTAGACCTGCTCCTTCTTGAAGCCAAGCTCCATCAGACCGCCAAGGGTAAACTTGATCATGATAGGAGGTCCGCACATCAGAACCGTCTTCTTCAGGTCGGGGTTCAGCTCCTTGACGTAGTTGGGAACGAAGCCGACGTGACCGTCCCAGTTCTCCTGCTCACGGTCAATGGTGAGGTGAACATTGAAGCCCTCGGTATTCATCCACTCCTCAACGATCTCCTTATAGTAAACGAGATCCTCCTTGGAGCGAGAGCCGTAAACGATATCCACCGTGCCGAATTTTTCACGGTTATCGCGCACGTAATTGATCACGGAACGCAGAGGTGCAAGACCGATACCGCCTGCGACAAAGAGAAGATCCTTGCCAAGCAGCTCGTCGTATACGGGGAAGTTTCTGCCGTAGGGGCCGCGCACGGTGATCATCTGACCGACCTCCATGGCGTGCAGCCACTCGGTCAGGCATCCGCACTTCTTGACGCTGAACTCCATGTACTCGGTGTTGGTGGGCGAGGAGGTGATCGAGATCATTGCCTCGCTGATGCCGGGCACGGAGAGCATGGCGCACTGACCGGGCTTGTGCTCAAAGAGCTTGCCGCCGCCGGGCGCCTCGACGCGGAAGGTCTTGACATCGGGGGTCTGCTGAGTGATCTCGGTAACGACGCCGACATAAGGAATCAAGGTTTCGTTATTCATCAGTTCTTACCTCCCAATGCTTTGACGACCTTCACGATGTTCATGGAAATGGGGCAACGTGCAAGGCATCTGCCACAGCCAACGCATCCAAAGGTGCCGTTATTTCTGTCCGGATAGTAGACCAGCTTGTGCATAAAGCGCTGACGGAAGCGCTCCAGCTGCGAATTGCGCGAGTTGCCGTGTGCCATCTGGGTGAAATCCGAATACATGCAGGAATCCCAGCAACGGAAGCGCTTGATGCCGTTTCCGGTATCGAAATCGCGCACGTCATAGCACTGGCAGGTGGGGCACACGAAGGTGCAGGTGCCACAGCCGAGGCAGGACTCGGAAAGAGTTGCCCATTCGGGGCGGTCAAAGAGCTCCTTGGTCTTGCCAACGCCCACACCCTCGGTGGTGAAGTCGGCAAGGGGCAGCTTCTTCATGATCTCGCGGGTCTTTGCCTGTGCGTCGGCAACCGCCTTCTCACAGCCGTCCTCGAGAAGCGCATCCACCGATGCCAGCAGTGCCTCACCCTTCTCGGTGTTGGCACGAAGCATGTAGGCGCCCTCGATCTCCCACACCGTCACGTCGCCTGCGGGGTCAGCCGCGTCGATGCCGAAGGTGCCGCAGAAGCAGGTCTCTGCGGGGCGGGAGCATGCCATGGTCACGACGGTGCCGTGCTCACGGCGGTTCTTATAATAGGAATCAACGGGATCGACCAGATAGACACTGTCAAGAATATTGAAGCTTGCGGCATCGCAGGCGCGCACACCGAAGATCACGAAATCCTCGCACGCCTCACGGGTGTCAAGCACCTCCACTGCCTTGCCCGACATCTTGAACTCCATCAGGTTCTCGGTCTGGGGGAAGAAGAAATCCTTCGCGGAGCGAACCGTGTTAAGCGCACGGCTCATCTCGGTGCCGCTTTCCCACTTTTTGTACTCAGCCTTTCCTACCTTATTATCTACAGGCAGGTAGAGAGTCTTTTGTGCCGCAACGGCGGCAAAAAACTCATTCAGCTTTTCAAAGGACAGCTTTTTCATGCGTTGGCACCTCCTGCCTCGCCGGGCTCGATATCATTCTTCTCGTACTTGCCAAGAGGCGGCTTTGCCGCAGGATCCTCACCCGCCTGATATTCACCGTAGAAGGTGTTGACGTCCTTGATGAACTTGCGGTTGAGCAGGTGAAGCGGGATGCTTTGAGGACATACGCGAGAGCACTCGCCGCAGTCGGTGCATCTGCCCGCCACGTGGAAGGCACGAATGATGTGGAACATGTTCTCCTCAAAGGAGTTGACAGCCGCCTTCTGGGAAACGCCCGAGTTGGGGTTGTCGAAAATGCACTTCTCGCAGGTGCAAGCGGGGCAGACGTTGCGGCAGGCGTTGCAGCGGATGCAACGGGAGAGCTCGCCGCGCCAGAACTCATAGCGCTCGTCGGGCGTCATTGCCTCAAGCTTTTCCACCATATCAAAGCGGTTGCAATCCTCAACGACCTCGCCCTCGGCGCCGATCAGCTCATCATACACCATGTGCTTCTTGCTCTTGCAGGAGAGGCACCTTTCTGCCATGGCATCGGCTGCCTTGACAGTGGTATCGCCATAGACGGTGCTGACGGTGTAGCTGCCATCCTTCATGCTGATACCGGTGATACCCTCAATGCCCATATCCTTGAGCTTGTCAACGTCCGCCTTGCCAAAGCACTCGATGCCGATGACGTGGATCATCTCGCGCTTGATGCGGTGCTCTGCCATCAGCTGATTGAAGCTGTAGGTATCGCAGGGCTTGAGGAATACCAGGATCTTGCCGCCAGCGCGGCACTCCTTGACTAAGTATTTCGACAGGTTTGCCGCACAGAAATCGTTATAAACGAAGCGGTCCTTGACTTCCGCCGCGGAACGGAAGACGGCAGGGGTCATGTCGTACGGAAAATCGCCGACCGACCAGCCGAGCACGCGGTCTACGGTGCCGTTTTCAAGCAGCTCAACGGCACGCTTTTGCATCATTTCTTGCATCTCAGGTCCTCCAATCTCTTGTTCTCCCCGAGGGCGGTCACAGTTTCCACAAATTCGTTCATGGTCTTGGAGAATTTGGCACCTTCCGCCGCGGAGATCCATTCCACGCGAGTGCGCTCGCGCTCGATACCGAGGTAATCCAGCATCGAGAACAGCAGCGTCATACGGCGGCGGGCAAAGTAGTTACCGCTGGTGTAGTGGCAGTCGCCGGGGTGGCAGCCTGCCATGATCACACCGTCAGCTCCGCGCTGGAACGCGCGCAGGATAAACAAAGGGTTGACGCGGCAGGAGCAGGGCACGCGGATGATCTTGACATCTGCGGGGTAGGAAAGGCGGCTGGAGCCTGCAAGGTCTGCGCCCGCATAGGAGCACCAGTTGCAGCAGAACGCCACGATCTTGGGTCTGAATTCTTTTACATCTTGCATATTGCGTCCACCTCCGCCATGATTTGCCGATTCGAGAAGCCCTTAAGATCCATTGCACCGGAGGGGCAAGCTACGGTACAAGCGCCACAGCCCTGGCAGACCGCCTCGTTGACCGAAGCCACGCGGCGAATGAGGGTCGTACGGTTGGGACCGCGGAATTCCTTGTCGGAATAGGTGATCGCACCGTAGGGGCAGACCTTCTCGCAGGAAGAGCATCCGTTGCAGAGCATCTCGTCGGAGTTTGCCACGCAAGGATTGCAGGTAAGCTTATCCTTGGCAAGCAGACCGATGACCTTTGCGGCAGCGGCACTTGCCTGGGAAACGGTTTCGGGAATATCCTTCGGACCCTGGCACACACCGGAAAGGAAGATGCCGGCGGTGGGGGACTCTACGGGACGCAGCTTGGCGTGCGCCTCGGTGAAGAAATCGTTGGTATCCATGCTGGCAGTCAGCATGGTGGCGATGGAGCGTGCGCTCTTATCGGGCTCAACGGCGGTTGCAAGCACCACCATATCGGCATCGATGTGAAGCTGCTCGCCCGAGAGCAGGTCGCTTGCCTGCACCTTGAGCTTGCCGTTCTCCTCAACGACCTTGCCGACCTGACCCTTGATGTAATGAACACCGTACTGCTCGACCGCACGGCGATAGAACTCGTCAAAGTTCTTACCGGGGGTACGAACGTCAATGTAGAAGACATAGACCTCGGTGTCGGGATACTTCTCGCGCACCAGCATCGCATGCTTGGCGGTATACATGCAGCAGATCTTGGAGCAGTAGGACTTGCCCTTCTCGTTCTCCACGTCGCAGCGGGAGCCCACGCACTGCACGAACACCAGGGTGTGGGGATGCGTGCGGTCGGAGGGACGGAGCAGCGTGCCCGCGGTGGGGCCTGCGGCGTTCATCAGACGCTCAAACTCAAGCGAGGTCACAACGTCCTGGCAGGTTGCATAGCCGAGCTCGTTGTACTTATCGGGCTTGAGAGGATTGAAGCCGGTTGCCGCAACGATGGCGCCGTATTCGCGCTCAACGATGACGTCGGTCTGCTTGTAGTCGATGGCGCCTGCGGTGCAGACCTTGGAGCAGATACCGCACTTGCCGGTCTTCATCATCGTGCAGTAGTCGGCATCGATGGTTGCCACCTTCGGCACTGCCTGTGCGAAGGGAATGTAAACGGCACGACGGGTATCAAGGTTCATATTGAAGGCATTGGGCACCTTCTTCTGAGGGCACTTTTCGGTGCAGAGTCCGCAGCCCGTGCACTTGTCCTCATCGACGTAGCGCGCCTTCTTGCGGATGGCAACCTTGAAATTGCCCACAAAGCCCTTCACCGATTCGACCTCGCTGTAGGAGAAGATCTTGATCTTCTCGTTCTGTGCCACATCCACCATCTTAGGCGTCAGGATACATGCGGCGCAGTCCAGCGTCGGGAAGGTCTTGTCGATCTGTGCCATCTTACCGCCGATGGTCGGCTCCTTCTCTACGATATCGACCTCAAAGCCCGCCTCGGCAATGTCAAGGGCGGTCTGAATGCCTGCGATACCGCCGCCGATGACCAGCGCGCGCTTGGTCACAGGGCTCTCGCCTGCCTTCAAGGGCTTGTTGAGGTGCACCTTGGCAATGGCGGCACGGCCGAGAATGATTGCCTTTTCGGTTGCCTCCTTCATATCCTTATGGATCCAGGACACCTGCTCACGAATGTTCGCGATCTCAACCATATAGGGGTTCAGACCCTCTTTTTCGGCAGCCTTGCGGAAGGTCGCCTCGTGCATACGGGGCGAGCAGGAGCATACGACGACGCCCGAGAGCTTATGCTCGCGGATCGCCTCGCGCATGATCATCTGGCCCGACTCGGAGCACATGTACTGATAGTCGGTGGAAAACACGACGCCGGGCTCATGGGAAAGTGCTTCTGCAACAGCCTTCACATCAACCGTGGCAGCAATGTTGGTACCGCAGTGACAGATAAATACGCCAATTCTTTGCATTTCGTTTTCCCCTCCTTACTTGCTGTATTTGCGGAATGCGCTGGTAATTGCCTGCTGAGGCAGATCCTCGTCAAGCAACGTGGGAATGGCTTCGGGCTTGAGGTGGTTCTTGCCCTGCTGACGGATGACCGAAAGACGGACAGCCTCGATCAGCTTGGCAGGCTCGACCTGACGGGGGCAACGCTCCATGCAGGCAAAGCAGGAAAGGCAACGCCAGATGGAGGGAGATGCGGTCAGCTTGTCGATCTGACCCTTCTCTACCATGTAGACGAACTGATGGGGATGATACTCCATCTCGTCAAAGGCAGGGCAGGTCGCGGTGCATTTACCGCAGCGCATGCACTTGCGCACATCAACGCCGGAGGAGCGAAGGATCTGCTCCACCACGGCTTCATTCTTATGGGTACTCACGGGCGCCTCCTTATTTCACGCCGAGCGCTTCTGCAAGCAGCTCGGTAAAGTAAACAACGGGAAGGTCATCATGACCGCCGTTCTTTTTGAGGTTATAAAGGCAAAGCGGGCACGCGGTGACGACGGTATCCGCACCCTTGGCGGCGGCGCTGTCAAGCACCGAGGTGCTGCGCTTCTTTGCCTCACCGGGATTCTCAAGGGTGACGTAGCCGCCGCAGCACTCGTTGCGCATGCCGTAGATCACGGGCTCTGCACCGATGGCGCGGATAAAGTCCTCAAGAATGGTGGGGTTCTCGGGGTCGTCCATGCTCATGACCTTGGAGGGACGAAGCAGAAGGCAGCCGTAGTAGGCAGCGATCTTGCGACCCTTGAGAGGATTGACCACCTTTTTCTTCAGCTCGTCAAAGCCCACGCGATCGCGCAGGACCTCAAGGAAGTGAAGCACGGCGGTCTCGCCCGCATAAGGAACCTCGGGCTTGATGTAGTTGTTGACGCGAAGGGCGATGTCCTCATCGGTCTTCATGTCGTTGTTGACCTGCTTGATCACATTGTGGCAAGCAGAGCAGAGCGTGACAAGGTCGTTGCCGAGATCACGCGCGTTCATCAGTGCACGCACTGCCGAAAGCTTGGTTGCGATCTCGTCCTTTGCCATGGGGTAGACAGCGCCGCAGCACTGCCACTCGGGCAGCTCTTCCAGCGTGAAGCCGAGCGCTTCTGCCGAGGCACGCGCATAGGCATCCAGATCCTTTGCCTTGGTTCTGAGCGTACAGCCGGGATAATAACTGAATTTCATGTACTTTTTCCCTTCTTAAGAATTTGGTTGGCGAAGGTATTGCTTCGGCGCCCCGCCCTGCCAAGGTGGGGTGCCGTCCTATTTTGACGACTCAAAAAGTCGGTCGAAATCAACGCTTTGAAAGCATGGGCCGCGGCTCCTGCAGTGCCGAGCAGCTTCGCGGCATCGCACAGCTTTTGCAACACCGCGCAGCTTTGCGGCATCGCACAGCTTTTGCGGCTTCACGCGGTGGATCCCCGGATGCAGAAGACGTGATCCCGCAAGGCGTGGCGTATTTCATACGCCGCCGAGCGACGGGCGCGCCCCTGCGCCAAAGACAGCCGCGATCGCGCGGTGGATTCGGATGCAGAAGACGTGATCCCGCAAGGCGTGGCGCATTTCATACGCCGCCGAGCGACGAGCGCGCCCCTGCGCCAAAGACAGCCGCGATCGCGCGGTGGATTCGGATGCAGAAGCCGTGATCCCGCAAGGCGTGGCGTATTTCATACGCCGCCGAGCGACGAGCGCGCCCCTGCGCCAAAGACAGCCGCGATCGCGCGGTGGATTCGGATGCAGAAGACGTGATCCCGCAAGGCGTGGCGTATTTCATACGCCGCCGAGCGACGAGCGCGCCTTCTGCGCCAAAGGCACCCGCGATCAGACCATGTTTTCGGGGTGGAAGACCTCATCAAATCTCTCGGCAGTCAGGAATCCAAGGGCGACGCAGGCTTCCTTCAGAGAGATGTTCTCCTTGTATGCCTTCTTGGCGGTCTTGGCGGCGTTCTCGTAACCGATGTAGGGGTTGAGTGCCGTGACCAGCATCAGGGAGTTGTGGAGGTTATCGTGCATCTTCTGCTTGTTGGCAGTGATGCCGACGGCGCAGTTGTTGTTGAAGGACACCATTGCCTCGGCAAGCAGGCGCACCGACTGCAGGAAGTTGTAGATGCACACGGGCATGAACACGTTGAGCTCAAAGTTGCCCTGAGATGCCGCCATTCCGACAGCCACGTCGTTGCCCATGACCTGCACGGCAACCATGGTCACCGCCTCGCACTGGGTGGGGTTGACCTTGCCGGGCATGATGGAGGAGCCGGGCTCGTTCTCGGGAATAAAGATCTCACCGATGCCAAGACGGGGACCGGAGGCGAGCCAGCGCACGTCGTTGGCGATCTTCATCATATCTGCGGCAAGCGCCTTGACGGCACCGTGCGCAAACACGATCTCATCCTTGGAGGTCAGCGCATGGAACTTGTTGCCCGCGGTGCGGAAGTCCTTACCCGTGATCTCGGAAACCGCCTCGGCAACCTTGACATCAAAGCCCTTGGGGGTATTCAGACCCGTGCCCACGGCGGTACCGCCAAGTGCAAGCTCCTTGAGGGCGGGCAGTGCGGCTGCAAGCAGCTCACGGTCGCGCTCAAGGCTGGATCTCCAGCCCGAGATCTCCTGAGAGAAGGTGATGGGCGTTGCGTCCTGCAGGTGGGTTCTGCCACTCTTGACAATGCCCTCATTTTCCTTTTCAAGGCGCTTGAAGGTGCCCACGAGAAGGTCGATGGCGGGGAAAAGCTTATCCTCAATGGCAGTCACCGCGGCAATGTGCATGGCGGTGGGGAAGGTGTCGTTCGAGGACTGGCTCATGTTGATGTCGTCGTTGGGATGGCAAAGCTTTTTGCCGGCAAGCTCATTGGCGCGGTTGGCAATGACCTCATTGGCATTCATATTGGACTGCGTGCCCGAGCCGGTCTGCCATACCACAAGCGGGAAATGGTCGTTGAGAGAACCGGACATGACCTCGTCACACGCCTTGGAAATGACCTCGAGCTTTTCAGCGGTCATCTTCTCGGGCTTAAGAGAGGCGTTTGCAATCGCAGCCGCCTTCTTCAGCACGCCAAAGGCGCGCGTGATCTCACGGGGCATGGTCTCAATACCAACGCCGATGAGAAAATTCTGGTGGCTGCGCTCGGTTTGTGCCGCCCAATAGCGGTCGGCGGGGACTTTGACCTCGCCCATGGAGTCGTGTTCGATGCGGAATTCCATGTTTTTCCTCCTGATAATTGTCTGAAAATGCCCTTACGCACGAGAGCGCAAGGCGGGCGCGCGAGGGCACGCCGCAAAATTTCATTATATATTATAGCACATCGATTCCGCACCGTCAAGGGGAGGCATCCCATTTTTCGACAGTTTCTTTTTGGTTTTTTCACCAAACTTTCACGTACCGTTTCCTCTTTTTTGCATAGGATATGTGAAAAAATCGCCTGCACGCTTGCAAATCGGCACGCCTTGTGGTATACTATTCGCGATCACACATTTTTCAAGGAGTTTCTATGCTCGAACTGCAACACGTCAGCTTTTCCGCACCGAGCGAGGCGGGCGGAAAAACCGAGATTCTCAAGGATATCAATTTGAAGATCGACGAGCGCTTTGTAGCGATCACAGGCCCCAACGGCAGCGGAAAATCCACCCTTGCCAAGATCATTGCAGGCATCATGACCCCCACCTCGGGCAAGGTCATCCTCGACGGCGAGGACATCACCGCCCTTTCCATCACCGAGCGCGCAAGAAGGGGCATCAGCTTTGCCTTCCAGCAGCCCGTGCGCTTCAAGGGACTCACCGTCAAGGACCTCATCTCGCTCGCCGCAGGAGAAAAGCTTTCGGTGGCAGCGGCGTGCCAGTACCTCTCCGAGGTCGGTCTTTGCGCCAAGGAATATATCAACCGTGAGATCAACGCCTCTCTTTCAGGCGGCGAGCTCAAGCGCATCGAGATCGCGGAGATCCTTGCAAGGGGCACCAAGCTCTCGATCTTTGACGAGCCCGAGGCAGGCATTGACCTGTGGAGCTTTGGCAATCTGATCAAGGTGTTTGAAAAAATGTACGAGCGCACCAAGGGCAGCATCCTCATCATCTCGCACCAGGAGCGCATTCTCGATATCGCCGACAAGGTCATCATGATCGCTGACGGCGTCGTTGCCGCCGAGGGCGCCAAGGCAGACGTGCTCCCCATGCTGCTCGGCTCGATGAGCGGCTGCCGCTTTACGGAGGTGAACGACCATGCCCGAACTTGACAGCATCAAGCAAAATCTGCTCTCCGCCGTCGCCGACATCCACGAGGTGCCCGCAGGCGCATATTCGCTCCGTGTAGACGGTAAAATGCACGGAAGCCGTTCCTCCGAGAACATTGAGATCGTTGCCAAAAAGGACAAGCCCGGCATTGACATCTACATCAAGCCCGGCACGAAAAAGGAGAGCCTGCACATTCCCGTGCTGCTTGCCCAATCGGGGCTGAAGGAGCTTGTTTACAACGATTTTCACATCGGCGCCGACTGCGATGTGACCATCGTCGCGGGCTGCGGCATCCACAACGGAGGCGGTGCCGACAGTGAGCACAGCGGCATCCACGCCTTTTATGTCGGAGAAAATGCCAAGGTCAGATATATCGAAAAGCATTACGGCGAAGGGGACGGCGGGGGCAAGAACGTCATGAATCCCACCACCGTCGTGGAGCTTTCCGAGAACGCCGAAATGGAGATGGAGACCGCCCAGATCAAGGGTGTGGATTCCACCGACCGCAAAACCACCGCAAGGCTTGCCGCCGGCGCAACGCTGACCGTTCACGAAAAGCTGATGACGCACGGCAAGCAATACGCAAAAACGCTGTTTGAGATCGACCTTTCGGGCGAGGACTGCGGTGCGCACATCGTGTCGCGCTCGGTCGCGAAGGACGAATCCTCCCAGCTCTTTGTTTCGCGCGTGAACGGCAACGCCCGCTGCTCGGGTCACACCGAATGCGATGCCATCATTATGGACAGTGCCTCGGTCAGCGCAGTCCCCGAGATCGCGGCAAACCACCCCGAGGCATCACTCATTCACGAGGCGGCGATCGGCAAGATCGCGGGCGAACAGCTTGTAAAGCTGATGACACTCGGACTCAGTGAGAAGGAGGCCGAGGAGCACATCATCGGCGGATTTTTAAAGTAAATTGAAGGCGGGCGGTATCACCGCCCGTTTTCGCACCATTGGGGCAAGAGAGCGAATCAAGCACGCAAGCGGGTGCATTTTACGGGCGTTTTTGTCCCTGAGGAACAAGAGAGCGAGCCAAGCACGCAAGCGGGTGCATTTTACGGGCGCATTTGCCCCTGCTCTCTTTGTAAAGTGATGGAAAGGAGGCACAGGATGCCACATCTGCCCGATCTCACGCCGCTGCTTTCATGGTACGCCGCGCACAAGCGCGACCTGCCCTGGCGGGCGACCAAGGACCCTTATCGCATCTGGATCTCCGAGATCATGCTGCAGCAAACCCGTGTCGAGGCGGTGATCCCCTATTACCACCGGTTTCTTGCGGCGCTGCCCGACATCGGCTCGCTTGCCCGCGTTGAGGAAACCGAGCTTTTAAAGCTGTGGGAGGGGCTTGGCTATTACAGCCGCGCCCGCAATTTACAGCGCGCGGCAAGACAGATCATGGCAGAGCACGGCGGCACCTTTCCGCGAAGCTACGAGGAGATCCGCGCCCTGCCCGGCATTGGCGACTACACCGCAGGCGCGATCGCCGCATTCGCATTTGGGCTTCCCTGCCCCGCTGTTGACGGGAATGTTCTTCGCGTGATATCACGGCTATCTTGCTACGAAAAGAACATCCTTGACTCCTCGTCGAAAAAGGAGTTGACAGAGGCGGTACGAAGCACAATTCCAAGAGATGCGGCAGGAGATTTCGGGCAGTCGCTGATCGAGCTTGGTGCCACGGTCTGCGTGCCGAACGGTGCCCCGCACTGCGACCGATGCCCACTTGCCAACGTCTGCGCCGCAAGGCGTGAGGGGCGTACGCGCGAGCTCCCCGTGCGCATCAAAAGGGGCTCTCGGAGGAAGGAGGAGCGCACGGTGCTGATCCTGCGCATCGGCGACCGCGTGGCACTCCGACAGCGCCCTCGCTCGGGTCTGCTGGCAGGGCTCTTTGAGCCCTTGACGCTCCCCCGACTGCTTGACGCAAACGAGGTCGGCGAGGAGATCTCCGCGCTCGGTCTTACCCCCTTGCACATCACGCCGTTAGGCGAGGCAAAGCATATTTTTACCCACATCGAGTGGCAGATGACGGGCTACGAGGTCATTTTGGACGATGCCTGCGAGCGCCGCCTGCCCGAGGGTCTTCTTCTTGCCGAGCGCGACGAGATCGACCGCCTTTTCCCCCTTCCCTCGGCTTACCGTGCTTACCGTGCATTTATGTAAATATACAGATCCACATTTCCGAGGCGATGACCTCAAAGCTGCTTTGCGATCGATTTTACATTTCTCGCTCCAAGCTGTATCGGGTTTCCATAGAGGATTTCGGCATGGGGATCATGGAGTATATACGAAACGAGCGACTGATGCTTGCCCAAAAGAAATTAAGGGATACCGCCTCGCCCATCGCACAGATCGCAGCGGAGATCGGCATGCCTGACACCAATTACTTTATCAGGATCTTCAGAAAAAAACATGCCTTACGCCGAGCAAGTACCGCAAAAGCATTCAGGGCGTCTCTGTCGGGAAGCCTTGACTCCGATGCAAGCAACCGCGAAAACAACCGACACCAAGGTGTATTCCCGACGGCTTTCAGTGATATGCGGACTTCGAAAGCGAGATATTTTTGCTCTGCAAAAACGAGTAAAGCATCTTGACTTTCGCAAGGATAAGGGATAAAATATAGTCATTAGACTGTTAAAAAAGGAGCTCTGCCGTGAATTTTAAGAACCTGGATCAATTTATAAAGCAGCTGCCGGAGCTGGGTGTTCCCGCTTGTGAGCTGGCAGTGACATACGAGGGTAACACCGTTTATCACGAGACGGTCGGATACGCCAACGTGGCCGAGCAGCGCCCGGCATCCAAAAATGACCTGCGTTGGCTCTTTTCCTGTACCAAGGTCATGACCTGTATTGCCGCCATGCGCCTTGTGGAGGAGGGAAAACTGTCAATTTCCGACCCCGTTTCCCGCTATCTGCCCGAATATGCCCATTTAAAGGTCAAAAACAAAGAAACGGGCGAGGTGACCGAGGCAAGGGAGACCATGACGGTCGCTCACCTGTTCGGCATGATGGGCGGTATGGATTATGACCTGAAAGCGCCCGCCGTCCTCGCCGCCGTTGCCAAGGGCGGCAGCACGCGTGAGATCGTCGCCGCCATGGCGGAAAAGCCCCTGCACTTTGAGCCGGGTACAAGCTTCCTTTACAGCCTTTGCCACGATGTGCTGGCAGCAGTTGTGGAGGTGGCGTCGGGCATGACCTTTGGGGAATATCTTGACAAGATCATTTTCAAGCCCTTAGGGCTTACCGATATTGGCTTTTTCCCTACTGCGGAGCAGGAAAAGCGCTTTGCGGAAATGTATAAGTACGATAATATTAAGCGGGAGCTGACGCTTTACTCCGGCAAAAACGAGTATTGCCTCGCACCGGGCTATGAAAGCGGCGGCGCGGGTCTTTTCTCCACTGTTACGGCATACAGCAAGTTCCTTGCTACCCTGGCAAACGGCAAAAGCCCGGAGGGCTACGTGCTTTTGAAGCCCGAGACCATTCGCATGATCAGCGAGACCGACTTGATGACGCCCGGTGGGCGCGACGGCCTGCACAATTCCTGGCCTTCCCGCTTCTTTGGGTATAGCTGGGGACTTTGCGGTCGCGTGCATCTTGACCCCATTTCCTCCCTTTCCTTGGCACCCAAGGGAGAATTCGGCTGGGATGGCGCGGCGTGCTCTTACTGCCTGATCGACCCCCAAAATCGTCTGTCCGTCATGCTGGGATTGAACGTGCGGCAATATACCTATGGCTATCATATGCTGCATCCCCACATACGCAATCTGGTCTATGGGGCTGTCAAGGCATAAATGACACCAATGGGGCGCCTTCCATAAAGCAGGTTTTGACCCGCCGAAAAAGCAAAAGGAGTACGAGCAAAATGCTCGTACTCCTTTTCACATCCCTTGCCCTGCAAGGTATCGTGTGTTACACCTTTTGGCGACAAAAGAGCGAGTCGGACACGCCCGAAAGCCCTGATTCCGGTAGGGGTCGGCGCCTTCGACGACCCGTTTGTCGGCATCCTCGCAACACGTTCGAATATAATCAAACCGGTAGGGGTCGGCGCCCTCGACGACCCGTCCATAGGCACCGTTCGTTTGTAACGGGCTGTCGTGGGCGCCAGCCCCTACCATGTAGGATATCACCCGAGCGTCAAGGAAACAGATTTTTGCCAAGGCAACACAAAAGCCGCCGTGAATATACGAAAATTTACAAGGCTTTTGCGGCAGCATGGGCGGAGATCTGCCCTTTGCTGCCGTCGGTCAAATTTAAAATTTTGACCGCAAATTCGGTTGACAAATCCGCAAGCTTGTTTTCTGCCATCACCATCACCTCTCTCGACCATTATGCCACAAAATCTCAAAGCAGTCAATGAAATCGTGCTCCGCACGATGACATCCTCACTTCGTTCGGATGAAATCTTCAGCCTGCGGCTTCAGATGAAATTAAATCCGCCTCCCATAACCCCGCGAAGCGGGATCTCATTACGAAGTGATTTCATCCACCGCAGGTGGATTTCTTCCGCAGAAGGCGGATTTAGCTGAAAAAAGCACCCATTGTCCCGGTAGACAATGGGTGCTTTTTTCTGGCGCGGCACGGGGGAGCTCGACTCACGAGGGCAAGCCCTCGCTGTAAGGTTCTCTGCGCCTCTTCAGCTCTCTTTCCTTGGCAAGAACCTTACGAGAGGGTTCTCCTCTCCCCGTGACGCAAAAAAGCACCGCAACGGCGACCTGCGATAAAGCAGGTCAGCCGAACGATGTTTGCCCTTGTGGGCAAGTGATGTCGGCTTCGCCTGATGATGTAGCCTTCGGCAATGATGTTGTGCCTTTGGCACAGTGGGCAAACATCACATCACTCGCGACCTACGGGAGCAACATCATTACGAACGAAGTGAGTAACATCACTTTTGCGCAAGCAAAAACATCACTTCTTTACCACCCGAAAACAAAATACGGTATAACACACTATACCTTGCAGGCAAGATAGTGTGCAAAAAAGACGAGAAAAACCTCGTCCTTTTTGACTTCTTATTAAACTGCTTTACGGTAGGTACCCCAAAGCGGTGCTTTTTTCTGGCGCGGCACGGGGGAGCTCGACTCACGAGGGCAAGCCCTCGCTGTAAGGTTCTCTGCGCCTCTTCAGCTCTCTTTCCTTGGCAAGAACCTTACGAGAGGGTTCTCCTCTCCCCGTGACGCAAAAAAGCACCGCAAAGCGGTGCTTTTTTCTGGCGCGGCACGGGGGACTCGAACCCTCGACCTACTGGTTCGTAGCCAGGCACTCTATCCAACTGAGCTAGTGCCGCATGTACCCTTTCGGTGTACCAACCTATTATAGCCTGCAAGAAAGCATTTGTCAAGAGGTTACGAAAAAAAAATTAAAAAACTTTTTCGGTGTCCCGGGTATGCCGGAATGCGTGCGGGGTATACTTTATCGTATCGTTTGCACTTGCTCATCGGAGGTGATCCTATGGAAAAAAACAACAACACGGCAGTACGCGCACTGTCACTTCTGGTGGTCATGCTGGCACTGTATCTCCTGCTCTGGCAGCTGCTGATCTCTTTTTTCAGCTTTCCCGTTTATTATTACGCCCGACTGATCGAGGGTATGGCACTGCTCCTTTTTGCTCTGCTTGCCGTTCTCACTCCCATGAAATTTGAAGAAATGGGCATTTTCGTGCCCCGTTCCACGCTGTTTCGTTCACTCGCCCTCGGCTCACTCACCGCCCTCCTTTTCCTCTCGGGGCTCGCCGTCCACCGCCTGATCTTTACGGGAAGCATCCCGTTTTCCCGGCACGTTGCGGGGGATATTTCCAGATACACCTATTTTCTGGTTGCCCCCTTTCAGGAGATCCTTGCCAAAAGCGTGATGCTCTACAGCTTTGAGCTGATCTTCGATCGCCGCCATCCCCATCTCGCCAATCTGATGTCCGCGCTGACCTTCGGCGCCTTTCACGTGGTCTACGGCATCCGCATGATGCTGCTTTCTATGCTGCTTTCCCTCATCACGGGGTGGATATTTCACCGTGAGCGCTGTGTTTGGGGCTGCGCCGTGGCGCATTTTGCCTGCGGCTTCTTCCCTGTCTACTTCGGCTTCTGACCTCTTGCATTCCTTCTCTCCTTGTGCTATAATGAAAGCAAAGGAACAAGGAAAAGAGGGCAGATCCATGAAGAAAAGCACGCAATCAAGCTGCGAGAGCTGTGAATTTTACGACTACGACGAATACGACGAGGCGTATACCTGCACCATGCGTCTTGACGAGGACGAAATGATCCGTTTCCTCGGTAAGCAAACATCCTCCTGTCCCTATTATCGCTACTACGACGAGTACAAAAGCGTACACAAGCAGATCTGACAGCCGACCGCGGAGCCTTCCGCGGTCTTTTTCTTTTCAAAAGAGCCTACCGATCCGGCGCGTTTTTTTGTAAAATTCATGTAAATATCACAAAACCTGCCGAAAAATACAGGCTTTGGCGGTTGAAACCGCGCAAAAAGTATGCTATAATAGCGTTATATTCATAGATATATAAAAGGGCGTCGCACTGCTCCGCCCTACCGAAAGGATGTACTTATGATCAAAATCGAACATCTGGTCAAAAACTACGGTGCGACCTGCGCCGTGGACGACATCAGCTTTGAGATCGCGCAGGGCGAGATCGTTGGTCTGCTCGGCCCCAACGGTGCCGGAAAGAGCACGACCATGAATATTCTCACGGGCTATCTTTCCTCAACCTCGGGGCGCGTATCGGTCGACGGCATCAACGTGCTGGACGATCCGCTTGAGGTCAAGCGCCGCATCGGCTACCTGCCCGAGCAGCCTCCTCTTTACCTCGATATGACCGTTGAGGAGTACCTCATCTTCGTTTATAACCTCAAGGGCTGCACGCTCAATCGCTCCAAGCACCTTGAGGAGATCGCCGACGTGGTCAAGCTGACTGACGTCTACCACCGCCTGATCCGCAACCTTTCCAAGGGCTACCGCCAGCGCGTCGGTATCGCAGGTGCACTCATCGGCAACCCACCCGTGATCATCTTTGACGAGCCGACCGTCGGACTTGACCCCAAGCAGATCATCGAGATCCGCAATCTGATCCGCACGCTCGGCAAGGATCACACCGTGATCCTCTCCACACACATCCTGCAAGAGGTCCAGGCGGTGTGCGACCGCATCATCATCATCAACAAGGGTCGCGTGGTGGCAGATGAGCTGACCGAAAACATCAACCGCGTGGCATCGGGCAACAACCGCTATCATATCAAGATCTGCGGTCCGCAGCGCGAGGTGCTGTCGCTGCTGAAAAATCGCTCCGACGTCGCTTACGTCGAAGCACTCTCCGCCCGTGACGGCGACGCCTACGTTTACCGCGTGGAAAGCGCGAGGGGGCTTGACATCCGCAAGTCGCTCTTCTTTGCGCTTGCCGAGCGCGGCTATGCCATGATCGGTCTGGAGGCGCTCGGGCTCAGCCTTGAGGATATTTTTATCACCGTGGTGGACAAGACCGACGGCACCCCCGAGAAAAAGCAGGAGAAGGGCAACCGCAAGGGCCGTTCCTCCTCGGTAGAAAAGGATCTTGCTCAGTCTATTCTCGACGCTACCGCCGAGAAGCAGGAAAACATCGCCCCCTACGTAGAAGAGGATTGATCTCCTCGCCCTCCCCAAAGTATATGAAAGGAGCATCGGCATCCTCGCCGAGCCAAAGCTATGTTCGCCATTTTCAAAAAGGAGCTGCGTGCCTATTTCACAAGCCCCATCGGCTATGTGTACATCGGCATCTTTCTTGCCGTTTCGGCACTGATCTGCTGCTTTACCACCCTGCAGCAGGCTTCCTATGACACCACCGCCTATTTCCAGTATCTTCTTTTTGCCTTCGTGATCCTCGTTCCCCTTCTTACGATGCGCCTGCTCTCCGAGGAGCGCAAGACCAAGACCGAGCAGCTGCTGCTGACTGCGCCGATTTCGATCACGGGCATGATCCTCGGCAAATACTTTGCCGCGCTCGTGCTCTTCTCGGGCACGGTGCTGGTTTCCTGCATCAACTTCTTCCCCCTCATTTCCTACGCCTTGGTTGAGCAAAGCACCTCCACCACCGATGCGCACATCGGTCCTGTGGGAGGTCAGATCATCGGCTGTCTGATCGGCGTCCTGCTGATCGGTGCCGCCTTCATTGCGGTGGGGCTTTTCATCTCGGCGCTGACTGAAAGCCAGCTTTCCGCCGCCGTGATCTCGATCTCGGTCCTGATCGCCATGATGCTGGTCGGCGCGATCGGCAATCTGACCACCTCGGTATTCCTCAAGACCGTGCTTGGCTGGATCTCGGTCCTCAGCCGCTTTGACATGTTCTCGATGGGACTGTTTGATTTCTCGGCATTGCTCTACTACGCATCCATTGCCGGCGTTTGTATTTTCCTCACGGTGCGCGTCTATGAAAAGCGCCGCTGGGGCTGACAGGAGGTACCGCACATGAATTTTCTGCATTCCAAAAAATTTAAGCACGGCAGTGTTTCACTGGCACTCACCGTTGTGATCATTGCCGCGGTCATCCTCGTGAACGCCATCTTTACCGCCTTTTCGGACAAGTATCTCTGGTATCTGGATATGACGCCGGAGCCTACCTTCACCCTCAGTGACGCCGCCAAGGAGCTGCTCGACGGTGTGGACACCTCCCACAGCGTAAAGATCCTGTTTTGCAGCGAGCGCGATGCGTGGGAGAGCAATTCCACGCAGCTGGAGGTTCTGAAGACCGCCACCGACATCCGCGACTACTTCGACGGCAACGGTCACAAGAACATCACCGTCGAATTTACCGATATCTTCATCAATCCCTCCGCCGTGAAGGATTACCGCATCCGCACGGGCAAGGACATCGACTCCAAGACCGTCGTGATGACCAGCGGCAATGAGGTGCGCGTTTACAATCTTCAGGAGTTCTTCCAGCTGAACGAAGCCTCCGCAGTCGAGGGCTATAACGGCGAAAAGGTCTTTGTTTCCTCGATCCTCGCCCTGACGCAGGACGAAGCACCCGTTGTGTGCGTCACACAGAATCACGGCGAGAGCGACAAGCTGATCAACGACCCTGCCCTGCTGGATCTCTTAAGCGGTCTTGGCTTTGAGATCAAGCCCATCAACCTCTCCACCGAGGAGATCCCCGCAAACTGCCGTCTGCTTCTGATCTTCGGTCCGAAAAGCGATTTCCTTGAAAGGGACGGCATTTCCGACATTTCGGAGATCGACAAGCTGGAAAGCTATCTCGAAGGCGACAACTCGATGATGGTCTTTTTCGACAAGGACACCCCGCGGCTCCAAAACCTTGAAAAATATCTCGCCGAATGGGGCATTGAGATCGCACGTTCGGGCGATGAAAACTATATGATCAAGGACGTCGCCAACTCGCTGACCACCAGCGGCTTTACCCCTAAGGCAGATTACATCACAAGCGGTACGGGTGCCGATATCACCGCACAGCTGCGCGAGGAAAACAACCCCAAGACCGTGGTATTCCCCAACACCACCGCGCTGAAGCTCTCCTCCCTGTACACCAAGCGTGGCTCGGGCGACTCTGCCTACGGCGATTACACCGACAACGGTACCTCCCGTCAGTGCTACAGAGTCTTCTCCTCCTCCAAGGATGCGGTTGCCATGGTCAACGGTGCGGAGGTCGCACACGCCACTGCCACCGATCCCTTCTCGTATATGATGCTCTCCTGCCAGTCTGTCATGCACGACGATACCCAGACCATCTCCCACTCCTTCGTGCTTGCCAGTGCTTCCACCGACTTTGCCTCGACCGCCGCGCTTGACACCAAATACGGCAACTACGCCGCGATCTCCTACGCCTGCAACACCATGGGCAGCCTTGTCACTCCCGTGCCCCTTGATTGCAAATACTACGCAAGCCTTGACATCGCCTCCATCACGGCAAGGGAGGCAACTCAGTATACCGTGGTACTCGCCGTGGTTCCCGCCTCCATCGTCTTTATCGCAGGAATTTATATCATGGTAAGGAGAAAATACGCATGACCGAGAATCCGAAACAGACAACCGCAGTGGCGAAATGCCAATCGGCACTGCGCCGTCAACGGAGGATCCTGCTGATCTGCGTGATCGTGGTGGCGGTGCTGATCATTGCCCTGATCATCGCCAACTTCCTCACCTCGCGCACTCCCTTTTACGATCCTGTTGACAACACCAAATATTACGTGGTCTACAAAAAGGGTGAATACACCCTGCAAGATACCGACGGTAACGTCATGAGCACCACGGCAGACGGCAATTATCTCACCAATGCCAGTACCATCGTCTACATCGACGACCAAAGCGGTGCGGCAACCGTCATTGCGACCGTGCTGGTGGAGGGCAGTGAGACCACCTCCTTCAACTACTCCAACATGGGCTATGACGTGCTGCTTTACCCCATCATCGAGCGCACCTCCATCAAGACCATCCGCATCCACAACGAAAAAGGCGAATTTGCCATCCAAAGGCTTACTCTTGCCGACGGCTCTACCGAATTCGTCATCGAGTCCCGCCCCGATCTGACCGCCAGCAACACCTCCTTGTTCGCAACCCTGGTCTACTGCACGGGATATCCCAAGTCACTGATGCGCATTGACAAGGAGCTCATCGAGAGCTACGCCGAATACGGTCTGCCTCAAAACACAGCCGATGCCGATTGCTACTTCATCATCACCGCAACCGACGGCACCTCCCACAAGGTCATCATCGGCGACGAGATCCCCTCGGGCAGCGGCTATTACGTGCGCTACGAGGGTCGTGATGCCGTATATATCCTTTATAAGCTCGCCGAAACCGAGTACAGCTCCACCTTCGATAAGGCACTGTTCGGAACGGCAGAGGACTTTGTCACCCCCGTCGGCTCCTCGCAGGCTGTGGACAACAGCAATTACTTTGACGTCAGCGACTTCAAGATCTATCACGCAGATCGCCCCTCCCCCGTCGTTTCCTTCTCCTACGCAGGCTCGATCGACAAGCGAAACAACACCTTCTACGCCACGGTTCCCTATGTCTCGGGCAACCCCTCCGGCTATGAGATCAACGCCCACACGGTCGACAATTGCCTTTACACAATGTTTACCTGGACGCCCGAGCGTGCGGTCGAGATCGGTCTTTCCACCCGCACCGAGGACATCGACGAATGGCTTGCCCCTTACGGACTTGACAACGACTCCTTTGCCTACCGCATCTCCTATATGCTGAACCTGGCGCGCACCTATGACGCCTCCACGGGCAAGGACGTGCTTGAAAACGTCAACCGCGAGCTTCACGAGATCCTCATCAGCGAAAAGCAGGAGGACGGGCTTTACTACGTTTACAACATCTGCTATCTCTGGGACCCCGAGGACGGCGCCTTCACCAAGCTTGCAACGGGCTACGATATGGTGGTTGCCATTGACGAGTCACAGCTCAGCTTCCTCCTCTGGGAGGATTCCGAATGGGTCGACGCAGATCCCTTCTCGGGCAACATTGCCTTTATGACCGAGCTTTCGGTCAAGGTCGCGTCGGGCGATGCCACCTTCCCCTCGGGCTATCAAAAGACCTTTTATCTCAACAACTCCGCGTCCTTTGATGCATTGGCTGCCAGCAAGTCGGATCAGCTCCACTCAAACAAAATGAAGGTCACCGACGACAGCGGCAAAACGATGAACACCTCGCATTTCAAGGATTTCTATGTCTCGCTGCTCTACACCTCGCTGACTGGGCTCTCATCACTTGACGATACCGAGAAGCAGGCTGCGATCAGCTCGGGAGAGAACGGCGCCGCGCTGGTCATCCGTGCGAAATACGTTTTGCGCGAATTCGATCCCGTGTCGGGGGTATTCGTTGAAACCGGGGAGGTCGTGGAGCGCGTGTACTGCTTCTACCGTTCCTATTCGCAGCCGCGCGAAATGTATATGACCCTGAACGGCGAGGGCGACTTCTACGTCATCCGCAGCCGCGTGGAGAAGCTGATCCGCGATATCAGCAAGCTCTACAATCCGAACGACCCCATTATTTACGACAGCATTTATTAAGAGCGCCGAGCGCGCCGAACAGGCGCATGCTGCGGACGCTTTCGCCCCTGCTTTCTTCGCAAAACGAAAAAAGGACCACCCGTGCATGGAGCGATGTCCTTAGCGGAGAATGATTGCTTTGACAAAAGTGCAAGCATCGCATTTGATCGGTCAAACGCAAATATGGGCTAAGCAAAAGCCCTTATAACGACAGAAGAGAGAACAAATCGGTTTGCCGAAATGTTCTCTCTTTTCTGTTAGTGATGTTTTTGCTATCGCAAAAGTGATGTTATTCGCTTCGCTCATAGTGATGTTGCGCCCGCCGGTCGCAGTGATGTGATGTTTGCCCACTACGCCGTCAGGCGTAACATCACTTACGCAGTAAACATCATTGCCGAAGGCAACATCACTTGCCCGTAAGGGCAAACATCGTTTCGCGTGATACTCCGTTAAGAGTATCACGCTATGGAACACGGGTGGTCTTTTTTGGAAGGATCAAAGATTGTAGTAACGCTCGAACTCGACGGGGTGCGGGATCTTCGCGATGTCGCGGCACTCCGCACGCTTGGTTGCAATGAACTTGGTGATCAGGTGCTCGGGGAACACGCCGCCTGCGGTGAGGTAGTCGTGATCTGCCTCCAGAGCATCCAGTGCCTCGTCCAGCGAGGTGGGCAGACCCTTGAGCTTCTTCTTCTCCTCCTCGGGGAGATTGTAGAGATTGACGTCGTAGGGACCCCAACCGTTCTCGTGGGGATCGATCTTATTCTTGATGCCGTCAATACCCGCCATCAGCAGTGCCGCATAGCAGAAGTAAGGATTGCAGGTCGCATCGGGATTGCGCAGCTCAAAGCGGCGCTCGGAGGGCTGCTTTGCATAAGCGGGAATACGGATGACGGCACTGCGGTTGGAGGTGGCATAGCCGACGGTCACGGGAGCCTCAAAGCCGGGCACCAAGCGCTTGAAGGAGTTGGTGCTGGGGTTGGTGATGGCGCAAAGAGAAGCGATGTGCTTGAGAAGACCGCCCATGAAGTAGTGCGCCTCACGGGAGAGGTGGGAATAGCCGTTGTCATCCGAGAAGACGGGCTGACCGTCCTTGAGGAGCAGCATGTGCACGTGCATACCGTTGCCTGCCTCGCCGTAAACGGGCTTGGGCATCAGGGTCGCGCTCTTGCCGTACTTGGCAGCAGTATTCTTGATGATATATTTGATCATCATGGTGGCGTCTGCCATCTTGGACATCTCGCCGAGCTTGGGCTCGATCTCAAACTGACCGGAGGCACTGACCTCGGGGTGATGGTACTTCACGGCAATACCGGCATTCTCCATGTGCATGCACATCTCGCTGCGGCACTCATAGGAGGTATCAAAGGGCTTGGCGATATGATAGTTCTTCTGCTTGGGAACCACGTTGCCCATGCCGTCGGTGGCGCTGTTCCAGTATGCCTGCTTGGCATCCAGGCTCATGCCGATGCTGTAGGGCTGGACCTCCCAGCCCACCTGATCGAAGAGATAAAATTCAAACTCGGGCAGGATGAGCATGGTATCGGCAATGCCGCAATCTCTCATATACTGCTCGGCAGCAAGCGTGATGTTTCGGGGATACTGTGCAAGCGGGCGATTTTCGGGATAATCGATGATCATGGCGTTGCCACTCATGGTCAGCGTCGGGATCTCGCAGAAGGGATCGATCATCGCGGTGTCGGGATCGGGAATGAACACCATGTCACTCTTCTCGACCACGGCATAGCCGTAGTTGGAGGCGTCAAAGCCGATACCGTCGCGCATCACATCCTCCGAGAAGCTGCATGCGGGAATAGTGACGTGGCGGTACTGACCGTTGATGTCGACCATTTTGAAATCGATCATTTTGACGTCGTGCTCTTTGATGAGGCTCATGACTCTCTCAATGCTTTTGTTCATAAGAATTCTCCATTCGTAAGAATATGGTGGGAAACATCTATGTCAACTTATATTATAGCATATTTCGGCAATATTTCAACAGACTTATGAAAAAAAATCACCGCACCGTGAAAAAATATCAAAGACACAATACAAGAGCCTACAGGAGACCGCAGGCTCCGCACGATCGACCGAGGACTCCGAGGAGCTATTGACATTCAGCGAAAAAGGCATTATACTGTAACATATCGACCATCTCGCCGGAAGGAAGCACGCGAGCTCCCCGAAGCCGAGGCAGCACCGTTGCTTCCCCTGCTTGAACGGATCATCCTTTTTAAAGAACAAGGAGTCATCATGTTACTGTATATCATTCGCCACGGCGACCCCGATTATCAGACCGATTCTCTGACCGAAAGAGGCAAAAAGCAAGCCGAAGCAGTTGCGAAAAGAATGTGTGCGGCAAGGATCGACCGTGTGTTCTCCTCGCCCATGGGCAGAGCGCGAGAGACCGCCGAGCCGACCTGCCGTGCACTGGGCATTCCATATACCATCGAGGATTGGGCGCACGAGATCGAGGACGAGCGCCTCACGCCCTATCCCGACGGCGTTTTAAAATCGATCTCCGATCTGCCCAACACGGTCTTTCGCCAAAACGGCAATGCGGATCTGCCCTATGACAAAAGCTTTGAATGCACAGGGATCGATCAAACAAGAATGAAGGAGGCTGTCACCCGCATCGAGGCACACGGCGATGCGTTTTTGGAGCGACTTGGCTATCGCAAGGAAAACGGCGTTTACCGCATTTTGCAAAAAAACGAGGAGCGTGTGGCACTCTTTTGCCATGCCGCCTTTTCAAGAGCGTGGCTGTCCACGCTGCTGCATATTCCGCTGCACCTGATGTGGGGCTCCTTTCTTTACACTCATACGGGCGTGACGGTGCTCCGCTTCAAAAACTACGAAAACGGCTTTACCGCGCCCCGTTGTCTCTGCTTTTCCGACATGTCGCACCTGTTTGCGGCAGGTCTTGACCTCAGATTCGACAACGGTATTGAGATCTGATCGGCAAGCCCTCGCCCGACCGACTTCTCCGAGGTGAAGCGGCGAAAGCCGTGTGCTCCCTCAAGCGCAGTGCTTAAAGAGCGAACGCAGGCCGCCTGCCGATCACAACCACCCGCCATGCCGATGTTTTCACGACATTGCTTTCTTTGAAGCAGATGGCTATTACACAGAGAATAGCGTGATGTCCTTAGCGGAGAATTATTGCTTTGACAAAAGCGCAAGCATCGCATTTGACCGGTCAAATTCAGATGGGCTAGGCAAGAGGGAGTGATCTGAACCCGCCCGAAAGCCCTGATTTTCAGCGCTTTCGGCGGCAAGTGCGCTTGTAAAGTCCGCACTTGACTTCGCGCCCTTGCCACCAAAATCATCTTAAAATCAAGGCTTTGAGGGTCATCCGAGTTTTGAGAGAGTAGATTTTTCCGGAGCCAAGCCAAAATGATCGGGGAATATACGAATATTTAAGAGCATTTTGACGATGGATACGGAAAAATATGCCGCTTAAAACCTTATGGGCTCGACTCTCTTACGGCTAGCGTGCTCTTTGTTAAGGAGAACACGCTAAAGCTATGATCCCCCCGACGGGCAAGCTATGAGCTATGATATGCCTCGCACCCGTTATGATCGGCTTTGCCATGTTAAAAATGAGATTGGCACATCATAACGCTTGCCGTGGCAAGCGCATAACGGCGAGCAAGGCAAGCCTCATCTCTCCGAGCTGAAAACCAACAAAAAAGAGCATTTCGGCATATCATTCGGCATATGTCGAAATGCTCTCTCTTTTTGCCCGCGAAGCTTTCGCTGCCGCAAAAGTGAGGCTGCTTCGCAGTAAAGCCTGTGCTGCGCACAAGCGAAGTCCCTCTTTGCCCCTGCCGTTTCCGTTTTTTGTATAAAAAGCTCCCCGACGGCGCAAGATAAAGCCAAGAACGAACGAAAGGAGCACCGTATGTCAAAGGGACAAGCAAGGAGTAACAGGGGGCATGGAGCGACAAGCGTGCTGCCCGCGATCAACGAAGATCAATGCTACGAGATGCGCCTTGAAAGCATCGGCGGACTGGGTGCCAATCTTTGCGGAAAGCTGCTGGGAGAGATCGGCGCTTACCGACTCGGTCTGAACGCTGCCGCCTTTTCAAGCTACGGCTCGGAGAAGCGCGGCTCGCCCGTCAAGGCATTCGTGCGGTTTTGCGCATCGGACAGGGAGATCCTGTGCAACAGCCCCGTGGAGCGCCCACATCTGCTCGCACTGTTTCATCACGCACTGGCGCGAACCATGCCCGTGACCGCAGGACTCGGAAAAGAGAGCACGGCGGTGATCAATACCGCCTCGTCACCTCGCGCGGCACGCAAGGAGCTATCGCTTGCGGCAAGCACGGTATACACCGTCGACGCGCTGGCTCTGGCAAGAGAAAGCAAGAGCCGCGTTAACGTGGTCATGCTGGGCGCCATCGTGCGTGCATGCGGCTTTATCCCGCTGGACGCCGCCAAAAAACAGCTCACCGATACCCTCGGCAAAAAATATCCCACCATGCTGGAGGCAAATCTGCTGGGGCTTACGCTCGGCTTCGAGCGCACCTCCTTCGAGCACTTCCCCCCCGACAACGCACCTCATGAGATGCCCTTTGAAGCACCCACCGTCCGATGGGGATATGAAAATGCCCCCATCGGAGGCATCAACCCCCATTTCGGAAATAGCGTGAGAAACGATCTGTCCCCCTCAAGACAGGGTGTGATCCCCCTGTTTTTACCTGAAAAATGCATCCACTGTGGACTTTGCGACAGCACCTGCCCCGATATGGTATTTCAATTCACCGAGGGAGAATACCGCGGCAAGCCCGCCATGCTCAATCGCGGTCTTGACTACCTACACTGCAAGGGATGCCTGCGCTGCGTTGACGTCTGCCCCACGGAGGCGCTGGTCCGAGGCGAGGAACGCGAGCACGGCGAGCTGCACCATTTCGTTTACAACAAGGACCTTCTCGTTACCGACATTGATTTTACACCTGCGGGCGCCGACCCGACGGTGACAGGGGAAGCATATCTTGACGAAAAGCGCGAGGACGGAGGATGGGTATGATGGAAAAAGCAAAGCAGCATTTGCTGTTTGAAAGCGGAAATGAGCTGGCGGCTTTTGCCGCAAAGCAGATCAATTATCACGTCATGGGGTATTATCCCATCACGCCCTCCACCCAGATCGCGGAATATCTGGACGAGATGCGGGTACGGGGAGAGCACGATATTGCCCTCGTCCCTGCCGAGGGAGAGCACAGCGCGGCGGGCATTTGCTACGGCGCGGCAACGGGAGGAGGCAGAGTCTTTAACGCTACCTCCGCCAACGGTCTGCTTTACGCCCTGGAGCAGCTGCCCGTGCAATCGGGCACGCGCATGCCGATGGTGCTGAATCTTGCCTGCCGCACCGTGTCGGGTCCTCTGTCGATCAAGGGTGACCACAGCGACCTGATGTATACCCTCAATACGGGCTGGCTGATCTTTTTTGCCACCACGCCCCAGGAGGTCTACGACCTGAATATCACGGCACTGCGCATCGCCGAGCAGGTGCGGCTGCCTGCCATCGTTGCCTTTGACGGGTTTTTCACCAGCCATCAGAAGCAGAACGCACAGGTGTTTACCGACGATCGCGCGGTCAGGGATTTCGTGGGAGAGCCGACAGGCAACGGCGTGTTGGACGTCGAGCACCCCATCACCGTGGGCTCGTATATGAATGAGCCCGATCTGCTCAACAACAAATACCAGCTCCATCTCGCCATGGAAAAGGCACGGGAGGTGATCCCCGCTGTCTTTGCCGAATACAGGGCGCTCTCGTCAAGAACGCTTTCCCCCATCACCACCTGTCTTGCCGAGGACGCCGACCTGCTGCTGGTGGTGCTGGGCTCGGCATATCACACGGCGCGCTCTGCCGCCATGAAGCTGCGCGAGCAGGGCAAGCGCGTGGGCGTCGTGACTCTTGGCGTGCTCCGCCCCTTCCCTGCCGACGAGCTGGCAGAAGCCTGCAAAAACGCGCACACCGTGATCGTCGCAGACCGCCAGGACAGCTACGGCGCGGGAGGCGGGAACCTCTCGCTGGAGCTTCGCGCCGCTCTGCAAGCGGCAGGCGCGAGCACGCGCGTTCTCTCTCGCGTCTTTGGACTCGGAGGGCGCGATTTCTTTGAACGCGATGCACTTGCCCTCTTTGCCGAGTGCGAACGGCAGGATGCGCCAAAACTTGATTATCTCGGAAAGCAGGCAGGCGACACCGATTTTCATCCCCCCGCGTACTTTGCCCCCATCCGTGAGCAGGATGCCTCGGGACTGACGCTCTGCCGCGAGGAAGGGGGAGGGCTGACTGTTAAGGGCGCAACGGTACGCGAAACACTGGCAAGACCCAAGCGCCTTGCCCCCGGTCACGGCGCCTGCCCCGGGTGCGGCATCCCCGTCAACGTCAACCTGCTGCTGCGCGGCATCGAGGGCAACGTGGTGCTTCTCTTCCAGACGGGATGCGGTATGGTGGTCACCACCGCTTATCCTTCAACGGCATTTAAAGTCCCGTACGTGCACAACCTCTTCCAGAACGGCGCCGCCACGCTTGCGGGGCTGGTCACGCTTTACCATCAAAAGCGCGCACGGGGAGAGCTGCCCGAGGGGGACATCACCTTCGTGATGGTCAGCGGCGATGGCGGCATGGACATCGGCATGGGCTCGGCGCTTGCCACCGCCCTGCGCGGCGATCGGCTGATCCTCTTTGAATACGACAACGGCGGTTATATGAATACCGGCTATCAGCTCTCCTATTCCACGCCCATGGGGGCGAAAAGCGCCACCTCACACCTTGGCGAGCACGGGTTCGGCAAGCGCTTTTTTCACAAGGATATGCCGCGCATCATGGCGGCAACAGGCATGCCCTATGTGGCAACCGCCGCCGAATCGAACCCCAACGATTTCATCAAAAAGGCGGCAAAGGCACAGTATTATGCCAAAAACGGGGGCACCGCCTATCTCAAATGTCTTTCGGCATGCCCCCTCAACTGGGGGGACGTTCCCTCCACCGAGCGCCGCGTGATCGCGGCAGCGGTCGACAGCTGCTATTTCCCTCTTTACGAGGTGGAGCGCGGCATTACAACGCTCAATTATGACCCCGAGCAAAGCGGAAAAAAGCGCCCCGTGACCGACTTTCTCGGCATGATGGGGCGCACGCGACATCTGACAGGTGAAGGCTACGGGGAGGTGGCAAGGGCAATTCAGGACGAGGTCGACCGACGCTTCCGTCGCCTTCAGCTGCTCTCGGCACACCCCGAATTATAAGGATCGAAAGAAAAACCACGCGACGTCGCGTGGTTCAAAAGAGGGATGGCGTGCATCCCCTTATCGACGAGGCCATCGCCAAGGAGCGTCAGGCCAGACCGCCCCTGCGTGTAAAATCGGTGCAAGCGCTTGCCCATCTGCACCCGAGGATCAAAGCTGCTTTTTCATCCAGACGTGCGGAGCACCCTGCTCCTCCTCCACGTCGCTCACCACCGAATAGCCGTTTTTCTCATAGAAGGGGATGGCGTGGCACTGTGCGTGCAGGGCGAGCGTTCTGCCACCCTGTGCCCGTGCCTCCTCCTCGGCGCGGGCAAGCAGCATTGAGCCGATGCCCCTTCCTCGGCGCGAGAAGCGCACGGCAAGACGCCCCAACAAAAAGTCCTCTCCCTTCGCCTCGGGGCGCGCGTCCTTTTCCCGAAAAATGCGGCAAGTGGCGATCGGCATCTCGCCCTCATGCAGCACCAGATGGGTGGCAATGGCATCGATCTCATCAAACTCGTCCGTAAAGCCCTGCTCCCTGACAAACACCTCCACACGCAATGTCATTGCCGCCTCGGGCAATTCCCCGTGGCAGACTGTCAAAACCCTTTCCATCCACTCATCCTCCCTCAAGTCCCATCAAAAGCGCTGCGCGCCGCCCCGAGGACGGCTCAAGCTCTCCTGCATCTTATCATATCGCACAAGGGATGTCAATCCCATATCCATCACAAAAAAAGAAGTGACCCTTGACCGTTTGCTCTGCCGCGGTCAAGGGTCACTTCTGTTCGCTCTTGATATCTAACATCTTTTGTGATCCTCTCTTTCTGTTGTCTACCTCTCGCCCTGTCATTACATCTCTTCAAACACCAATGATTTTCTGTCTTGTACGCAAGACCGCTTCTGTTTTCCGTGCACTTGTTCCGGCAAAAGGCGAATGGGATAGGGGGACGGGGAATTCTTGTCGATCTGAACCGAGGGTGAACCTTTTGGTCTGCCACACTGATCTGCACATCTATCTGAAGCGTTACACCGCCGTGTTTTTTGTCCTTGCTCTGTGCGGTTCAAATCGTGGGTTTTGTGGCGACCTTGGGGCTTTGCGTTTCAGGGGGTTAGGTTTTCATTGGCCCGTACCTTCCTTTCTTGTGTCTTAATTATAGCACACAAGAAGCGTCTTTGCAATAGACAGATTGTAACAAATTCACAAGTCATTTTTGTGTATTACACAGAAATTTGAAAAATATCACAAATTCTTCTTTACAACACCTGTTTTTTATGATAGAATGGATATGTTAAGTGATTCGCGCCTGTGCCCCAGCACGGCGTTTTTGTTTTTTCAAGAAAGGGAGGGGCTGATTCATTTAGCGCCGAACAAAAACACACAAAGAGGAAACTGAAAAATGAAGCCGCTTTATCTGTCAAAAATGGCAGAAAAGGCGGCTTTTTAGGTAGAAATTCTTGCGAATTTCAATTTAAATGTGTGTTTTTTAGGTGCGCTCTTGGCACTCGACGTATTTGTATACGCCTAACGTGCCAAGATCACACCTTCTGCATCTAAATGACGTAGCTCCTTTTGCTTCAATCAATGAAACACGGCGAGCACAGGTGTGCTGCACCCGTCAATAAAGGTCCAGACCGTATCGGTATCAAAGCCGAGCGTACCCGAAAGGAAGCTTTCGGTGGCGAAGCTCGAGGCAGAGACCTTGGTTCCGTAATTGGAATTGCAGGATGCGGAATTCGCAGAAAGCGTTGCCGCATGATAGCAATTCGAAACCGTCAGCGAGCTGGAGGACCATGGTTTGTAAATGGCATCCGCGTGCGCCGCGCTTCCTCTGCCCGAGAAGGAGCCGAGCGAGAAGCAGTCGGTGATGGAATTGTCCGCGTTGGTGGAAAGACCGACGATGCCGCATACATAGGCATCCTTTGTCGAGGAAACGGCGCTGATCGTGCCGTGATAATAGCATTTTGACACCGAGGTGCCACTGACACGTCCGATCAAGCCGCCCGCGTAGAGATTAAATGCGGTGGAGGCCCCCGTCGCCGACATGCTTGCCGTGCTGTAGCAATTGCGTACCACGGAGCTGACCGCACTGCCGCAGAGCGTACCGAACGCACCTGCGTTGCTGCCGTTGTGAGCAGCTGTGAGAGAGCCGCCCATCACGGCACATCCCTCCACGACCGAATTGTTGGCATAGGCGATCAGGATCGAGGAGATGCACTGGATGCCCGTGTGAGAAATGTTGATCTCGGCATCGGCAACGGCAAGGTTCCTGACCGTTGCGCCGTTCAACACGCCAAACAAGCCGCTTCTGCCATAGGCAGGTGTTCCCGTCTGCTTCAGGTTGCTGATCACGTGACCGTTGCCGTCAAAGGTGCCGCCAAAATAGCAGGTGGTGCCGACATCGTACTCCCAAAGGCTGCCGTTGCCCAAGCCGATCGAGGTCCACTCAAGATCCGCGAGGTCAAGATCCGCCTCCAGACGGAAATATCTTTCGCTATAGGTGGTGCCATTGTTGACACGGCTTGCAAGATAGGCAAGCTCCTCCGCGGTCCTGATGAGATAGGGATCGGATTGGGTGCCGCTGCCCCCTGCAAAGGAGGAGGCAATGCTGCCGTCCCAGATGTCGTCGGCGATCTCGGGCGTGCCGCAAACCAGCACACCCTCGATCACGGCTTCCGCGGTCACACCGCCGCTTTCGGCACGCAGAACGATCGAAACGGTTCCGCCTGCTGTCAGGTCGCCGATGTAGGTGACCGTAACGGGCACGTAGCGCCCGTCGGTATCGATGCACTCTGCACCGAAGAGCTCGGCGGTCAGCTCGTCATTCAACGAGATGGAGGTGATGCCGTTATGCGTCACCGCGCCGAGTCCGTATTCGACCCAATGTGCGGTAAAGCTGCGCTCACCCATCGAGCCCGCATAGATCTTGAGCCCCTTGATGGGATTGGTCGTTCCCTCGGTGGTCCAGCCGACAAAGCTGTAGCCCTCTCGGGTGGGATCCTGCAGGGTGATCTCCTCGCTCTCGGCATGATAGCTCTCGGGGTTGTCGGCATGGTTGGTGCCGCCTGCGAGGTCATAAATAATATCGTAGGAAACGGGCTCCCATTTTGCGTAAAGCGTGCAGTCCTCTCCCTTATCAAAGAGCCTGACACCGTTGCCCTCGGCATCGGTGTACTGCGTGCCCGTGCCGCGCTCGCCGTCATACCAGCCAAGGAAGGTATAGCCCTCTCGCGCGGGAACGGCAAGCACAAAGGGTGTATCAAAGGTGATCGGCTCGCGCACGTAGGTTGCGCCCCCGGTCACACCGCCCGCAGTGGGTCTGGTGGTGCCGGTGATATAGACGGTGCCGCTGCCCGAGCTGCCGCTGGAGTAGCCTCGCACGCCCACGTAGTAGAGCGTACCTGCCGTGACGGTGTAAGAATAACGGAAGTCGCGGTTTCCGCCGCCGTCATCGTTGGAGGCAAGCTGGGACTTGGTCGAGCTGTAAAGCAAGCCGTAAATATCGCCGCTTGCGGCAGAATAGACGGTGACCGAGCCCGAAACCAGAGGCACGAAGGGATAATATTGGACCGTCGTACCACTAAAGGATACCGATACCGTTCCGCCCACCGACAGCATGGAGGTATAGCCAGAGGGCTGGATCCATTTTGCGTACAGAACGGTATTTGCCGTCACGGTCGCAGTGAAATCAAAGGGCGTGCCCGTGCAGGATGCATTGGCGTACCAGCCTGCAAACAGATAGCCGCTTCTGGTGGGATTGGTCGGGTAATAAAGTCCGGCAGTCGCCGTCACGGTCTGGGTCTCGGGTGCCGTGCCCGTCGCACCGTTGAGGTTGAAGGACACCTCATAAATGCGCTCGGTCGTCAGGTCGCTCAGCGTGACGTTCAGGGTCTTTACCCGCCATTGCGCGTAAAGCGTGATCTCCGAGGTGCTCTGCCAGAGCAGTGTGCTTGACATCATCGCATCGTAGACACACTCGCCGCCCTCGCGCTCGGTAAAGTAGCCGAGGAAGAGGTAGCCCACTCTCGTGGGTGTGGCAAAGGTGGGCATCAGGGCATCAAAGGTCACGGTGACCGTGTCCTCACCCTCACCGCCCTGCGAGTCCAGCGTGACGGTGTATTCGTTTGCCTGCCAACGTGCGTAAAGCACGGTATCGGAGATCTCCTCCCATGCAAGAAGGGGCGCAAGATCGGCACCGTAATACTGCGTGCCGCCCTCGGTGAAGTAGCCGAGGAAGGTATAGCCCGTGCGAGTGGGTGCTGCGGCGATCTCGGGCAAGATGGCGCCGTAGGTGACGGTGGTCGCCTCGCTGCCGCCCTCGCCGCCGCAGACATCGAAGGTCACGCTGTAAGCAATGATCTCCCAGTGTGCATAGAGGGTGGTATCCTCGGTGCCCTGCCAGATGAGCTCACTCATGCCCAGCGCATTATACACGCATTCGCCGCCCTCAGGCTCGGTAAAGTAGCCAAGGAAACGGTGACCCGGTCTTGCGGAGGAGATCACGGGGGGCATCAGACCGCCAAAGGTGACGGTGACCGTATCCTCGCCCTCGCCGCCGCAATGATCAAAGGTCACGGTGTACTCGTTTGCCTCCCAGTGCGCGTAAAGCACGGTGTCAGAGGCAAGATCGTACACAAGGGTACCGTTCATCTCGGCATCGTAATAGCGCACGCCATCCTCGGTAAAGTAGCCGAGGAAGGTATAGCCCTCTCTGGTAGGCGCCGTTGCTTCGGGCATGGCGGCGTCAAAGATCGCATCCGCGCGCTCGCTGCCGCCCTCGCCGCCGCAGGGGTCAAAGATCACGGTGTAGGTAACAGCCTCCCACCTCGCGTAGAGTCGGCAGTCGCTTTCCTTATCAAAGAGGAAGAGCCCGTTGCCCTCTGCATCGGTGTACTGCGTGCCCGTACCGCCCACGCCGTCGTACCACCCGAGGAAGGTATAGCCCCCTCTGACGGGCACGGGGAGGTTGACGCTGCCACCGAACACCAGCTCGGCAGTGCCGATGACCACGGAGTCCGCTGCAGTCAAGCCGCCGTCGGCGGGCGCATGCGTGCCACTCACGCTCAGCGTGGTCGCACCGACATAGGCAGAGC
Source organism: Oscillospiraceae bacterium (assembly GCA_015063625.1). GTDB lineage: Bacteria > Bacillota > Clostridia > Oscillospirales > CAG-272 > Firm-07. The sequence continues at coordinate 47,016 of SVTT01000006.1, forward strand.
CCGTATTCTGATAATTCGACTCAATACCGATATAATAGAGCGTGCCTGCCGTCACCGTATAGCTCAGCGTGCCGTAGCCGCTGCTCTGAGGGCTGGTTTTGGTCGTACTGATATAGATCCACGCCTGCTTACCGATGGTAAAGGTCAGCGTCTGGTTAACGGGAGAAACAAAGGCATAGTACTGTCTGGTAGAGCCGCCGATGATATTGATATTGTGGGTCGTGCCAAGCAGGAGGGGTGCGACGTCGGCGTCGACCGAAGCCCATCGTGCATAGAGCGTCAGGTTCTCGCAAATCGCTGCCGCAAAGTCAAAGGGTGTGCCCGTGCAGGCGGCATTGTCGTACCAGCCCGCAAAAACGTAGCCGCTTCTGGTCGGGATGGCAGGATAGCGCAGTGCCACAGCGTCGGTCACGGTCTGGGTCAGGGGAGCGATGCCCGCAGCACCGTTCAGATCAAAGGAGACCTCAATGGCGCCCGCGCCCGCACCGATCAGCGTGCCGATCACCCGATTTGCCTCCCACTGTGCGTAAAGCACCAGCGTGCCGCTTTCGGTGCCAAAGAGATCGGAGATCGCCGCACCTGCGGCATAAGCCGTGCCGCTGCCGTCGGCAGCAGTGCTATAGCCGACGAAATGATAGCCAAGGCGTGCAAAGCCGTTCTCGGGCAGGAAGCCGACCGTGCCGTAGCGGTAGGTTGCGGTCTGCATCTCGCCCGTGCCGCCGTTGGCGTCAAAGCTGACGTAGTAGGGAATGCCCTCCCACTGTGCAAAGAGGGTGGCATCGTCAGGGATGGCGTAATCCGCCGCACTCGACAGATCGGCGTTGTAATATTTTGTGCCGCCCGTCACGGCGTCAAAATAACCGATGAACACATAGCCCACCTTGGCAGGCGCCACCGTGATCGTGGGCATGGGCAAGCCCATGGTCGCCGTAACGTCGCTCTGCTCGCCGCTGCCGCCACAGGGATCGAAGGTCACACGGTAAGTGCTTGCCTGCCAGTGTGCGTAAAGGGTGATGCCCTCCTCGCGCTCCCAGATGAGCGAGGTGCTCATGTCGGCGGCGTAATAGCAATTGCCGCCCTCTGCCTCGTCAAAGTAGCCAAGGAAGATATAACCGGGTCTGGTGGGTGCGGACAGCACGGGCAGTACGCTGCCAAAGGTCGCCTCAGCACTGCCGAGCTCCCCGCCGTCGCGGTTGTCAAGAAGGATCTCGAAGGTCGCAACCTCGTAGCGTGCGTAAAGGGTCAGCCCCGAGGCAACGTCAAAGGTGCGCGCCGAGGTCATGTCGGCGTAATAGTATTGAATGCCGCTTGCATCAAAATAACCGACGAAGGCATAGCCGGAGCGTATCGGTGCAGCCGCCTCGGGCATATCGGCGTCAAAGGTCGCCTCCACGCTCTCGCTGCCGCCGCTTCCCTCTCCGCGGTCAAGGATCACGTTATAGGTGCTTGCCTGCCAGCTTGCGTAAAGCGCGCAGTCGCTGTCCCTGTCAAAGAGGAAAAGACCGTTGCCCTCTGCATCGGTGTACTGCGTACCCGTGCCACCCACGCCGTCAAACCAGCCAAGGAAGGTATAACCCGTCTTGACAGGCACGGGAAGCGTGAAGGAGGTGCCGTAGATCAGCTCCTCGACAAGGAGTGCGTCGTCCACGGTGCCGCCCGCCGCAGGTGTTGCGGTACCGCTGATATAGACGGTGCCGCTGCCCGAGCTGTTGCTGCCAAGACCTCTCACGCCGACGTAGTAGAGCGTGCCTGCCGTGACGGTGTAGGAATAACGGAAGTCAAGATCGCCGTTGCCGTCATCGTTGGAGGCAAGCTGGGACTTGCTCGCATTGAAGAGCAGACCGTAAACGTCACCGCTGGTATTGGAATACACCGTGATCGAGCCAGAAACCAGAGGCACGAAGGGATAATATTGGACCGTCGTACCGTTGAAGGATACCGACACACTGCCCCCCACCGACAGCATGGAGGTGTAGCCCGAGGGCTGGATCCATTTTGCGTACAGAACGGTATCTGCCGTCACCTCTGCCGAGAAGTCAAAGGGCGTGCCCGTGCAGGCGGCGTTATCGTACCAGCCCGCAAACAGGTAGCCGCTTCTGGTGGGGATCGCAGGATAGGAAAGTGCATTGGAGGCACTCGCGGTCTGGGTCACGGGCGCCGTGCCCATCGCACCGTTGAGATCAAAGGAGATGGCGAAGACGCGCGCCGCCTCCTCACCGAGCGTGACGTTGACGCGTCTGATCTCCCACTGTGCATACAGCGTGATGACCGCGCCGTCAGCCGTCGCCTCATTGAGGACCTCGGAGGCATTGGCAAAGGACCTGCCCGTACCGTCAAGCGCGGTATTCCAGCCGATGAAGAATTTGCCCTCGCGTGTAAAGCCGCAGGCGTTGAGATACCCTGCTGTATCGTAGGTGAAGATCTGATCCGACATGTCGCCCTCACCGCCGTTAGCATCAAAGACCACACGGTAGGAGATCGCCTGCCACTGTGCGTACAGCATGACGCTGCCCTCATAGGCATAATCGGCGGCGCTGCTCATATCTGCATTGTAGAACTTGAAGCCACCCTCGCGCTCGTCAAAGTAGCCGAGGAAGAGGTAGCCTGGTCTGGTGGGCGCCACGCCAAGCGGCATGGGCTCACCCGTTGCAACGGGAAGACTGTCGCTGCCGCCCGTACCGCCCTGCTTATCGAAGGTCACGGTATGGGGTGCCACGATCCACTTGGGATAGAAGGTGGCATCCTCGGTCTTGTCATACACGCGGACGCTGTTGCCGAGCGCGTCGGTATACTGCGTTCCCGTGCCGCCCTCGCCGTCATACCAGCCCGCAAAGGCAAAGCCCTCGCGGACAGGGAGCTCGTCGATGACGAAGTGAGCGCCGAGCTGAGGACGCACAACGATCGGTCTTGTTGCCTCCATGGTCCCGGACGTGGTGCCGCCCGCCACAGGAGTCATGCTGCCGCTGATATACAGCGCGCTGCTTCCCGCAGTTCCGCTGCCGTAGGCTCTCACGCCCACATAATAGAGCTCGCCTGCCGTCGCGTTGAAGGAAATGCTGAAGTTGGTATTGCTTCCGCCGTCATCATTGGAGGCAAGCTGAGATCTCGAGGAATCATAGATAAAGCCGTAGGTATCCATGCTGCCCGTCGTATAAACGGTCACCGAGCCGCCCGTCAGCGAAACGAAGGGATAGTATCTGACCGCGTGACCGTTGAGCGAAACCGTGGTACTGCTGCCCACCGACATCATCGAAACGTAGGAGGAGGGCTGTACCCACTTGGCGTAGAGCGTCACCCCTCCCGTCACGGTTGCCGAGAAATTGTAGGGCGTTCCCGTGCAGGCGGCGTTGTCGTACCAGCCCGCAAAGAGATAACCCTCACGAACGGGGACGGCAGGGTACACAAGCCCTGCGGAATTGGTGATCAGCTGATCCGCGGGCGTCATCCCGACGGCACCGTTCAGGTCAAAGCGGACCGTATACTCGGCAGGAACGTGCTGGGTGGTTTGGGTTCCGTCAAGAGAAACGTTGTAGCGGTTGCCCTCCCAGACGGCGTAGAAGATCACGTGTGCACCGTTGACGGCGGTCAGATTGTAGACCGAGGCGCCGTCCGCGTATTCCGCCGACGTGCCGCCGAGCACCGTGGTCCAGCCCATGAAGGTATATCCCTCACGGACCAGCGTGCTCTGGGGCAGTCTGCCCGAAACGCTGTACTCGAACTCGGCATCTGCCATCTCGCCCGTACCGCCGCAGGTGTCAAAGGTAACGAAATAGGGGACACCGCGCCACTGTGCATAAAGCGTGGCATTGCCGACCACCGCGTAGCTTGCGGCACTCGACAGATCGGCGTTGTAGTACTTGGTGCCGCCCGTGGGCGCGTCAAAGTAGCCGACGAAGAGATAGCCGACACGGGTGGGAGCGCCCGTCAGCGCGGGCATCGCCCCACCGAAGGAAACGTCGGTGGGCTCGTTGGTGCCGTCACCGCCGTTGGCATCAAAGGACACACGGTAGGAAAGAGGCGTCCAGTGCGCGTAAACAGTGGCAATGCCCGACTTATCCCAGAGCGTAGCACCGTTCATATCGGCATCGTAGTAGCAGGTACCCACGCCGTTGGGAGATTCGTAATAGCCCGCAAAGGTGTAGCCCGCACGCGTCGGTGCGCGAAGCCCCGATGCCATCGGCTCATTGAAGGTCACAAGCGCCGTGCTGTCACCCCCCGTGCCGCCCTGCTTATCGAGCGTGATATAGATCGAGCCGATCTCCCATTGAGCGTAGAGCACGCCGTCCTGCATTTTGTCCCACAGCATCAGGGGATTCATATTGCCGTCGTAATATTGATTTCCGTATCGGTCGAAATAGCCGAGGAAGGTATAGCCGAGGGGTGCCGTGGGCGCGATCGCCGCAGGCATCAGCTCATCGTAGGCAACGGTCACGCTGTCGGTGCCGCCCGTGCCGTCACCCTTTTCAAAGGTCACGGTAAAGCCCTCACCCTCCCAGATCGCGTAAAGAGTGACCGTGCTGCCCGAGTTATTGGTCAGTGCATCCACCGATGCCCCCGGCGCGTAGCGTGTTCCGGTGCCGTCCGCCGTGGTGCACCAGCAAACGAAGGTAAACAGATTGCGCGTATAGCCGCAGGCGGGCAGAGTGACGGGTGTGCCGTAGACACAGTCAAGCTCGGGCATGCTGCCGCTTGCCGAGAGGCTGTTGGCATCGAAGCGGATGCGGTAGGTGACCGAGCTCCACTTTGCATAGAGATCGAGATCGCCCGTGCTGCCCTGCGCAATACGGTCAATGGCACTGGCAGGTGCAAAGCTTGCCGTGGTGTACCAGCCGTCAAAGACATAGCCCACTCTGGAGGGGGCGGCAAGCACAAGGGTGGGGGTCTGTGCCGTATATCCGTCGGGGTTGGCGGTGGCGTTGGTGCCGCCGTTCAGATGATAATTGATGCGATAACCGTCATAGCGCCAATGGGCGGTATAGCTGCGATCGCCCGTGCTGCCCGCAGAGATCACGACCACGCCGGTGGGGGTGGAAACACCGGTTCCCGTCCAGCCCACAAACACATAGCCCTCCTTCTCGGGTACAGGGAGCAGAATGTCTGCCGAGGTCACGGTGTAGGCAACGGTGCAGACATCGGAGAAGAAGCCGTCCTGAAGGTCATAGCTGATGGAGTATTGGATCATCTCCCATTCGGCGGTCAGCGCGAAATTGCCCTCTCTGTCCCAGATCCCCTCGCTCGGAACCTCCTCGCCGCTCAGATGCCAGCCAAGGAAGCGATAACCGACTCGGGTGGGCGCGGGAAGCGTATAGGGCTCTCCCTGCGAAAGCTCCACCGATCCGACCGAGATCACACCGCCGTTCGGCTGCAGCACCAGCTGCGAGGGCTGTGTGCGCCAGGAGGCGGTCACGGTCATGCTGCTCCGGATCGGCTCGCTGAAATCGTAATCCCAGCCCGCAAACACGTAGCCGTCGCGCGTGGGCGTGGGAGGCGTCAGAACCGTAAGCTCCTCCACGGTAACGCTTTCGAGGGGGTCGCCGCCCGCCGTGTCGAACACGACCTCATAGGAGCAGCGCCTCCTGATCTCAAGCGTATAAAGCTCGGTCGCACCGTCGCTTGTCACGACCAGCACGTAGTAGAGATTATCACCCTGCGCGAGCGCCGCCGTTTTGCTGGCAATGGTGTCGTTGCCGAAGGCATCGGTCGAAAGCGTCCAGGTGGCAGAGGAGCCCACCGATACGCGATTGCCAAGCGAAAGCAGCTCGGTATCCGACGGGACCTCCAGATAGTAAGTGTTCTCCTGCACATGCTCGAATCCCTCAAAGAGCGCCTCGGTACCGCTCAGCGTCTCGTTGGTGATCCACTTGGCATAGACAGCCATGTTGCTTGAAAGCGGTGCATCCAACAGCGAATTGGCGGTAAAGGGCTTCTGCCACGTCCCCTCATCCCAATACCAGCCGTCAAAGGTGTGCCCCACCTTTTTGGGATTGGCAGGCATCCTCACGGTTTCCTCGCCGTTGGTGTTGATGGTAGCAAAGACCTCTCCGTCTACCATAAACGCCACCTCAAATTCAACCTTGCTACACGCAGCAAGACCCAGTACGAGTGAGCATACCAGGAGCAATGCATACAGTGTTGGCAACAGCCTTCTCAAAATCTCCACCTCTTTTTTCCTCAAAATGACATGCCGCCATGCGATTGGGCAAGCAGCCCCGTGGCGGCAAAATATACCTAATATTGATTATATAGCTCATAAGCGGGGTTGTCAACAGTATTATGTATGAATTTTCTATGAAAGGCACTTGTACGCAAGGATCCCGAGATCCCGAGAAATCGATCAAATATACCTTGACAGGCGAGGTATCTCGTGTTATAATCTACATACAGAGGATATCAAAACTGTCACGGAGGTGATGTCATGTCGATCGCATCCGATCTGATCCGCGGTCACACCGAAACCATCATTCTGGCACTTCTCATGCGAGAGGACAGCTACGGCTACCGTATCAACAAGGCGATCCGTCATGCAACGGGCGGCGAATACGAGCTGAAGGAGGCAACGCTTTACACGGCGTTCCGCCGTCTGGAGGAGACGTGCTTCATTCGCTCCTACTGGGGGAACGAGGAAAGCGGCGCGCGCCGTCGCTATTACGCCATCACCGATGCGGGCAGATGCGCCTACACCGCCGCGCTCGCTGAGTGGCGGCGCGCCAATGCGCTCATTAACCGCCTTGTGTCAGGCAAGATCGACCCTTCCCCCACCGATGAAGAAGGAGGTGCTCTTTGAATGAAGGAAAACCTGAGGACATACCTTGAATCACTGTTTGCGGGAGCGCCGCACACCGAAAAAAACGAGATGCTGTTCGAGGAGCTGCTCGGCAATCTCTATGACCGCTACGAGGATCTGACCGCGACGGAAATGCCCCCCGAGGAGGCCTTTGCCAAGGTGGTTGGCGAGGTGGGGGACATCCGCCCCTTGATGGATGCCCCCTCCGGGAATAGCAGCACAAGATCCGCCCCGACCACGCCTTTTTCGCCCAAAAAGCCGAATAACCAGCGCCCCCGCATGGACGCCATCTCGCTCCGACGGCTCAAGCGCCGCCGCGCGCTGACCACCTCGCTTGCCGTCATGCTCTATCTCGTGTGGCTGGTGCCCGTGGTGCTCTTCGATGTCGTCGCACCCCTGTTTATCTGTGCCGCCCTCGGCACCTGTATTCTCATTCTGGGCTCGGCACTCATCCCCGATTTTGCCGATGACAGTGAGATTTCCTACGATCCTGCGGTACGGCAACGCGACACCTTCGTCGCGGGACTTCTGCTTTCGGTTGGCGTGGGGCTCTGCATTCTCTCGGTCCTGCCCGCCGCCATCATCGATGCGGCACTCGGCGCGGCACTGATGTTTGCCGTCATCACGCTCGGCGTGGGTATGATCCTCTTTTCGACAGGCATCCGCCCCTCGCTCGACAAGGAGTGCGAGCGCTTTGCCGATCAGCAGGATTCGGCAAAAAAACAGACACCGTATGAGGGAAAATCGGGCAAAACGCGCTCGCTCCTTCTCCCTATGGTGATCGTTTCGGTGATCGCGGTGCTCACCACAGTCATCGTTCTCGGCATCCGAAGCGGCTTTGAATTCGGCATCTTCTATCGCAATAGCGATTCCCCTGCCAAATACACCAACCGGGGTAACGCCTCGATCACCGAAACGGTTGACCGTGTGACGCTGCACTGGCACGCAGGCGACATCCGCGTTGAGGTCTATGACGGTGATACCGTTGAGATCGCCGAGGCGCGCGAGGGCGCCGAGCTCGGAGAAAAGGACATCATGCGCTGGTACGTCGAGAACGGCGAGCTGCGCGTCCGCTTTGACGGGCGCTCACAATTCCGCGTACGCTTCGGCAAGTCGATCGAAAAGAGCCTGACTGTACGCATTCCTCGCACTGCCACGCTACACGGCTTCACGCTGGATACCCTGAGTGGAGGCATCACGGTCTGCGATCTGTCGGTGACAGGCACCGTCAAGCTGAAGGGCACCTCTGCGAGGATCGGGATCGACCGTGTGCATGCCACGCGTTTGGAGATTGATGCGGTCAGCGGTGAGATGCTGCTTCGTGACATCACTGCCAACGAGATCAGCATCGATCGCACAAGTGGCACAACGGTACTCGAAAACGCCACCGCCTCCACGCTCAATATCGAAAGCGTCAGCGGCGACATCGTCCTGCGAGGGGGCAGCCCCGAGCGCGTAGAGGCATCCTCCACCTCCGGCAATATCGAGCTTTCCTTTGACCAAGCGCCCCGCACGGTATCGGTTGACACGACCGGTGGTGACGTTCGCCTCTCCTTGCCTGCCGACATCGGTGGCTTCCGCGTCGAATACGACACCGTGGGAGGCGATTTCAATACCGATTTTGCCACCATGCATCATCAGGGCATCTACACCTATGGCGACGGCTCGACCGAGATCGAGATCGAAACCACAGGCGGCAACCTGACCGTCGCAGGCAAGCAGCGCTGAGCCTCCCGACGCGGCGCTCCGACACCGCCCCTTTCGGGAGTCATCCAAACCCACCCGAAAGCCCTCTGTTTCCGGCGCCCTCGACGACCCGTCCATGGTTGCCGTCTGTTTGTCACGGGCTGTCGTGGGCGCTCGGTAGGGGTCGGCGCCTTCGACGACCCGTTTGTGGGCGCCTTTGCGGCACGTTTATGGTTACCATTTGTTTGTTACGGGCTGTCGTGGGCGCCAGCCCCTACCATGTATGATATAATTTCAACATTGGTCGATCAAGCCAAGGACCGCGATCATCAAGGGAACAACCGTCGGTCGTTGGCGGTGGAAACAGGGCGCACGCGCGCACCCGATTTCCCACACCTCGCGGCACGCTCGGGTATGATCAAACCGGTAGGGGTCGGCGCCTTCGACGACCCGTTTGCCGGTGCCCTCGCGGTACATCCGGGCATGATCAATCCCGGTAGGGGTCGGCGCCTCGACGACCCGTTTGTGGGTGTCCTCGCGTTTGAACATGCCCACAGATGCATTTTGCGGGCACTTCCACCCCCTGCTCTCTTTGTAAGATCTCAGCAACAAAGCGCCCCTCGCGAGCTCGCGAGGGGCGCTTTGTTATGAAAAATGTTATTCCTGCTCTGCCACTACGGCAATACCGAGATCGGCAAGCGCCTGGGGCTCTGCGGGTGCGGGGCAAGCAGACATCAGCTCGCTCGCGTTCTGCACCTTGGGGAATGCCACCACGTCACGCAGCGAATCCGCCCCTGCCATGATCATGGCAAGGCGGTCAAGTCCCATGCCCGAGCCGCCGTGCGGAGGTGCACCGTACTTGTAGGCATCCACCATAAAGCCGAATTTCTTTTCGATGTCCTCGGCAGAAAGACCGAGCGCGGCAAACATCTTCTCCTGTAGCTGCCAATCGGTGATGCGGATGGCACCCGAGAGCAGCTCGGTGCCGTTCAGCACCATGTCATACGCCTTGGCGCGCACGCTGCCCGGATCGCTCTCAAGATAGGGCAGACACTCCTCCATCGGCATGGTGAAGGGGTTGTGCATGGCATCCCATGCGCCGGTGTCCTCGTTCCACTCAAAGAAGGGGAACTCAGTGATCCAAAGGAAGTTGTATTTGCCCTCGGGAATGAGATCCAGCTTTTTGCCGAGGATATTACGCAGGGCACCCAGCGTGGGCAGCACCACACGGTTCTTATCGGCAACTATGAGGGCGACGTCGCCCTTTTCCATACCAAGTGCGGTCAAAATCGCCTTTTGCTCCTCCTCGGTGAGGAACTTGGCAAAGGAAATGGCGGGGGCATCCTCCACCCAACGGATGTAAGCAAGGCCCTTGGCGCCAATGCCCTTGGCATGCTCGGTCAGCTTATCGATCTCCTTGCGCGAGAGCACAGAGGCGGCGTTCTTCGCCACAATGGCACGCACGCTGCCGCCGTTTGCCACCGCGCCGCTGAACACGGCAAAGCCGCAGTCCTTTACGACGGGCGAGAGATCCTCGATCTCCATGCCAAAGCGGGTATCGGGCTTGTCACTGCCGTAGCGCTCCATTGCCTCGGCAAAGGTCATGCGGCGCATGGGCATCTCCAGCTCCACGCCAAGCAGCTCACGGAAGGCACGGGCGATAAAGCCCTCATTCATCTCCATGATCTCCTCCTGCGTGGCAAAGGACATCTCCATATCGATCTGAGTAAATTCGGGCTGGCGGTCGGCACGCAGATCCTCGTCGCGGAAGCAACGGGCAAGCTGGATGTAACGATCAAAGCCCGATACCATCAGCAGCTGCTTATAGATCTGAGGGGACTGCGGAAGCGCATAAAAGCTACCCTTGTGCACGCGCGAGGGCACGAGATAGTCGCGTGCGCCCTCGGGGGTCGCCTTGATCATCATGGGTGTTTCGATCTCAAGGAAGCCGTTCTCGTAAAAATATTCTCTTGCCACACGCGCCAGCTCGTGCCGCATGCGGATGTTTCTTTGCAGCTCGGGACGGCGCAGATCAAGATAGCGGTACTTGAGTGCCGTTTCGTCCTTGATTTTTTTAGTGTCCGACACCTCGAAGGGGGGCGTCTTGGCAGCCGAAAGGATCTTCATCTCGGTGACGTAGACCTCCACCATGCCCGTGGACATATTGGGGTTGGCGGCACCCTCGCCGCGCGCGCGGACCGTGCCGTGCACGGCTACAACGTACTCTGCGCGGCAGGAAAATGCCTTTTCAAATACCGTTTTGGGGGTATCGCCGTCGAATGCGAGCTGCAAAAGACCCGTACGGTCACGCAGATCAATGAAGATAAGTGCGCCGAGATCGCGCTGGCGCTGGACCCAGCCCATGACCGACACCTCTCTGCCGATATCCTTTTCACTCAGCGTGCCGCAGTAGTCGGTGCGCTTGTCCTTGCTTGTCAAAAATTCAGCCATGTCGCTCTCCTTTTCAGCCAATCACTTCACCCTTACCGTTAAAAAGGGGTAATTTTTCAAGATAGATCAGATCCTCACGCTTCTGTGCGTCGCCCTCTGCAAGGATCGCCATTCTGCCGCACACGATGCCGCCCGCCTCCTTGACCAGTGCTTCAACAGCGCGAAGCGACTCGCCCGTGGAGATCACGTCATCGACGAGAAGGATGCGCTTGCCCCGCATCAGCGCGGCATCCGCCTTGTCAAGATAAAGCTTTTGCTCCTTGGCGGTGGTGATGGAGCGTACGGTCACCTCCATGACGCCCGTCATATAGAGCTTGGGCGACTTTCTTGCCAGAAAATATTTTTGGTTACCCGCAAGACGCGCCATCTCGTGCACCAGCGGAATACCCTTCGCCTCCGCCGAGATCAGGTAGTCGTATTCGGGCGCTCGCCTGAGCAGCTCTCCTGCCGCAGCGGTGGTCAGCTCGGGATCACCGAAGATCACGAACGCGGCGATGTAGAGATCTTCATTGAGTGGACAAAGCGGCAGCTCTCTTTGCAGGCCCGCAATGGTCATCCGATGCGTCATCATCATGTCCTCCGTGAGAAAAAATCCATTATTCATTATACACGACTTTTCCTGAAAGTCAAGCCAAATTCAAAGCGCACAGACCAGCTTTTCGATGGCGGTATAATCCGAGGCGCCGCGCTTGAGTGAAAGGTCTGCCGCTGCAGCAAGCTCAATGGCACGGGAAAGCCTTGCAGGCTCCACACGGGTGGCGGCACGAAGCAGCAGCCTTGCCTTATACTCATGCATTTTCAAAAGAGAGGCGATCTCGGGCGCGCCCTTTCCCGCCTCAAAGAGAATGCGCGCGCTCTGCATGTCCGAGAGCGTTCTTGCGATCTCTCCGAGGATCACGGTGGGCTCCACGCGCTCAAAGCGCATGACGGCAAGCGCGGCAAGCGCCTCGCGGCTCTCACCCGCGAGGATCGCATTGGAAAGTGCAAAGGCATCCACGGCATTGGCAGGCACCGCTACGGTGCGGATATCCGCACTCTCCACGCGATCCCTGCCCGCCGCCAGCACATAGCAGGCAAGCTTTTCGATCTCGTTCGCCAGCACGAACATGCTCTTGCCCGAATAAGCGATCAGCTCGGCGCACACGGCGCTCTCCGCCCGCACGCCGAAATGGGCAAAATGCTTGCCCGCCCAAAGCGCGAGCCTCGCATCGGTCGATGCCTCAAAGCGCACGGGAACGGCGACCTCGGCAAATTTTTTAAGGATGGCGGAGGGACGCTTGGGCAGATACCCCTCGTCGATGAGCCCCGACGCCACATGAAGGATCACGGTATTGTAATCGTATTCGGCAAGCGTGGCAAGCGCTGCGATCAAGGCATCTGTCTCGCTCTGCCGCATGGCAGTCAGATCCATCCCCCGCAGGACCACAAGACGGGTGTCTGCCATCATGGGGGGCGGCGCCAGCGTGTCGATCAGCCCACCGGGGGTGTAATCGGTCACGTCTATGGTGATATCGTTGAAAAACGCGAACGCCGCCTCGGGGCAAAGCGCCTCGCGCGTCAGACGGATCGCCACGTTTTTGAGGTAATCCTCCTCACCGAAAAAGAGATACGCCTTGCCCGCACACTGTGCGATCTGCTTGCGGTATTGCGCCTCGGTGATCATGTCATGCAAGTGCCATCTCCCCTTTCGTTTCATATACCTTTATTATACTTTTAAACCTCGTCTTTGTCAATCAAAAAGAGAAAGGATTTCCCGATCCCTTCTCAAATTGCGCATTTCGTCGTGCTTGTGGAAGTTCGACGAGAAAAAATCAAAAAAAGGGGGGAGATTCCACGATTTTTTTCTTGACATGTTTTGTGAGGCATATTATAATAATGACATAATACAAAGGATGTCAATGCTACCGTAAAAGGAGAAAATATATGGATTCGAACAAAAGACCCGATACCATGGAGCGCATTACCAACAAGGCGCTCGCCGATCGCTTTATCGAGGAGCAGGTTGCCGCCGTACGCAAGCAGGTGGGCGACAAAAAGGTATTGCTTGCCCTCTCGGGCGGCGTGGACTCCTCGGTCGTGGCAGCACTGCTGATCAAGGCGATCGGCAAGCAGCTCGTCTGTGTGCACGTCAACCACGGTCTGATGCGCAAGGGCGAAAGCGAGCAGGTGATCGAGGTGTTCGGCAAGCAGCTGGACGCCAACCTCATCTACGTCGATGCCACCGACCGCTTCCTTGACAAGCTTGCCGGCGTTGCCGAGCCCGAAAGAAAGAGAAAGATCATCGGCGCCGAATTCATTGAGGTCTTTAACGAGGAGGCAGGCAAGCTCACCGGCGTTGACTTCCTTGCCCAGGGTACCATCTATCCCGATATTCTGGAGAGCGACGGCGTCAAGGCACACCACAACGTCGGCGGTCTGCCCGAGGATATGAAATTCGAGCTTGTCGAGCCCGTCAAGCTGCTTTATAAGGACGAGGTCCGCGTCGTGGGTGACGCGCTGGGTCTGCCTGCGGGTATGGTCTACCGTCAGCCCTTCCCCGGTCCCGGACTCGGTGTACGCTGCCTCGGTGCCATCACGCGTGACCGTCTGCACGCCCTGCGTGAGGCAGATGCCATCCTCCGCGAGGAGTTTGATAAGAACGGTCTGGCAGGCAAGGTCTGGCAGTACTTTATCGCAGTTCCCGACTTCAAGAGCGTCGGCGTCAAGGACGGCAAGCGCTACGAGGGCTGGCCCGCCATCATCCGCGCGGTCAATACCACCGACGCCATGTCCGCCACCATCGAGGAGATCCCCTACGCGCTTCTGCACCACATCACTGCACGCATCACCCACGAGGTCGAGGGCATCAACCGTGTCGTCATGGACCTCACCCCCAAGCCCATCGGCACTATCGAGTGGGAATAAAGGTCAAAATTCTCTCAGTTCTCTGAGGCCTCATAGAGCTTCATTTTTCTCAAGAAAGCTCGATTTATCTCGTGTTTTCTCCACATTCTCAAGATTTGGAGTTTGAACTGAGGTCAATTTGATACCAAAAACAGAATAATTACAAGTGGCTTTATAGTGATCCGCTCACCCTTATGCGAGTAAAGGTGAGCGGATTTCTTACATCTTGGGACTTTTCAGAGAAAAGCGAACGTTATTACCGCACTTCTGCCCATCCCAGAGAATTTATTTGGTACTGCGAAAAGTAGTGTCAACTGGCTTTGGAGTTCTCACTTTTGATGCTGTTGGTACACCGTTTGGTGCTAAATATATATTTTCAGGAGGGCTTTATTATGGGAGCGTACAAAGATAAAGGCGGACGATGGTATGTGTCCGTTCGCTACAAAAACTGGTTGGGAGAACCATCCCGCAAGACCAAGAGAGGTTTTACATCAAAGCGGGATGCACTGGCATGGGAACGAGAGTTCCTACAAAAGTATTCCGGAAGTCTGGATATGACTTTCAACTCGTTCTACGAGGTCTATCGGAACGACCTGCAGAATCGTATCCGTCAGAATACTTGGGTCACAAAGAGCAGTATCATCGAGAAAAAGATCCTGCCGTATTTCGGTAGCAAACGAGTGCGGGACGTAAAGCCTGTGGATGTTTTGCACTGGCAAAATACCATCATGGAAACAACGGACGAAAACGGTATGCCCTATTCCCCAGTGTACCTCAAGACGATTCACAATCAACTTAGCGCCATGTTTAATCATGCTGTGCGGTTCTATGGCTTGCCGGAGAACCCTGCCGCGAAAGCCGGTAACATGGGGAAGGAGAAATGCGGCGAAGTGCTTGTCTGGACGAAAGAGGAGTATCTGCAATTCATTGAGACGTTGAAGGACAAGCCCGCTTCTTATTACGCTTTTGAAACGCTGTATTGGTGCGGTTTGCGGCTTGGCGAAATGCTGGCGCTGACACCTTCGGATTTTGATTTTGAACGGAAGATTATCCATGTTACAAAGTCGTTCCAACGCATAAAGGGCGAGGATATCATCACACCACCTAAAACCGAGAAAGGCATTCGTCGTGTCCTCATGCCGGACTTCTATGCGGATAAAATACAGGCTTACATAGAATCGTTACAGCTCAACGAAAATGACCGTATCTTTCCGTTTACAAAATCTTATCTACATCACGAAATTCGCCGTGGTTGTGCAGCCAGTGGAGTGAAACGAATACGGATCCACGGAATCCGGCATAGCCACATCAGTTTACTGATTGACATGGGGTTTTCTGCTGTCGCTATAGCAGATCGTGTGGGGCATGAGAGCATTGATATAACTTATCGGTATGCGCACGTGTTTCCATCTACACAGATGGAAGTTGTGTCGAAATTAAATGCTCTGATAGATTCAGACAACGAATCTTTTTGAATTTTTCTGAACATATTGCAATTATTAATGCTCTATGGTATACTAGTAAAGTAGTTAGCTTACTTATTTATCTTTTGGAGGTGTTGAAGTGGCAAAAAAAGAATATGTGGTCGGCAGCTTTGGCGCATATTTCGTACAACTTATTAAAGATCACAATTATTCACAAGCAAAATTTGCTGCTGATTTGGGCGTCTCAAAAACATATCTATTTGATGTGTTTAACGGACGAGTCAAGCCCCCAACTCCTGATATGCAAGAGTGCATTGTTGAACTGTTGCGCTTATCTGATTCAGAAAAAGTTGAGTTTTACAGTAAGGCCGCTGCAGGGAGGAATGAACTTCCCAAAGACATTGTCGATTATCTTACAAACAATCAATCCGAGATTGAAAATCTCAGAGAAAGAATGAGGGCGTAATTATGTCAGAACAAACTATACAGAATGACCTGTTTTCCAACACTGTCACAATACTCGATAAATATGAATGTCTAAGCCTTGGAGCAACTACCATTGGGGATTTAATTGCTGGAAAAAGAATTATCTGTAACAAGGTTAAGAGCACTGTGAAAAACAAGGGCAAAAAACCGGACGTTCTTATCGTTGATAGTTCGAGAAAAGTTATTGCTTATCTTGAGTGTAAAAAACCAGAAGAATTTAATACTGATAAAAAAATCGATGCAGCCATCAACCAAGAAATCGAGGTTGCCAAAGAACTTGGTGTTAAAATATTCGTGGCTACTGACGGATCGAAGTTTGTATGGGTAAATGCTCTAACTTCTCAACCGATTCTCGATGAGCAAGGTAATAAAATCGTAGCCGAAATCAAACCCAAAAATGAGGAAAGAAAAATTGCGACCTTAATTGAACGTTTGGCAATAGATCTTTCTAATACAAACAATCAGCTTCAGCAG
Organism: Oscillospiraceae bacterium; assembly: GCA_015063625.1. Lineage (GTDB taxonomy): Bacteria > Bacillota > Clostridia > Oscillospirales > CAG-272 > Firm-07. The sequence goes on from SVTT01000006.1 coordinate 63,204, forward strand.
ATAAAGTATTCAGATCCGACTAATCTCGCTAAAAAGATAGGTGGACTGCTTAAGAACATCAAATTTACCACTCCAAAGGATAGCCTATATACTTTTGTTGAACTTTTTTTGTTCAAGTATCTGTCTGACATCAACATTCTTGCTCCTACTGAAAATTTTGACTATATTTGGAACCTCTATAACGAAGATGGCAGAAGTGAAGCAGAGGTACTCTATAGATATATTCATGAGCCGAGAGAGAAAATTAGCAAACTGTTCCCTGAAGCGCCAGACAAGACCTCTGTTATTAATGGATTTGTTTTTCACGCGGAGAAGGACGCAGACGGTAATTATATAAGCAATAATGCGGATGCGACCACATTCCATGAGGTTATGAGGCTTTTTAAGGAATATGAAGATACAGAAGGAAAGTTCATTGATATTAATAGAGATTTCAAGTCCAAATTGTTTGAAACATTCACAAAGCAAGAACGAACGAAAGAGAACGCCGGTAAGTATTTCACACCCTTGAAAATTGTTAAGGGAATGGTAGACATGGTGGATATTAAAAAGGGAGACGAGATTTGTGACCCAGCTTGTGGTGTAGGTAAATTCCTTCTTGAGGCAGCATTGAAAATTGACGAGCCGTTTACTTTTGAAAATGGTCATGTAGTCAAAAAGATCAAACTCTATGGATACGAGAAAGAAATGGATGAAAAGGGATCGACCAGCGGCTATGACTTGACGACCATTCTCGCTAAAGCAAACACCATGATTTATTTCTCTTCACTGTTCAAAGATAATAATACCCTATCCAATATAAAGACAATTTCCCAAGAACTCCTGAACGAAACTTATCTTTCAAGCAAAACCATATTGGGAACTTTGGGAAAAACAGATGGCAAACAATATGATGTAATCCTTGCAAATCCTCCATACTACCAGAGTGCTTTGATTTCAAAATCAGCAAGAGATACTGGATTCTATACAGAAAAAGGCTTGGGTGTAGAGGGATTATTCCTTGAATGGATAATCAAATCTATTAAGCCCAATGGGATAGCGAACGTTGTTTTGCCTGACGGTATTTTCACCAATGTTGGAAACAAGCGTCTTCACGAATTTATAACTACAAATTGCTATATCGAAGCAATTATATCGCTTCCTATCAACACTTTTTTCAACACTCCAAAGAAGACATATATTATGACTTTGCGGAAGAAACGAGATGTTACGCATAAACAAGATTATCCTGTTTTCGCATATTATTGTTCTTCTATCGGAGAAAGCCTTGATATCTACCGATTTGATAGCGATGATAATGATTTCCAAACAGCGGTAAACAAATATAATCTCTTCCGTAGCTGTAAAAATAAAAACAAAATTGACGATTATCTAAAGCCGATATTTGATGATGACCTAAAGCTAAAGCTTCTTCCGATAGGCTCATTTGCGGAGCATTCTGCATGGGATATTGAGAAAAGGTGGACTGATGAAGAGAAAGTTAAAATGGGCGTAAAAAAAGCAGATGTCATTATGAGTCTTGACGAGTTTAGCGAATATATTACTGGAATTGTTGCTGATATGAATAATTACGGGGAGGCTATAAAGTGTCTAAAATCGTAGAAAAAAAGCTAACAGAACTTTTTACGCCTCATCAAGGAAATGCTATCTACACCAGAAAAAATGTTGTTTCTTTAGGTTGGGAGGGCGATATTCCCGTTATTTCATCCGATGTAGACAACGATGGTGTCCTATGCTATGTTGCAAAAGACAAACTCCAGCGAGAAAAAGATTTGATTACCTACCCTTGTATTACTTGGACTGTTGATGGCATGGCAGGAACGCTGACGGCAAGAAACTATCCTTTTGTCCCTAATAATCATTGCGGGTGGCTTACTCCTAAGGTTGAAGGATTGGATCTTGACTATTTGGTTTTTGCTATGCAGCCACAATTTTATAGTTGTGCAAAAAACTCTTCAAATAAAAAGGTGGGTAATAATCAAATCGAGAACCTGCTTGTTAGACTTCCGATTAAAAATGACGGAACTTACGACCTTGAAGAACAGCAAAGACTTGCCGGCATTTATAGTGAGATTGAAAACCAGAAGCAGAAGCTATTAAGCCGAGTTTATGAAATTCAAGATTTATTAATACACATAGGTAAAGAGGAAGGAATAGAATATGCCGATGAGTTTTTGAACAATATGGTAACACATCACAATGGAAATGCATCATACACCAAAACATGGTGTCAAAAACACAAAGGTACGTATCCTATATATTCTGCAAATAACGTTGAACCTATTGACCATATAGATACTTTTGATTACAACGGAGAATACCTGACCTACTCTAAAAATGGGTGCGCGGGGTATATCACCATCATTAGTGATCAGTTTTCTATCAATGGCGACAGATGTATCATGAGTATTAATGACGACTACATCGGAAAGGTTGACCTTTTGTACCTGAAGTATTATCTGGAGCCAATTTTCAGAAAAAATAAAAAAGGTAGAATTGGCGCATTTGGAAAAAACGAATTTACAAAGCTCAACAGTTCAATGATAAAAGGACTTAATATTACCGTTCCCATACCTCTTGATTCTGATGGTTCATATGATCTTGAAAAACAAAGGGAGATAGCAGAAAGATACAAGCAAATTGATGAAATTAAGCAAGGATTAATTGATAAGATTGTCCAACTGACATCAATAAGCGTTGTTCCAGAGATAGCGGAAGAATGATTTGTAATTGGGTGTAAATTTGCTAAGAAGAATGAAACATAATAATGCTCGATAGATAAGCATCGTTGATTTGTTCACATTTTTCTGCTATAATATAATTGCTCCAAGAGGAGCACGACCTTTACATCCAACTTTGTATCGAAACGTCAAAGCCAGTTGAACTGTAGAGCAGAGCCACGTATCACTTGCCGGAAAAGAATAATTGATTTTTTCTCCGCCGATTTTCGGAAAATTGATACCAAACTTTGATACCAAAACAGTACCAAGCGGGCTGAGAACACAGAGAATACAGAGAAAAACGAAGCAAAACGAGAGAAACCTCACGAAAATTAGCCCAAAACAAGGCGAAAAGTAACTGTGGGAAAGAACCTCAAAGAGTGGGAATGATCCTTGCATCGCAAAGCTCAGTTGTGATCGCCTGCACGGTCAAGGATCTCTGCAACGGGGAACGCAATTTTTGCTTTCATCGCGCCAAGCCTTGCTTGGCGCGATTTCTCTGAAGAGCGCGCTTCCGACATTCCCGTAAAAGCTGCCATATCGACCTCAGCACCTTCCGAAAAGAATTGGCAAAGCAGATAAACCGGAGGAACCTATGAAACATTTTCAATTTGATACACAGTTTGTGCAGGACACGCTGCGGGAGCTGATCAACACACCAAGCCCCGTGGGATATTACGTAAAGATGAAGCCCGTGATCGAGCGATACGCCGCCATGTTCGGCTATACCGTCAGCTATGATAACAGAAACACGGCGTATATTACGGTTGAGGGTGAGGACCCCTCCAAGACCGTGTGCATCAGCACGCACGCCGACACGCTGGGGCTGATGGTGCGGGGCATCAATGCAGACGGCACGCTACGCGTGCGCGCGGTGGGCGGCGTGAATTTCATCAGCTGCGAGGGAGAAAACGTCACCGTCCACACACGCGGTGGCAAGGAGTACACGGGATTGCTGATCTGTCGCTCTCATTCCTCGCATGCCTTTGACGACGCAAAAACGCTTGCGCGCGACGAAAACACGGCACTTGTGCCGCTTGACGAGCCGGTAACCAAGGCACAGGACGCACGTGCGCTTGGCATCTGCCATGGTGACTACATTTCCATCGACCCCCGCATGACCGTGACAAAAAGCGGCTACATCAAGTCGCGCAACCTTGACAACAAGGCGGCAATGGCATGCTCCTTTGCCACGCTGAAGTATCTGACCGAGCAGGGCATAAAGCCGAAATATAACACGGTGCTGGCATTCCCCTTCTATGAGGAGATCGGCTTGGGCGGCATCTACGTGCCCCCGCACATTTCCGAGTACGTTTCGGTGGATATTGGCATCATCGGGCCCGATTCGGAAGGTGATGAGCGCACCGTTACCATCTGTGCAAAGGATACCTCTATGCCCTATGATTATGATTTGACCAACAAGCTGATCGCCTGCGCGCAGCGCGCCGACTGCCAATATGCGGTTGACCTTTTTTACCGCTACGGCTCTGATGCCAGCCAAGCGATCAAGGGGGGCAACAACGTGCGCACCGCGACCTTTGGCATGGCGGTATATTGCAGCCATGGGGTGGAGCGCACGCACATGAAGGGTATCGAGAACACCGCCAGACTGATGCTGGCATACGTGCTTGATATCTGAGGGAAGCGTCAATCGAGCAAAACCGCATAGAATCCGCGAGCCAAAATTGAGCTGACAGACCCACGGGAGGTCTGTCAGCTCTTTTTATTGCCGATCACTTCATCGCACGTTCTGTGCGCCTTACGAGGATCATATCGAAATGATCACTGACAATATGGGGATGGGCGCTGACGTGGTAAGCGCCAACCAAGCGCGTCGCTCCCCCGTATGCTTAGCCGCACGGGAGCGATCCGAACTCGGTTTTGAGAGGCAGATATCCGCATCCGCATCGGGGAATTCCCTTGTCATATCCGCGGATCCCGCCGCCAACGTACACGGAAAAGCAATCGGGATCAAAGCAAGCAACGCTTGGATCGGCTTCTCCTTCAAAAAATTCGAAAGCCCTACAGCATATCATCTCAACAACATCGTATATGATCTCCATTATCGTCTTGACAATGCCCGTTATACGTGTTACAATGATTTTGAAAACAATCATACATCGACAACACCGCAAAGGAGCACGAAATGTACACGATAGAGATTTCCCGTTATCCCCGTGATAAGGAGTGGTCGCAAAAGGCAAATTCCACCCCCAGCATCCCGGGCGGCAAAAGCATGGCGCTGTCCAACCTGAGAAGGCTCCTGCTCGCCGTGGAGCAGGGTGATCCGATGGAGAAAGTTCCGCAGCTTGATGAGAGCAGCAGCAAAAGCACGCTGCAGGAGCTTTGCGTGCATCAATTAAGCGCCGTGGGTCTGGTAAGAAGATCCGATGGGGGACGCTGGACGATCTCCGACGGGGCAAGGCTTTGGCTCGACTCGGAGGATCATTTGTATCTTGCAGCCTTTTTCTCTGCTAACGTCAAATATTTTGCCGAGATCCTTTACTATCTCGACGCCCCGAAAACGGCGCGCGAGCTGTTTGAGATCGCCGTCAACGAGTATGACCTCGCATGGAAGCTGCCCTCAACCGTCAACAGCCGCCTTGTCTGGTTAAGGCAATTCGGCTTGATCGAATTCAGAGAATTTTCCCTGCTGTACCACATCACCGAGCAGGGAAAGCGCTTTTTGAGCACCGTGAATCCCGTCATGCCCGATAGCCTGCTGCACGGCGAGGACGACACTGCGGCAGAGGCGCAGGTGGTGATCGGCGCGCCATTCATCGAATACCTGTGTGATCACAAAAGCGCCGCGAGAAAGCAGGGCTTTGGGTATTTGCCGGGAAATATGAAGGATTTTGCCAAAACCATCGAGGAGATCCTCACAAAGACCGATCGGGATGGCAGCATCGAATCCATCGATCGATTTGCCTCGGCGTCCTTCGGCATCAAGGGATCCTCTACGCGAAGCGCGCTCTCCACCCTTTCTCTGCTGGGGCTGATCGAGAGAAGGAGCAACACTGCTTATGCCGTCACCGATCTCGGACATCTGTGGATGGAGCACGCCGATCCCATACACCTGCTGCCGCTGCTGCAATTGCGCTATCTGTTCGTGCTTGAGATGCTTGCCGAGCTGAAGGACACGAGCCTGACCGCCAGGGAGCTGGCAACCCTCGCGAAGGTGTCCTATCGGTTTGACAAGGAAAGCGTGAGTGAGATCAATCACAGGCTGGCGGTCTTCAGATCCGCCAAGCTGATCATGAACGTGTCTGCCGAAAAATTTACGCTGACGCATCGGGGCAGGCTGCTGCTTGAGGCGTACGGCAAGCTGCTTGACGGCAAGCAACGAGAAGCCGTGAGCACAAGGGAAGCGCCCTCAGCCTCCACCGACATCATCGCCGAGCTGCGCATGGCTTCCAAGGATTCCTACAATCCAAGTAAATTTGAAAGGACGGTGAAAGATTTTTTTGAGCTGCTTGGCTTTGCCTCCGAGTGGCTGGGCGGCTCGGGAAAGACCGACGTCCTTGTAAGAACGCCCGACTCCCCCCATCCCTTCACGGTATCGGTGGATGCCAAGGCGACCGCCTCCGGGACGGTCACCGACGCGCTGGTGGATTTTGACACCCTGAAGGAGCACCGAACAAAGCACCGAGCCGATTACATTGCGGTGGTCGGGCGGGGCTTTAACGAAAGGGTGTTAAACAGAGCAAAGGAGCACGGCGTGCTCCTCCTCGATATCGATACGCTGGAGGAGCTTTTACGCATTCATCGGTGCACGCCCCAGAAGGCGTGCGTCTACGAGAAGGTCTTTGCGCAAAGCGGCAGGGCAGACCTCTCGGTTTTGGAAAGCTTTGAGAAAAAGACCAACAGCATGGGCGAGCTGCTGGTCCGCGTCATGAAGCTACTGATCGGGGAATGCCTTGATCCCGTCACCAAGGGACAGCTGTCCGTAAGAGATCTTTACATGTCCTTGCGCAACGACCCGTCGCTCTCCTCGCCCCCCTCCATCGAGGATATCGAAACCGTGCTTGATTTTCTTTCCTGTCCGATCATCGGATGTGTGACAAGAGAACGGGATTACTACTACGCAACCGGCTCTCTTGGCGACATGACCAATATGCTTGACTTTTTGCGGAGCAAGACCGCAAGAGCCTGACCGCCAAGCAGCCGAAGGGATGCGCTTCAAGCTGAGAAGCCGCTGCTCCGCACCTGCCCGCCCTCCTTCTCACAGCTCCCCTTGCGCATCTGCTGTTTTGCCGTCAATCGGGTAGCCGTAAGAGAGTCGAACACACAAGCCTTACGGAGGAAAATTTCTGTGCCTTTCGCCGTACTTTGCCTTGCAAAGTACCACTTGGCTGCGGCAAAGTCCAACAAAATCCACGATAAATTTTCTCCCCGTAAGGTGCAAAGCAGTTTTAAGAGAGTAGATTTTTCCGGAGCCAAGCCAAAATGATCGGGGAATATACGAATATTTAAGAGCATTTTGGCGATGGATACGGAAAAATATGCCGCTTAAAACCTTATGGGTTCGACTCTCTTACGGCTAACTGTTATGTAAAAAGAATCTGAAAGGGCGCCCATGGCAAATATTTGCCATGGGCGCCCCTCTTTTTTGCAAAACAAAGCCACGTGGGCAGGGCGACCTCTGCCGACCTTTGCTTATCCGCAGGGCGAGCCTTCCCTGAAGGAGATCACTGTTGCCCTGACACTGCCCCCCGCAACAAGAATGGGCGTACCGTCCGCAAGAAATTCCAGCTCGTAGCCATCCCCTGCGACCTTGCTGTTCCCCGAATCGGTCAGCGTCACCGATGAGGGCGCTCCCTCGGTGGGAAAGAGCGAGAGCAGCGCACCGTAGCCCCCCTCGTCCGTCACAGGCAGCTCCAGACAAAGCTCCTTGTAGGAGATGGTCTGCCTGCCATCACGATCCTGTGCAACGACCGTGCCACAAAGCGTTTCGGGCGCATAAAATGTCACTGTTACGGCACGCGCGCCGCCCGGCTCGGCAGCCTCTGCTTCAATACGCGCCGAGAAGGATACCGAATCCAGCGTCCCCTCCACTTCAGCACAAAAAGCGCCCCTGAAGGGGGCAAGCAGATCTCGCTCGGGCGCACATCCGACAAGCGAAAGCAACAGCGCCGCACACATGAGCAAACACAGTCTTTTCATATCGACCCCCGTGAATTTTACATGCGCACCTGCCGCCAAGGGCACTGAGCATCAAGGCTTCGGTGCAAGCTCAAAATTCTCCTTCTTGTCTGACACACCATATTCTATGCAAAAAATTGCGTTAAAATGCCGTTTTCCCCTTGCCATCAGACAAATATTGTGATAAGATAGGCGTGATGGCTGGCTGTCATCCGTCGGAAAAGAGGTTTGAATGACGCATTTTCCGATCTGCCGCGCCACGGCAGAGATCGACACGGATGCCCTCATCCATAATTTCCGCACGCTTCGGATGCTGGCAGAAGCCCATGCCCACATAGCAGATCCCCCGCCACGCGTGATCGCGGTGGTCAAGGCAAACGCCTACGGCCACGGACTTTCTCTCGTCGTTCCCGCACTTCTTTCCGCGGGCTGTGATTTTTTCGCGGTCGCCACGACGGACGAGGCGCTCTCGGTACGCCTGCTTGCCCCCGACGCCGACATTCTGATCCTCGGCTACACGCCCCCGACGGACGTCCCACTTCTGATCGGGCACCGCCTGCTTCAATGCGTTTTCTCGCTCGACTATGCAAAAGCGCTTAACGCCGAGGCAGCAGAGCAAGCCGCTTGCCTGTCGGTGCATTTGAAGATCGACGGAGGCATGTGCCGCCTCGGCTTTCGCCCCGACGAGCTCTCGGCACTGACGGCACTTTCCTCGCTTTCTCATCTGCGCCCCGTCGGCATCTTTACGCACTTCCCATCCGCCGATACCGAAAAGGACGCCACACGGGATGCGATCACGCGCTTTCTGACCTGCCGCAGCACCCTTTACCGATACGGTCTTCCGCCCCTTTTTACTCATGCTGCCGCTTCCGCGGCATTGCTCGCGATGCCCGAGGAAACCGTGCTTTGCGGCGTGCGCCCCGGCATTGCCCTGTACGGGATATCCCCTGTCAGCACCTCGCTGCCCCTGCGTCCCGTTCTGCGCCTGAGTGCCCCCTTGGTCGATCTGCACGAGGCAGAGGCGGGCACGCCGATCGGCTACGGCGGTAGCTTCACCACCGCAAGAAGGTCAAGGATCGGCATCTGCGCCATCGGCTATGGCGACGGGCTCCCACGCAGGCTTCGTGGCTACCGCGTGACGCTGTTGCACGGAAATCAGCGCTTTTTCGCCCCCATTGTGGGACATATTTGCATGGACTACACCCTGCTTGACCTCACCAACACCCCTGCCGAGGTGGGTGACACCGTCCTCCTGTTTGATGACCCCACCCCCATCTCCGCTGCGTGCGGCACCATACCCTATGAGATCCTCACGGGCATCAGTGCCCGCGTGAAAAGAACAAGGAAAGGAGAATCTCTATGATCACATTTTACGAGACCCGTAAGAACGACGATATGGCAAGCGACAGCCGCCACGGCAAACGCCGCCTGCAATGCTCGGCACATCTGCACCACCATATCGAGCTGGTGCTTCTGATCTCGGGCAAGGCGGTCGCCTTTGCCGACACCACCCGTTATGAGCTGGAGGCGGGAGATCTCTTTATCGCCTTTCCGAATCAGATCCATCACTATGAAACAGAGGGTGGGGAGCGCTATTTTCTCTTCATCGTCAATCCCGATCTGATCCCCGAGCTGGCAAAAATCTTTACGGGCAGTATTCCCTGTTCTTCGCTTCTGAGGAACGCTGCCACCCCCGAGCTCATTCACCTGATGGAGCAGCTGACAAAGCCTTGGGACGATCAAAAATATCGGGATATGGCAAGACGGGGCTACTACCTCGCCATGTTCTCGGAGATCCTCGCCAAGCTGGAGCTGACCACCACGCTGCCCGACGACTCGGGCGCTCTGCGCACCATCATCCGTTATTGCACCTCCAACTATCAAAGAGAGCTGACGCTTTCCACCCTGGAAAAGGAGCTCCACCTCAGTCGCTACTATATCTCACATCTGTTCTCGGACAAGCTGCACATCGCCTTCAACGATTATATCAATTCTCTGCGCGTATCGGGCGCCTGCCACTATCTGCGGCACAGCGATCTCACCGTGACCGCCATTGCCGAGCAGGTTGGCTTTGGCACGACGCGCACCTTCAACCGCGCATTTCTGCGACAAATGGACTGCTCCCCCATGCAATATCGCAAGAGAAACCAAAAACAACTCCCGGAAACGAGGTCTTTATGAAACGCATTGCAAGCTTTTCGGTGGATCACGACAGGATCCTTCCCGGCATGTACATCTCCCGCGTTGACGGAGATATCACCACCTTTGATCTGCGCACCAGACGCCCCAACGGCGGCGACTATATGGATCATCGCACCATGCACTCGGTCGAGCACATGCTTGCCACTCTGCTGCGGAACGGCGAGATCGGAGATCGCGTGATCTACTTCGGCCCGATGGGCTGTCAGACAGGCTTCTACCTGCTGACAAGAGATCTTGACCCCGACACCGTGAAGGGCGCCCTCCTGCATGCACTCGAGCAGGTCGCGGCACATGAGGGCGAGGTCTTCGGCGCCACCAGGCAGGAATGCGGCAACTATCTCTCGCTCGATATCTGCGACGCAAAAAGAGAGTGTGCCGCTTATCTGAACATTCTGACTCATCAAAAAGGAGGCTATACCTATGACTGAATCCGTCAAGCAGCAAGCGCGCATCGGCATTATCGGCGCCATGCAGATCGAAACCGAAGGGCTTCTTGCCGAGATGACTGACAAAAAAACGCACACCGTCAGTGGGGTAACCTACACTGAGGGTATGCTGTGCGGCAAGCAGGTGGTGGTTGCAACCTCGGGCGTCGGCAAGGTCTTTGCCGCCGTCTGCGCCGAGGCAATGATCCTGCGCTTCGGCGTAAGCGCACTGCTCAACACCGGGGTAGCGGGCGGCCTTCTCCCCGAGCTTGAGGTCGGGGACGTGGTGCTTGCCGACAGCGTGGTCCAGCACGATATGAACACCACCGCGCTCGGAGATGCGAGAGGACTGCTTTCGGGCATTAACGTGATCAAGCTGGAAACAGACCGCGCACTGCTGAAGCCCCTTTGCGAGGCAACCGCTGCACTCGGCTACAATGCTGTGGTGGGCACAGTGGCGACCGGCGATCTTTTTGTCACCAAGGAGAGCACCAAGGAACGGCTTGCCGCCGAATTTGACGCGGTCGCCTGCGAAATGGAGGGTGGCGCGATCGGTCACGTCGCCTATATCAACAGCATTCCCTTCGTGGTCCTGCGCACGATCTCGGACGGAGGCGACGGCATGGAATATGCAGAATTCGCCCCCCTTGCGGCAAAGACCTCTACCGCCATTACCAAGACATTTCTTGAATTACTGCCATAAGCGGCGCGCTATTACCCCAAAAACGAAAAGCACGGAATTCTGCATGAATTCCGTGCTTTTCTCTATGCAGCGCCTGTTATCAGCCAAGCTTTGCAGAGTTGATCTTGATGCCGGGGCCCATGGTCGAAGCCAGGACACAGCTCTTGATATACTGACCCTTTGCAGCGGCGGGCTTTGCCTTGATGATTGCAGCAAGCAGCGTGCTGAAGTTCTCAGTGAGCTTCTCCACACCGAAGGAAGCCTTGCCGATGGGGCAGTGAATGATGTTGGTCTTGTCAAGGCGGTACTCGATCTTACCTGCCTTTGCCTCGGTCACTGCACGAGCGACGTCGGGGGTAACGGTGCCTGCCTTGGGGCTGGGCATCAGACCCTTAGGACCGAGAACCTTACCAAGACGACCGACCATACCCATCATATCGGGGCTGGCGATCACCACGTCAAACTCGAACCAGTTTTCCTTGAGGATCTTGTCAACGTACTCCATATCGCCGACGTAATCAGCGCCTGCAGCCTTGGCAGCCTCAACCTTGTCGCCCTTGGTGAGAACCAGGGTGCGGACCGTCTTACCGGTACCGTTGGGGAGGACAACTGCACCGCGGACCTGCTGGTCAGCGTGACGGGAGTCAACACCCAGACGGACGTGGACCTCGATGGTCTCGTCAAACTTTGCCTTGGAGGTCTGGCAGACCAGACCCATTGCCTCGGCGGGATCATACAATCTGTTCTTTTCAACCAGCTTTGCGCTGTCGATATACTTCTTTCCCATTGTCTGTTCCCTCCTTACTCTTCAACTTCCACGCCCATGCTGCGCGCGGTGCCTGCGATCATGCTCATCGCAGCCTCGATGGAGCCTGCGTTGAGGTCGGGCATCTTGGTCTCGGCGATCTTCTTGACCTGCTCACGGGTGAGCTTTGCAACCTTGGTCTTGTTGGGGACTGCGGAAGCGGTCTCGATGCCTGCCGCCTTCTTGATGAGGACAGGGGCGGGGGGAGTCTTGGTGATAAAGGTGAAGGAACGGTCAGCATACACCGTGATCACAACGGGGATGATAAGACCGATGTCGTTCTTGGTGCGCTCATTGAATTCCTTGGTAAACACGGGAATTGCAACACCGTACTGACCGAGTGCAGGACCTACGGGCGGCTGGGGAGTCGCTTTGCCGGCAGGAAGCTGCAGCTTGATATAACCCATAACTTTCTTAGCCATTTTAAGTTAACCTCCTAATGTGGTACGATACGGGAGAATGCGAAATAATTTTCTCCCTCCCACGAATCGATCCTTAAAGACGCAGGATCAGGCGTTTTCGAGTGCAAGGCAGGAAGCCTCCAGCTCGACAGGCATATCGCGGCGGCCTCTCTTGACAAGCACCGTGACCATGGTCTGATCGTCGGAAATTGCCTGGACCGTACCGTTGTAGCCCTCGAAGAGTCCCGAGGTCACCACCACGCTGTCGCCCACCGCGAAGGTGAGAGCCACGCGCTTTTCCTCGGCTTCTTCGATCTCGGCGACCTCAAGCCTGAGGGCACGGACCTCCTCCTCGGAAATGGGGGTGGGGCGGGAGCCGGGACCCACAAAACCGGTAACACCGATAATGTTTCGCACGGCATGCCATGTTTCGTCGTTCATCACCATCTTGATATAGACGTAGGAGGGGAAGACCTTGACCTCCACTTCCTTCTCCGTGTCGCCTTTTTTCTCGATCACGGTCTCGACGGGGATGCGGATATCGAAAATACGGTCGCCAAGACCTCTGTTTTCAATAACCTTTTCAAGACTTGTTTTTACTTTGTTTTCGTAGCCTGAGTAGGTGTGCGCCACATACCATCTCGGCCCGACATTCATCTCATTGATGTTACTCATTACTTTCCACCAAAGAAATGTACGCCTGTACCTGTGAGCAGATACTGAATTTCAAAGAATGCAATATCGAGAAGACCCACAACCAGTGCGGTTGCCAGCACTGCAACGATGACGAACACCGTGCTGCGCCATACATTCTTCCACGAATACCAGGTGATGTTTTTCATCTCGCGTCTGTACGCACGAAGCGCTTCTGTAAGCGCCTTGCGCTTCACGATGCAAAGCACGATCGCGACCGCGAGAACCACACCGCCGATAATCAATGCGACCAGAGCCATGGTGGAGATCCCACCACTCTCGCCGCCATCCTCAGCAGACACTCCAAGACACAGAAACGCACAAAGGATCAGGCAGGAAACAAGGAACAGGGCAAGACTTTTCTTTGCTTTCATTGCTCTTGACTCTCCTTTACTGCCTTACTTGGATTCTCTGTGAAGAGTGTGCTTTTTGCAGAAGCGGCAATACTTGTTGAACTCGAGTCTGTCAGGGTCGTTCTTCTTGTTCTTCTTCGTGTCGTAGTTTCTCTGCTTGCACTCGGTGCAAACGAGAGTCACCTTGACTCTTGCTTCATTAGCCATGTTTTTCGGCACCTCCCATTATAAATTATTAGGTAGTCTTTTGGGGACCACCCGTGTACCTCCCTCCCGGTGGTATTGAGCCTGTCCCTTTCGGGCTTGGCGCGGGCGCAACAAAAAAGCCCACTCGCAGAGGTAAGAAACATTATATCACTTCCCTCTCCCCGTGTCAAGAGAATTTTTTCTCTTTTGCGCACTTTTTTCAAAAAAATAAAACTTTTTTCGGGAAAGGGGTTGCAAAAGCCGCTTCCTTGTGCTATAATGGCAACGTTGTACAGGGGTATAGCTCAGCTGGTAGAGTACTGGTCTCCAAAACCAAGGGTCGTGGGTTCGAATCCTTCTGCCCCTGCCAAGAAAAAAGCAGATTGCGAAAGCAATCTGCTTTTTTCAGTTAAATCCGCCGATGGCGGAAGAAATCCACCTGCGGTGGATGAAATCGCTTCTCGATGAAATCCCGCTTCGCGGGAAGATTTAGAGGCGGATTTAATTTCATCTGAGGCGGTACGCCGAAGATTTCATCCGAGCTTGCCCGGATTTCATCGTGCGCAGCACGATTTCATTGACTATTTTGAGATTTTATGGTATAACAAGCGAAAGAGGTAATGACAATGGCAGAAAACAAGCTCGCGGATATGTCAACTGAATTCGCAGTCAAAATATTGAATTTGACCGAAGGAATCAAAGGACACTATTCTTTGTCCAATCAGCTTGATAGAAGCGGAACGAGCATTGGCGCGAATATCAGAGATGCAAATTACGGACTGTTTCTGTACGATAACCCTATATGGATCTGTTTTGCAGTGGTATCACAACAAAGGGGCTACGTCATTTAGATGCAGAAGGTGTGATCTTGGCACGTTAGGCGTATACAAATACGTCGAGTGCCAAGAGCGCACCTAAAAAACACACATTTAAATTGAAATTCGCAAGAATTTCTACCTAAAAAGCCGCCTTTTCTGCCATTTTTGACAGATAAAGCGGCTTCATTTTTCAGTTTCCTCTTTGTGTGTTTTTGTTCGGCGCTAAATGAATCAGCCCCTTTTGAATGATGTTTGCCTTCGGCAAGTGATGACGGCTTCGCCTATTCCGGCCCTTCGGCTTGGTGCAGCACCCCTTCTCATCACATATCAGAGGACTATCCTCACCAAAGCAGAGCTCCCTTCGCAATTCTTGTATCATCTTGACTGCCGCATCGTTGAGTGGCACGTCTGGTTTACTCGTGGCACTTTCGAGCTTTCCGATCTTGACCTGCGCAACAAATTTTTCTTCCCGTTACATATTCATTCCTTTTGGCGCGGATATCGTCCTTTTCTTTTCGTAAAGCAGCTGATATTCACTGCTCATATTCTCGTCATCTGCCTTGAGAATAAGCGTCATACTACCCGCATCAACAGCAGGCAAAACACAACACACGCTCGCACCCTCCTTGTTCGCATTCGACTCTGCCTCGGCATTTTCCCATTTGAGAAGTGAGATTTCTTCATCTCCTATTTTGAGCATGACCTCAACCGAGGCATTGACTTTATCTTTGCTATCATTGAGCAACCATATCTCTGCGGTAAATCTGTCTCCCGACTTCCAATCAAAGTGCGGTATTCTTGCGCTGAACATCTTAGAACGCAGTGCATCTCTCGTTGCAAAATATCCGGGCTTGGGAATTGCCGGATAGCGAACGATGCTAAGGTTTGCCGCAGTTATCCACGGCTCGTTGAAATCCCAATTAAGCGCCGCGCTGCAATGAGGCCACTGCCTTCTCGCTTCCTCAAATATTCCCTTCATTCCCTCACACTGAAGCCAATCGGACTGAGCAACTCGTTCTTCTACCGTCGCCTCGTTGCCGAAATACATCTTAAGAGTTTCCACGCATGCGTGGGATTCAGGCATCCAAGCTCTCATTGCGTGATGCAATTTCCACGAGGGCGTCTCTCTGATCTCGTCAAGCTCGTCGGCCGGTATGATCTGCCTCAAAGCTTCCATGGGAGATATCGACGGAACGCCGAACTCGGTGTATGCAGTGTGGTTTGAATTTTGGAAGCACTCGAAAACGTCGCGCCATCGGTTCTTATATCTTTCGTCATAAAACTTATATCCGCCGTGTCCCATTCCTTCAAGAGGTGATGTCATAATAAACGGCGTATATTTGTCAAGCCGGTAGCAAAGACTTCCGAGCAAACGGAGCGGCAGGGATTGATCACTCATTCCCGACCAGGCGTTGAACAGCTCGTTTCCTCCACTCCAAAGCACGATACAAGCGTGTCTGCGGAGTGCCCTTATCATTGCCGTAGCCTCGCTTTCGAGCACGGACAGATATTTTTCGTCGTTGGGATATGCGTTGCAGGCAAGCATAAATTCCTGCCACACCATAATTCCCTTTTTGTCGCAAATGTCGTAAAAATCTTTTTTACAGAACGAAGCACCGCCCCACAGACGAAGTATATTCATATTTGCGTCTACAACAAGATCGGTAAGCTCGTCGTAATTCTCTCGTTTAATTCTTCCCCAGAAGATATCGGCGTTTACGAAGTTCGAGCCCTTCATAAATATGCGTCTGCCGTTAAGCTCCATCGTAAAGGGGGCGGGGTAACGTGACTTGGGGAAGCCCGACGGATCGTGAGCTCCCACGTTGCGCAGGAGTCTTACTCTGCGAAAGCCAAGTGTTCCGCTCTTTTTATATTCGCCGTTCTCGATCGTCCATTTGTACAGATAAGCCTCGCCCTGACCGTTACACCACCAAAGATTTGGATGATTCACCTCAAAGCTCTTGCCGTCGCCATTGTAAATGAGATGATCCTCGGCATCGTAAAGCTTGACGGTACAAGCAACATTGCAATCTATATTGAAAGAAACCGTTGCCTTATCTAAATTTTCGCTAAGCACGTATGTAGGCTCGCAATCATATATGTAAGCATCGGTTCTCGTTTCGATGTATGCATCCTGCCACATTCCCGATATGAGCAAACGAGGATTCCAGTCCCAGCCGTAGCACACGGGAGGCTTACAGGACGCATCTGCCTCGTCACGCGTACCTGCCCGCGCACCCTCGCGCTTGGGGTGAGGATAGATAAACACGCAAAGCTCGTCGTCGCCTGTCAGCATATCGGTGATATTTATTTCTACGGGCTTGAACATTCCCTCATAGGAATATATCTTTTTATGATTCAGAAGTATGTCGTATCGGTAATCGATTCCGCCGCTTACGAACCAGACGCTCTCGCCGTCCTTTTTTTCGTATTCAAGACGGGTAAGGTAGGCCCAAGAATCATTTTCAAGAGCTTCGTATTTGGTACAGTTCTCACCGTACATCGGGTCACCAAAGCCGACATGTTCACCGTAATCAAGCTGAACATTTCCCGGGACGTGAGCATCGAACTCCTCGTTGATTGAATCCTTGCGGATGCGAACACCCTTCCATTTTTGGCAAAAACGCATATGATCTACCCTTTCTCATTATCATGACATCTTCGCTGCGGTTGCTCTTCACGGTTTATGCACCTTGATTATACCAAATGTCTGCAATTGGGTCAAGACGTATAATGTTTGCATCGACACAAATTTTAATAAATACGCAGAAGAAAAGCATCATTGCAAGCAAACGTCTTCAGCTTTACAAGGGCGCCCGCAAAGCAACCGACATCATTTTTCCCCTTTTTTCAATTCTGCAATCATCATACTCTTGACAAACGATAATGCCAAATATATAATGATCATAGGTTTGATAATTTGGGGGTTATGCTATGGAATTGACTCAGCTTCAATATTTTGCGGCAGTTGCCGACAGCCTTCATATGACACACACCGCCGAGCGTCTGCACGTGGCGCAGCCCGCGCTGTCGCAGGCGATCAGCCGTCTGGAGCGTGAGCTTGGCGTGGCGCTCTTTTCGCGCGAGGGGCGTCACCTTACACTGACCCCTTACGGTCGGTTTCTGAAGGAGCGCCTGCGCACGCCGCTTTCGGTCCTGGAGGGTATCCCGCGCGAATTGAGGGAAATGACCTCCTTTGAAAAGCACACCGTCAGGCTCAACGTGATGGCGGCGACCTCGCTGGTGACAGATGCCATCATCGAATATCAGAAAAGACATGCCGATATTCGCTTCTGCCTTCTCCAGAACGCCGAGGAGGACTGCGACCTGTCGGTCGGCACGAGCGCTGCGCCCCCCACCGACGGCAGTGTCACCGCCTTTGACGAGCGCATCTTTCTTGCCGTTCCCATCGGCAGTCGCTACGCCGAAGGCGAGAGCGTGCGCCTTGCCGATATGGCAAACGAAAATTTTATCAGCCTTGCGGGTCAGCGCCGCCTGCGCGGGATCTGTGACAGCTTTTGCATGCAAGCGGGCTTTACCCCCCGTGTGGTCTTTGAAAGCGACAACCCCACCTCGGTCAAAAACCTGATCGCCGCCCATGCGGGCGTAGGCTTTTGGCCCGAATATTCCTTTGGCATCTGCGCTGATGCCGAGGTCAAGCTGCTGCCCCTCTCGGACGTGGAAAGCCACCGTTATCTGGTGCTTGAGGAACGCAATCGCCACGAGGAGACGCACCGCTTCTTCCTCTTCCTTTGCGACTATATTGCCATGCAAAAGGAGCGTGCATCGCAACAGAAAAAGGGATAAACCGTACCGCCAAAGGTGTCGGATCATTCACTCAGCCCCGAAAAAGCAAAGAGTTCGGTCAATTGCTTTTAAAAGCAATTGACCGAACCTTTTTGGGTCGTATCACCGATAAAGAGGCTCGGTGTAGACGCCTGCCTCGTGCAGTGCACGGAAGGACTCGACCACCGCATCCTTGTCCTCGTGATAGGTGACACCAAACCAGCGGTCGCGGGTGGTCAGCACCTCAACGGTGGCGGTACCCTTTTGGATCATTCCGTCGATGACTGCGGGCAGGAGGTACTCTGCCTTCAGATCCTCGGGCTTGAGACCTGCCAAAAATGTCTTGAAGCCCCTCTCCAGCTCGTCAAAGAACTCGGGGGTCAGCGCCCACATGTTCATCGAAACGATGGAATCGGCATCCACGGGGGTGCGAACGCCATTGACCTCGGTGGCGGCACCGTCGCCGTCCTTGACAAGACCGCCGGTCTCGACCACGCCCTCAAGGAGGCCGCTATCACTCACGCGGCAGATGCCGCGGGTCACGCTGCCGTTGTCGCTGAGTGTGTTTTTGAGAATAAAGCCCGCCATGCAGAAGGCGTTGCCCTTGCCCGCGTTCTTCACAAGGAAATCGTGTGCAAGGCAAAAGCCCTCCTTGCCGTAGTAATCGTCGGCGTTGATCACCAAAAAGGGCTCGTTGACGATGCCCTTACAGGACAGTACTGCCTGACCCGTGCCCCAGGGCTTTTTACGGTCGGGGGGACAGGTGAAGCCGTCGGGAAGATTCTCCTTCTCCTGGAAGGCGTACGCCACGGGGCAGATCTTCTCGATGCGGTTGCCGATGATGGCGCGGAAATCCTCCTCGAGATCGCGGCGGATAATAAAAACGACGCGATCAAAGCCAGCTTCGAGTGCATCATGAATGGAATAATCCATAATGATCTCGCCGCCGGGGCCTACCGGCTCCAGCTGCTTGATTCCCTTTCCGAAACGGGAGCCGATGCCGGCTGCCATAACTACAAGACTGGTTTTCATCATATATCTCCTTTATGCAAATTGATAACGGGGAAAATGTTATGTGGGCTCGGAGGGGAGCTCCTTTGCCTCATGGACCGCTACCGTGCCGAGCAGACGGCAGGAAAGCGAGGAAAGCCGCGACGCGGCGCCGCGAAGAGGCTTGGCACAGCAGATACGGGGGCGAACTGCGAGCAGATAAGAGGAGAGCACCGTGGCGGGCACGGTAGCATCGGCGTGCTCAAGGGTCGGCAACAGCAGCAGCACGTCGTCATACTCGGCGCGAAGCGCCGTCACGCACGCCGCCATGGCAGGACAAGCAAGCAGATCCGCGCCTGTGGCAGGCACCTTGCCGCGCGACATGCGCGCGATGCCGTCCTTGCCGCGCTCGATCGCGGCACTGCTCTTGGCGCTGCCGCCAAGCACCTCGGAAAGCCCTGCCGACGTGACGGGAAGCATGGGCTCTGCGGCATGCCAGTCGGCATCGACCAGCAGTACGCTTCTGCCTGCGGCGGCAAGCGACGCAGCCAGTGCCAATGCCAGCTCCTCCTTGCCCTCTCCCATCACAGTTGAGGAAATACCGATCACCGCACCGTCCTCCTTCCCCAACGCAGCGAGATACGCGGTGCGAAGCGCCGTCAGTGCATCATCCGCACCGCTGTGCGGCAGCGTCAGGCTACTCAGAAGGGGCACGTCGGGAAGGGCGCGCACGATCTCCTCCTCATCCTCCAGGCGATTGCCGAACAGGAAGCGGAGCAAAAAATAAATATAAGTGAGCAGTGCACCCGCAGCGGCGGCAATACTGCCGAACAGCGCAGGACGCGGAAAGACCTTCACGGCGCCCTCGGAGGCCCGAAGCAGTGTGACCGAGGTGTGCGCGCTCTGTAAATTGGGCCAGACGGTTTCCTGGATATAAAGGGGCACCTCCTGCTCGATCACGCGGGACAGATGAAGCGCAAGCTGCGCATCGGTATGTGAAACCGTGACACGGAAGGAGGTCCCGTCGGGCAGGGCGCGAAGGCAATCGCGCAGGGTGCTGCGATCCAGTCCGACCACGCCTGCCCGTTCGACCACACGGTCAAGGAAGACATCGCTTTGGGGCAAGAGCTCGGCATAATCCTTGGCAAGCGTCTGGATCACCGCCAGCTGCGAGGAGGTCAGTCCGTATTGCTCAAGATAAGCATCGGACTGAAAATTGCGCACGTAGAACACCGAGGTGCTCTCCCAAACCGCGTGGAACAGCAGACCGCCACCCGCAACCAGCACGGCAAGGATCAGTGTCACCGCCAGAATGGGCATCCACCGTTTTTTCAAAACTCTGCCGAGATCACTAAGGGTCAGATATTCACTTTTCAAGGTCCTCACCTCTCTTTTCTGCCGCCCTGCGGCAGACATCGGATCAAAATTGCCGCCGCATCACCCGTCGGGACACTGCCGACCGTCGCATGGCGGATGAGTTTAGTATACCATACTTTACATGTTTTTGCAAGTGGGAAAATGCAGACAGGCTGTATGCCCGTTTTTGCGTGCGGCTTTTCTCGCTCGCTCCTATTGCAAAAAGAAGCAAACTGTGCTACAATATTCTTAATTACGATCTGCGCGCTCGCGCGCGAGAAAGGAGAAGCACCGATATGCAGCTGTCATCCCCCTTTTTTTTGCTGATCCTGCTGCCCCTCTCATTTCTGCTTCTTCTGCCCCTGCCGCGAAAAACGCGTCTATCGCTGCTCGCTCCCCTCTTTGCCGCCTGGTACGTGGCGGCAAATTACGGAAACACGGTGGGGATCCTTGCCGTGCTCTCCCTCCCGCTGTTTTCCTATCTGCTCGCCCTGCCCGCCCCCGACCTTCTGCCTCGCGTGCGGATGGCTGTCGGTGTGCTACTGCCGCTTGCCGCCGTTCTGACGGCACGCCTCACAGCAGAGCTCGGGATGAGCGGCATGCGCTATCCTTACGGCATCACTCTGGTCGCTCTCGCCTCGATCTCGGCAACCGTTGACCGCCTGCGCAGCAAGGCGCCCGTTCCCCAAAACCCCCTGATTTTTATCACCTATATCCTCTTTTTCCCCGTGCTGGCACTCGGCCCCGTGATCCGCTATCGGCAATTCATTGCGGCGTGTGACGCGCAGGAGGAGCGCCTGCTCCACTGCCACTGCGGCGTGCGCCTTTATATGTGGGGCTTTATCAAGCAGCTTGCCATTGCCGCCCCCATGTACCGCGCCATCGGGCAGATCCTTGCGGGCGGTGACGGCGTACTCAACCCCTTCACTGCGCTCATGCTCCCTCTTTTTGCCTTTCTCTTCCTTTATTTTCTGGTGGGGGGCTGCACCGATATGGCACGCGGCATTGCCGAGCTCCTCGGCATTACCACACCCCGCAACCAGAAGACCCCCTTCTCGGCAAGACACCCGCTTGATCTTCTCTTTTTTATGCACCGATCACTCACCGCTTATCTGACCGAGTACGTCGGTGCTCCCCTTGCCCGTCGCGGCACTCCTGCGGCAAAGCGTCTTGCAGCACTCCTCATTCTCCTTTGCTTCCTGCTCTTTTTCCGTGCAAGACCCGAGATCCTGCTGTTCATGCTCCCTCTCGCAGCGCTTTGTCTCCTGCCCCGTCTTCCCCGAAATCGGTGGGGGCGCGCAGCTCTTTACGTCCTTTCCTTCCTCTCGGTGGCATTCTTCGCGCTTGCTGCGGTGACGGAGGATCCCATTTCCCTGTTCCGGCTTTACGCCACCGTGCTTGTCAAAAAGGCTCCCTATCAGTTCTATCTTGCCTATAGCGCCATTTCGGGCGCGCGCCTGCTTTACGTGACGGTCGGCTTTTGCGTGCTCGCACTCCTCTTTTCCCGCTTTTATCCCCTTTGGCTTCGTAAGCTGCCCTCGCGTGCACGGTCGGTGTGCCGCACCGCACAAACCGTCCTGCTGCTCACGCTCTTTCTATTTTCCTTCCTTTACTTCCTGCCGCAATTCCCACAATATGCCGACCTGCCCTATCTCGGCTTTTTCGTATGATGGAGGTGAGCTCATGAAAAAACACCGCAGGGAGCGTCATTTTCTGACAACGGCTCTCTTTTTCGTGCTCATCCTTTCGCTCTCGATCGCTTACATCACCAACACCTTCGTGGGTGTGCACGACACCGTGGGCGACCGCTGCTATGACGGCTCGGTGATCGGCAAAAACGACCCCGTGCACCGCATAAACCGCACGGTCTTTCAGGGAAGAGCCCTGCTTGACTCGATCAAGAAATATGAATATCACCTGTTCGGAATCGTCAACCACGACAACGTGATCGCGGGTAAAAACGATTTTCTGTTCCGCGTAGAGGACCTGCAAACCGGTTATCATTATCTGAAGGACTACACCGGCGCGCTCTCCTTCTCGGACGAGGAATCGGCAAGCATTCTTACAGGGCTTCGCCGCCGAAAGGAGCTTTACGGCAACCGCGGCGCCATCTACCTCCCCGTGTTTCTCCCCAACGCCCAGACCGTTCACAGCGAGCTGATGCCCTCTTATATGGGGGATATCAGTAAGCATACGCGCCTGTCGCGCCTGACCGACTACCTTCGCCGAAACGGCTTTGCCGACTTTATTGACATGACGGGCACGCTCATTGCGGCAAAGGGCGAGGACGTGCTCTATAACAATACCGAAAACTCGCTCAACACCCTCGGACTCTACTATACCTATCTCACGGTTTGCGGCTTCTTTTCGGAGGGGGCATTTGACCCCGGTGACCTCATCAACCTCAACGAGCTGGAGTTTTACCGACATCTGACGACGGGAAAGGACATTGCCGTCGAAGCGGACCTTGAGGATGTGGTAAAAAATCACACCGTTTCGCTCTCCAACGACACCCTTCTTTCCTACCGCGTGCTCTTCAACTCGGGCTATGCGGCAAAGACCGTGCGCCTTGACTTCAGCGGCATCTCCCCCGACTCACCCTCGCTGCTGCTGCAATTCACACGGGTGAGCGACCGACTTTCCATCGAGCCCTTCTTCTCCAACACCTTCGATTTCGTGACCTATCAGCCCGACCTCGAGGACAACCCTTCCCTATTCCAAACCGCCTCCCCCGACCTCGTGATCCAGTTCATCTATGAGGATGAGCTTTCGCTTTTGCTACAATAAAAACACTCGTCAAAAAGAAAGGGAACCAAAAGCATGGCAGAATGGCTAGACACGGTATTCAAAGGCTTTGATTTCGCCCTGTTTCGGGCAATGCACGATCTTGCACTTGCCGCAGGCGAGCCCATGACGGCACTGATGAGATTCATCAGCTTTTTTGCCCACGACGGGCTTTGCATGTTCGCGCTCGGGCTGCTGCTCATGTGCTTCAGGCGCACCAGAAAAATGGGGGCGTGTGTCTTTCTCGCCGTGTGCTGCGGCGGTCTGATCACCAACATCACCCTGAAGAATCTGGTAGGCAGGATCCGCCCCTATGCCAACTTCTCGCACCTCGCCTCTACGGTGGAGGGCTGGTGGCAATACGTGGGCTCGGCACGGCTCGGAGAGGCGATCAACACCTCCTTTCCCTCGGGTCACACCACCTCTGCCACGGCGGCGATGGTGGGGCTTTTCCTCGCCTCGCGCCACAAGAAGCGCACCTGGCCCGTTCTTCTCTTTCCCTTTCTCATGGGCATCTCGCGCATCTATTTGATGGTCCATTACGGCTCTGACGTGCTGGCAGGTCTTGCCTCGGGCACGCTGGGCGCCGTTGCCGCCTATGCGCTCACCCGCCTTTTGTGGAGAAAGCTGGAGGAGCACCGCGAGAGGCGCTTTTGCGCATTCGTGCTCGAATTCGACCTTGCTGCGTGGATCGCCTCGCTCAAGAAGAGGGATGCTGCCGCACAGTAAGGAAAAAAGTTTGGCGCAGGTCTTGCCTGCGCCCTCTTTTTATGCTATAATGTATCCATATCCATCATCGGTTCGACAAAAACCGCAACGGAGGCTTTTCTATGTTTTGGGTTTGGGGCATTTACGACCTCTTTCATACCGGCATCATTCACGCCATTCGCAGTCATCACGACCTCGGTGACACCGCAAAGGCGGTTCTCTTTGGCGTCGGGCTGATCCTTGTATCGGTCATTTCCTATCTGCTCGGCAGCATCAACTGGGCACTGGTCATCTCCCGTATCTTCTATCACGACGACGTGCGCAAGCACGGCAGCGGCAATGCGGGCACCACCAACGTGCTGCGCACCTACGGAAGAAAGGCGGCGATCTTCACCTTCCTCGGTGACGGCTGCAAGGGCATTCTCTCGATCGTCGTTGCCTGCATCGTCTTCGGCTCGCCCTACGACAGCGGCTACCGCTTTATGCTGATCACCGCCGCCTATCTTGCCGCATTCTTCTGCGTGCTGGGGCACATCTTCCCCTGCTTCGCGAGATTCCACGGCGGCAAGGGCTTTGCCACCACCGCGCTTTCCATCCTGGCACTCAATCCCGCCATCTGGCTTATCCTCGCCGCGGTCTTTATCACGCTGGTACTGGGCTCCCACTTCGTGTCGCTCGGCTCGGTGATCACCTCGCTGCTCTATCCCGTGCTGCTGCACAGCTTTGACAGCGCCATCTCGCACTACGGCATCGGTGTGATCTTTGCCTTTTTCATTGCCATGCTGGTCACGTGGAGTCACCGCGAAAACCTCAAGCGCATCATGAACCACACCGAGCGCAAGACCTATTTCTTCAAGAAAAAGCAAGCTCCCGCCGAGCAGGCACCCGAGCAAAGCAAAGGGGACCACACATGAATCTGAATGCCGAATTTGCCGCCCTCGCCATGCTGGCGGCACGCACGCAGACGCTGAAGAAGATCGTTTTTCACGGCGCGCTCGACCAAGCGGTCCTGCGCGCCGTCGGCACGCTCTGCCGCGTTCGCGCCGAGATCGCCCTGCAGATCGAAAGCCTTTATACCGATAACAAGGCGCGCCATGAGAATCTCGCGCTTGACGCCGCGGGCGAGGCACGGCTTGCCGCCCTTTCCGAGGGCTACGGACGCATCAATCTGCTGACCACCGCAGGGGACGCCGAGCTGCGCACCAACAAACGGGGAGAGCCCATCCTTCTCGGCGCGGATAAGCTGGCAAGACGACTCAGGGGCGGCAATGCCGAGGTGCTCGCGGTGGGCGGAAACAACAAGGAAAAAAACCGCATTCTGCGGGGGGACGAGCCGTTTTTGAGGTTGCTCGGCGTTTCGGACGAGCGCGGGCGCGTTTACGACAAGAAGGGCGCGAAATTCCGCCAGATCAACCGCTTTCTCGAGCTGGTCCGCGATACACTGCCCTACCTGCCGCAGCAGCGCATCCGCATCTGCGATCTCTGCTGCGGAAAAAGCTACCTCTCCTTTGCCGTGTACCATTACTTTGCCAACGTGCTGCACTACGAGGTATCAATGACCGGTGTGGATCTGAAGCCCGACGTCATTGCGCATTGCACACACGTGGCAGATACGCTCGGCTTCAAGGGGTTATCCTTCGTGTGCGGCGACGTGGGCGCGTATGAAAGCGAGGAAAAGCCCCAGCTGGTCATCTCGCTCCATGCCTGCGATACCGCCACCGATCTGGTGCTGCAAAGGGCACTTGACTTCGGAGCGAGGGTCATTCTCGCCACGCCCTGCTGCCATCACGAGCTGAACCACAAGCTGAATTGCCCCACCCTCTCCTTTATCGCCGAGCATTCGATGCTGCGTCAGAAGCTCTGCGACGCCGCCACCGACGCGCTTCGTCTGAAGCTGCTGGAGGCAAAGGGCTACCGCACGGCGGCACTGGAGCTGATCGACCCCGACGACACCCCCAAAAACGTCATGCTCCGTGCCATCCGTCGCGAGGGCGCCGAACGGGACGAGGAGGCGATGGCGCGCGCCATGGAGGAATACCGAACCGCACGTCGGTTCTTGCTCGGAGGTGATCTTTAATGGATGTGCGCCGCGTACTCAGCTACGTCCGCCGCGCCTGCGAGGACTACGATATGATCAAGGAGGGTGACCGCATTGCCGTAGGTGTTTCGGCGGGTAAGGACTCGCTGACACTGCTCTGTGCGCTTGCCGAGATGCGCCGCTTTTACCCCAAGCACTACGAGGTGGTTGCCATCACGATCGATATGGGCTTCAAGGATATGGATTTTTCGGGCGTGGCGCGTCTTTGCGAGGAGCTGGATGTTCCCTATCATATCGTCAAGACCGACATTGCCACCGTCATTTTTGACATCCGCAAGGAAAAAAGCCCCTGCGCACTCTGTGCGAAAATGCGCCGCGGTGCACTGCACAACGCCGCAAGGGAGCTGGGCTGCGAGGTCGTGGCGCTCGGTCATCACTTCGACGACGTGGTAGACACCTTTATGCTCAATCTGTTTTACGAGGGGCGCATCGGCTGCTTCCAGCCCGTGACCGACCTCTCGCGCGTGGGCGTCCGCGTCATCCGCCCCATGCTCTATCTGCCCGAAAAGCAGGTGCGCACCTTTGCGGCAAAGGAGCAGCTCCCCATCGTAAGATCCTCCTGCCCTGCCGACGGCAACACCCAGCGCACCGAGATGAACAAGCTGATCAACGATCTTGAAAAGCAGTCAAACGGGCTGCGTTATCGCATCTTCGGCGCCCTGCAGCGCGCCGACGTGGACGGCTTTGCCCCCCTTCCGCCGAGACCGAAGGTCAGCCGCAAAAAAGAGGAATAAAAATGCGCACCGACCGCGGTCGGTGCGCATTTTTTGTTGTTCAATCCAGCTTCAGATCATTCTCTCCGATCCAGCCGATGCGGCGAAGCAGCAGACAAAGAAGGGTGCTGAGGACTGCGGGGAGCACGAAGCAGATCAGCACGAGCCCGACGTAATCAAATACGCCGACCGTGCCGGGATATTCCCCTCCGTACCAGCCGAGGATCATGCCGATCGGACCCAGCATGCCGCACGTGCCCATGCCCGAGTTGATGGCGGCACCGTACATCTTCATTTTAAAGAGGCAGGTGGCAAGAGGACCCGTAATGGCAGATGCCACCGTGGGAGGGATCCAGACACGGGGGTTACGTATGATATTGGGCATCTGAATCATACTGGTGCCGATGCCCTGGGAGGCAAGACCGCCCCAGCCGTTCTCGCGGAAGCTCATGACGGCAAAGCCCACCATCTGTGCGCAGCAGCCCGCGATGGCGGCGCCGCCCGCAAGAGCAAGTCCCTCGGCGTTCTGGGGAATGACACCGTTTGCCAGTGCCGCACCCGAAAGGCCGATGGCAGCGCAGATGGCAGCCGAGCTGATGGGCAGGGTGAGCGCCACGCCTACGATCACCGAGATGATCAGACCCATGACAAAGGGCTGTTGCAGCGTTGCCCAGCCGATAAAGGTACCGACGTAGCCGACCACTGTGCCGATGTACGGTGCGATCAGCATGGAAAGACCGCCGCCGACGAAGACCGTGACAAAGGGGGTCACGATGATATCGACCTTGGTTTCCTTGGAAACCGCCTTGCCGAACTCGACCGCCACGATGGTAATGAGCAAAACGGCAAGCGGGCCGCCCGCTGCGCCCAGCGCGTTGGCAGCGTAACCGACCGCAGCGGCGGAATAGAGAACGAAGGGCGGTGCCTTGAGTGCATAGGCAACGGCAACTGCCATGGCAGCGCCCGAAACCGCCTGCGCATAGCCGCCGATGGTGGCAAAAAAGGCAAGCGCGGGGACCATGCCGATCGCCTTAAAGATGGTACCGATCAGGAGTGAGCCGAAAAGACCCAGTGCCATTGCACCAAGGGCATCAATACCGTAGCGCTTTGCGGAAAAAACAATGTCCTTGCGTTCGAGAAATTTGGAAAACGCGTGCTTCTCTTTTTGAGTGGTATTCTGTTCCGAATTCATATCAGGACTCCTTTCGTGCCGTTCCTCGTCGCGCGCCCCATAAAGACGGAAAGCCGCCTTCGTTGGGAGAAGGCATCCGCGCCGATTCCTTTATTGACAGTATTGTAGCACATCGTTCGCAGGTGAAAAAGATGTATTTTTCACAAAATTGTATTTCCGTGCAGAGGGAAATCACAAAAACATCACCAAAAATTGCAAAAAACAACAAAAAAGCAAAAAAAACTATTGACAATGCCGCTTTGTTGTGCTAAAGTGTTAGGGTAACCCCTTGGAAGTTGTCGGAATCGCGAGAGACCGACAGCGGAGGACTCTCCCGAGAATCTCCATTTCGGAGTGCCGAAGGTGCAAGGCGCGTGCGCCGAATCTCTCAGGCAAAAGGACGGAGCAGGCATCATCTTTATCGTGATCACTTGCGCTGTTTTTGATTTTCGTGGGCTGCTTCCCTTCCGTGGGAGCAGTTTTATTTTTTTCTCGGAGGTAAACAACATGGAAGCAGCATTGCTGAAGATCGTGCAAACGATCAATTCCTACCTGACCGACTACATTCTGATCTTTTTGCTGATCGGCGTCGGTCTCTTCTTCACCATTCGCACGCGTTTCGTGCAGGTCCGTTGCTTTGGCGAGGGCATGAAGAACGTATTTGGTAAGATCACCCTGAAGGGCGACAAGAGCCAAAGCGGTCTTTCCTCCTTCCAGGCGCTTGCAACCGCTGTTGCCGCACAGGTCGGTACGGGTAACATCGTGGGTGCCTGCGGCGCGATCCTCGTGGGCGGCCCCGGCGCCATCTTCTGGATGTGGGTCATCGCCTTCTTCGGCATGGCAACCATCTATGCGGAGGCGACCCTTGCACAGAAGACCAAAAAGGTCAACGAGGACGGCACCGTAGAGGGTGGTCCCGTCTATTACATCAAGACCGCATTCAAGGGCAAGTTCGGCAAATTCCTTGCCGCCTTCTTTGCCGTCGCCACCATCCTTGCGCTCGGCTTCATGGGCTCGATGGTGCAGTCTAACTCGATCGCAGGAACCGCCACCAAGGCACTGGGCATTGATGCCGACCTCGGCTGGATCATCGGCCTTGTGGTCGCCGCACTCGCCGCAGCCGTATTCCTTGGCGGTATCAAGCGTCTGGCCTCCGTCACCGAAAAGGTCGTTCCCTTCATGGCATGCCTGTATCTTGTCGGCGGCCTGGTGGTCATCTTTGCCCGTATCCAGTACATCCCCGAGACCTTCGGCATGATCTTCAAGTACGCCTTCAATGCCAATGCCCTGATCGGCGGCGGTATCGGCTTTGCACTCAAGACTGCACTCAGCCAGGGCGCAAAGCGCGGTCTGTTCTCGAACGAGGCAGGCATGGGCTCTACGCCTCACGCACATGCGCAGGCAAACGTCAAGAACCCACACGAGCAGGGCACGACTGCCATGATCGGTGTGTTCATCGATACCTTTATCGTGCTGACCATGACCGCGCTGGTCGTGATCTCCACCCTGTATGCAGGAAACGGTGCTCTCGGCAATCCCGCCACCTACACCCTTTCGGGTGCGCTTGACGCCTTCCCCAAGGCAAATCTGGCGCAGATGGCATTCGGCTCGATCTTCTGGGGCGAAACCTTCGGCAGCATCTTCGTTGCCGTGTGCCTGTTCTTCTTTGCCTTCTCCACCATTCTCAGCTGGAACTTCTTCGGCAAGATCAACTTTGAGTACCTCTTCAAGAAGAAGGGTACCATTGTCTACACAGTTCTCGCCATTGTATTCGTGTTCCTCGGCTCTCTGTTCTCGAATGACCTTGTCTGGGAGCTGACCGACTTCTTCAACTACCTCATGGTTCTTCCCAACGCGATCGCACTGATCGCTCTCGGCTCTCTTGTCGTATCCTGCGTCAAGGAGGGCACCGCCGCTAAGAAGGCGGAAAAGGAGGAGCCCGCCGCAGAGGAAAAGACCGACGACGCGGAGTAAGCTCCACCGTCAAAAGAGGCTGGCTCAAGCCGCAAGACCTGAGTCGGCCTCTTTTTTTCACAGCCATGCCGAAAAAGCAAAAACAATTCAACACTTTCGGTTGCATTTTTGTTGTCGGCATGCTATAATATAGATATCGGGCGACCGAAAATCTACATAAGGAGTTTACTGCTATGGCAAAGGGAACCTTTACAGGCTCTTACGAGGCTCTTCCCAAGATCGCAAAGATCCTGCTTCAGCTCTTCTTCGGCTGGCTGATCGGCGGAATTTACCGCATCTGCCGCTACCTGGAGAAGAAGAACATCGTCACCCTTGTGGTTGGTCTGCTTGTGCTCTTCACGGGTATCGGCAATACCATTGCATGGATCGTTGACCTGTTCACCGAGATCGTGGAAAACAAGATCTACGTTCTTGCCGACTGATCGGGCGAGCAAATATCCCTCCGCGCTGCGGGGGGATATTTATTTTTTGACAAGGCTTGACAAAAGAACAAACAAAAGGTATAATTGCAACATGTCTTATATTAGCATATATTAATTTAGTAAGAAGCTTTCGGAAAGGCGGACCGCTGATGAAAAATGTTCCCGAATTATTTGGCAGTATGGTATTCAATGAGGAGGTCATGCGGCAAAGACTGCCGCGTGAGGTATTTTCCTCTCTGAAAAAGACCATGGAGGAGGGCAAGGAGATCGACCCCTCGATCGCAGATGTTGTTGCCAACGCCATGAAGGATTGGGCGATCGAGAAGGGCGCCACACACTATACACACTGGTTCCAGCCCCTTTCGGGCACGCCTGCCGAAAAGCACGATTCCTTTATCACCCCCGCCCCGGGCGGCAAGGTGGTCATGGAGTTCTCGGGCAAATGTCTGATCAAGGGTGAGCCCGACGCCTCCTCCTTCCCCTCGGGCGGACTGCGCGCCACCTTTGAGGCAAGGGGCTACACCACGTGGGATCCCGCCTCCTCGGCGTTCGTCAAGGACGGCACGCTGTATATCCCCACGGCATTCTGCTCCTACACGGGAGAGGCACTGGATACCAAGACGCCCCTTTTGCGCTCGATGGATACCCTGTCAACACAGGGGCTTCGCATTCTTCGCCTGTTCGGCGACACGACCTCCAAGCGCCTGACCACCACGGTTGGCGCCGAGCAGGAGTATTTCATCATTGACCGCGAGATCTACCGACTCCGCAAGGACCTGATCTATACGGGCCGCACCCTGTTCGGCGCGCCCGCGCCCAAGGGGCAGGAGCTGGAGGACCACTATTTCGGTCCTCTCAACACCCGTATCAGTGCTTTTATGGCGGAGCTGGACGAGGAGCTCTGGAAGCTGGGCGTCCTCTCCAAGACCAAGCACAACGAGGCGGCACCCGCGCAGCACGAGCTGGCGCCCATCTATGCCACCACCAATATGGCGGTCGACCAGAACCTGCTGATCATGACCTACATGAAGCGCATTGCCGAGAAGCACGGTCTTGTGTGCCTGTTGCACGAAAAGCCCTATGAGGGCGTCAGCGGCTCGGGCAAGCACAACAACTGGTCGGTGGGCACGGATACGGGCAAAAACCTGTTAAAGCCCGGCAAAACGCCTGCCGAAAACAAGCAGTTTCTGCTCATGCTTGCCGCCGTGATCAAGGCGGTGGATGAGTACCAGGATCTGCTGCGCGTTTCGGTGGCAAGCGCAGGAAACGACCACCGTCTTGGCGGTAACGAGGCACCGCCCGCCATCGTTTCCATGTTCATCGGTGATGAGCTGCAGGCCGTGGTGGATTCGATCGTCAACGGCACGGCGTTCAAGGGTGCACGCGCGGGCAAGATGAACCTCGGCATTCCTACGGTCCCCACCTTTAACCGCGACACCTCTGACCGCAACCGCACCTCTCCCTTTGCCTTTACGGGCAACAAATTTGAGTTCCGTATGCTCGGTGCGGCACAGAATATTGCCATGCCCAATATCGTGCTGAACACCGCGGTGGCAGAGTCCTTCCGACAGTTTGCCGACATTCTGGAGGCAGCACCCGACTTTGACAAGGCGCTGACCAAGCTGATCAAGGATACCTTTACCGCGCATCACCGCATCCTCTTTAACGGCAACGGCTATTCTGCCGAGTGGGAAAAGGAGGCGGAGCGCCGCGGTCTTTCTAACCTCAAAACTGCCGTAGACGCCTTTGGCACGCTGACCGCACAAAAGCACGTCGATCTCTTTACCGCCCACGGTGTGATGAGCGAGGTGGAGATGCGCTCGCGCGAGGAGATCATGTTTGAAAATTATGCCAAGATCATCAATATCGAGGCAAACACCATGATCGATATGGCAAGCAGAGACATCCTGCCCGCCGTGACCGCCTACGCAGGCGAGATCGCCACTGCCGCCGCCGCGAAGCGCGCGGTGCTCCCGACCGTGGATATCACGGCGGAGAGCGACACGGTGGAAAAGCTTTCCACACTGACGGGCAAGGCATATACCGTGATCGCCGAGCTCCGCGAGGCGGGTGCTGCGGCACGCCGCAGGGCGGCGGGCAAGGAAATGGCAACCGCCTTCCGCGATCACGTCATTCCCCTGATGCGCACCCTGCGCGAGCTGGTCGATACCATGGAAAGCCTTACTGCCACCAACCGTTGGCCCGTGCCCTCCTATGGCGATATGATGTTCCGTATCTGACCTCGCACGCGTATATCATCGATCATGTTTCCGCACCCTCGCGGTATGTCCTTACATCCGCCATCCCCTCGCAGCTCCCGATGCTCCGCATCGCCCTACGGGTTCGACTGCGGGCTTCGCCCTTCGCTCAGGATGACAACGAGGGCGGCGCCCTCGACGACCCGTTTGTGGGCGCCCTCACGTCACGTTGGGGTGTGATCAAACCCGGTAGGGGTCGGCGCCTTCGACGACCCGTTTGCGGGTGCCTTTGCGGCAGGTTTATGGTTACCGTTTGCTTGTAACGGGCTGTCGTGGGCGCCAGCCCCTACCATGAATGATGTGATCCGGGCATTGTCGGATCAAGCCAAGTCTTCCTTTTATATACAAAAAAGCCGATGTGGTTTCCCACATCGGCTTTTTGTTTGCTCATGACACGGGGTCATGGCGACTTGGATCAGAGATCGGAATCTCCAAGATCCTCGCCATCACCGAGGTTGTCGTTCTCGGACTCGGTCATAATGTCCTCAGTCGAGAAGTACATGACCTCTGCCATGGGTGCTTCATAAATTGCTTTCATTGGTTTCACTCCTTTCAATTCTATAAAAGGATCGCTTACGCGGAGATCGAAGCCTTGAGAGCCTCAAGCTTTGCACGCTGAGAATCGCTGTAGCAGCTGTAACCGCCATCGACAGGGTATACGTACTCGCCCTCGGGCTCGACAGAGATATCAGTCAGTGCTGCGTCAACGGCGTCTGCAAGAGAACGTGCGTTCTCCTCGGCGTTAAACTCTGCGTAATAGTAGGTTTCGCCGACCTTTGCATAAGCAATGGCTGCGAATGCACGGTCGTAGTTGGCTTCCTTGATGTTGACCAGAACGGCATTGAAGGTCACGCCGCCGTCAACGTTATCCACGCTATACACTGCAGGGACGTCCACGTAGACCTTAGAGGTAGCATAGCCCTTTGCGGTTGCGTAGGCATCCAGTGCCGCCTTGGTAAAGTTGCCTGCTGCGGCGACCATATCAAGGGGAGCGATGATGGTACCGTAGGAAACGGTGCCGCCAAGGCCTGCAATGGCAGAAGCCGAGATGGTGGAGGTGAAGCGGATACCCTCAGAGCCTGCGGTCAGACGCACCTGCGTACCGGTGGTCATCGCGGGAGCGAACGTCGCGGGAACGTTCATGATAAATGCGTAGTGAGCCACGCCTGCGTAGCTGAGCTGAGGCATGCTGTCGGTGATAACGTCCTCGCCGTAAATGGTGGTAGGAGCCTTGGAGAGGAATGCACCGCCGGTGAACGAAATGTTCCTCGCACACTCACCACCGGACACGTAAACGAAACCGACGGGCTCGTCGTTCGAAATAACGAACAGGCCGCCCGTGACGGTGACAGTCTGAACGGAGGAGCCGATGTTCATCGAGAAGATGCTACGATTCACGGTCTGGAAGCGACCGCCCGTGATGGTAATAGAGGCATACTTGCCTTCGGCATCGGGAAGGTCCTTGCCGGACCAGAAGCTGAACAGAGCTGCGCCGCTTGCAGGATTGTCGTTGATAAAGGTGCCGCCCGTGACGGTCAGCGAGCCGCAGGGACGGTCGACCGTAGAAGAGGCGCTTCCGCTCTTGTTAGCATCATAGCAGAAAACGTTGCCGCTTCCGTGGATCGTAAAGGTACCGCCCGTAACGGTGACGTCGGAAACATGGTCGTTGTCATTCATACTGAATATACCCTTGCCGATGTTTACATCGGAGGGTACGGTAAAGGTGCCGCCCGAGATCTCATAATGAATACCGTTGCAGTTGAACATGCCGTGAGTGGTTTGGTTGGGTAGGGTAAAGATGCCGCCCGTGATCTCGATCGTGCGGTCAAATGTGCTCTGTACGTTCGTTCCTGCGCTAAAGCTGCCGTTGTTGCCCGAGATGATGCAGCCGTAAACGGCAACGCCGTCGGCACCGAACTCGCCGCCGCTGATCACAACGCTGGCGCCGGTGGGTGCGGTGGTCAACTTATTATCCATATCGATCTGACGCTTGCCGCCGATAAACTTACCGCCCGAAATGATCAGCTTGTTGTCATAGGCGCCAAGATAGACAATCTGGTAGCTGATATCGCTTGTCGTGGCAGGAGCCTTGAAGGTGCCGTCCTTGATCTCGATGGTATTGGCATCGTTGGAGCAGAAGATATAGCCGCCCGCCCCCTTCGACTCGAAAACGCCTCCGTCGACGGTCAGCTTCATACCGCGGTTTCTCACAGTAATGCTGTTCCATGCATAGGAGTTGAAGGTACCGCCGTTGATATTGACCACGGCGTTGTTGGCATGCAGGTTGAGCAGATAGGTCGTGCTTGAGCAGTTGGTAAAGACACCGTCGTTAATGGTGGTCACACCGTTGGAGCCCTCAATGGTGAGCACTGCTGTTCCGGTGCCGCTCAAAGCGGTGAAGCTGGGGGCAACCGCTCCGCCCTTTTCGATGGTCAGCGTGCCGTTGTTCTTGCGAACCACGTCGCCGGGGCCGCTCATTTCAAATGTACCGCCGGTGATACGAACGTTTGCACCGCCGTCCGAGATACGAAGCACGGCAGAGTACGAGTTGGCGCCCGTCGCTCTGAAGGTGCCGCCGCTGATGGTAAGGGAAACTGCATTGTTGCAATTGATCAGAAAGCCGCCGGCTAGATTTTCCGCTGAGACTGCAGCCGCAGGCGAGCTGAAGGTGCCGCCGCTGATTTGAACGGCGCCGATGCCGCCGCCAAGAGCTATGGAACCGCCATTGAAGGTGCCGCCCGAGACGGAAACCGTCGTACCGGCGCCTCTGACGTTCAAGACCGAGTTGGCTGCATTGCCGCCGTTAATGGTAAAGGTACCGCCCGAGATGTTGATGACCGAGCCGCTGCCGTCAGGCAGAACGGTGCCGCTCGGAGAGGTGACGACCGTTTGTACACCGGGAATATCCTCGGAAACGGTCAGCTTCATGCCGTTCTTACACCAGAAACCGTCACCCGCGGATTCGACCGTGCCGCCCATGAGGTTAAACTCGAACTTCGTGGCATAGAACAGCATGATATCGCCGCCGGCGGTGGAGTTTCCGGTGACGTAACCGTTTTGCTTGTTGGTCACCTTGCCGTTGTACATATTGAGCACCGCGCCCTCACCTATCACAGTGCTGTGGAGAATGTACTGGTGATTGCTGCCCGTGCCGAGCACCGTATCCGCACCCTTGATGTTCAGGGTGGCGGTTGCGTAATAGGCGATGGTGTAATGACCGCCGTCGGTGATGACGTTGTTGAGCGTAACCTCGGCATCGGCTCCGCTGAGGCGAAGCACGATCACACCCGCAGTGCGCGGTGCAACCACAACGAGGTTATCGAAGGTCACGTTGCCTGCCGAAACATCCAACGCATATGCGGTAGCCGCGCCCTTGTTGTTGGGGTTGTAGCCGCCGTCAAACGCGGTGGTGCCCGTAAAGGTCAGCTTGTAGTCGGCACCCGCATTGGCGCCCGTGATGGTGTAGGTCTTATTGACGTTCAGCTGAACGCCCGCTGCCTCCTCCACATCCTTGAGCAGGGTGATCGCGCCGCCGTTCTTGACAACACCAATGGCTTCTGCCAGGGTGTTGGTGCTGGTGTAGCCGCTATCGGTCTCGACGCTATAGTTGCCGACAATCTCTTCGCCCACAAGGGCAATGCCGCTGCCGTCAGCCGTATCGTCTGCCGATGCCACCACTGCCGTCATGACGACCATCACGACAACCAGCATGGCAAGCAAGATCAAACGAATTTGCTTTTTCATAAAAACTCTCCTTTTTTGTTTTTGGAATGTGCCTCTCCGCACAGAGATGTATCACAACAAATGAACAAACGGTGTGCAAAGGGTGACATTTCCGTATATTAATTATATATAAAACATTCTTCGCAGTCAAGTGATTGTTGACGATTCTACTTAAGATACAAAATATGAACAAGATATTCGTTAATTTTGACGAAAAAATTGGTCTGTCCTCTTCCAAAAACACAAAATGCAGGCATGACTGTCGGATAGGAGCGCTCGCACGGGGCAACCGCTGATCTCGGTTCGATCGACCGATGCCCGGATCACATCATGCCCGAACGTGCCGCGAGGACGCCGACCCTCCCCCCTCGTTGTCGTCCTGAGCGGAGGGCGAAGCCCGCAGTCGAACCCGTAGGGCGCTGCAAAGCATCGGGATCTGCGAGGGGATGACGGATATAAGGGCGTGCCGCGAACACACCGACAATCGGGTGCACGTGCGCGCCCTGTTTCCCCCGACAACGACCGCCGGTTTTTTTATAACAAAAGGAAGACTTGGCTTGATCCGACAATGCCCGGATCACATCATCCATGGTAGGGGCTGGCGCCCACGACAGCCCATAACAAACAGACGGTAACCATGAACGGGTCGTCGAGGGCGCCGACCCCTACCGGGTTTGATCACACCCAAACGTACCGCGAGGTGTGGGAAATCGGGTGCGCGTGCGCCCTGTTTCCACCGCCAACGACC
>SVTT01000023.1 GCA_015063625.1 Oscillospiraceae bacterium
ACCTCCTTTGTGGTCATTTTTCTGCCTTTATTATATCACAAAACTGTATACAATCATCTTGCACTACCTGTATATAATCATACTGCACTGTACAGCCTTCGACGACCCGTTTGTGGGCGTGCTTGCGTTATGCGCCACCGCTTCGAGTAAAAACCGCCACTTTTTTGGATAACAAAAGTCCTTTGCGTGCTGATATTATATATGGTAGACTAAACATGTAACAAATACACCGTGAGGAGAAACAGGTATGCGAAATAACCGTATCAGTCATCTTGAGAACAGCAAGGTGATGTGGCAGATCCCCGCCGCAGAAATGAAGCTGACGGGCACGCTTGCCGAGGCAGTTGGGTTTATCGAGCGCAATCAGATCTGCGAGGTCGGTCTTTGGCAGAAATTTGTGGAGCAGTATCGCACCATGCCCGACGGGAAGGATAAGCTCTGGCGCTGCGAATATTGGGGGAAAATGATGCGCGGCGCATCCATGATCCTTCGCTACACGGGAGCCGACGGTCTTTACCGCATCCTTGAGGACAGCGTGCGCGATATGCTGACTGCCGAGGACGAGCACGGCAGATTTTCCACCTATACCGCGGACAAGGAGCTTTCGGGCTGGGACATGTGGGGTAGAAAGTACGTTCTGCTCGGCATGCAGTATTTTCTTGAGATCTGCCGCGACGAGGCGCTTGCCGAAAAGGTGATCGCCGCCATGTGCCGACACGCCGACTACATCCTTCAAAAGGTGGGCAAGGGCGAGGGCAAGATCGAGATCTACCATACCGCCACCATCTGGGGAGGCATGGCGTCCTGCTCTGTGCTGGAGCCCTTTGTCCGTCTTTACCGCCTGACGGGCGAGCGCCGTTATTTTGATTTCGCCACCTACGTGGTGGAAAGCGGCTTCACCTCGGTGGGCAGCCTCATCGAGCTGGCGCTGGAAAACAAGCTTGCCCTGCACGAGTACCCCGTGGTCAAGGCGTATGAGATGATGTCCTGCTTTGAGGGTCTGATCCAATATTATTACCTCACGGGAATCGAAAAATATAAGCAGGCGGCATTGCAGTTCGGCGAGCGCATCCTGTCGGGTGAGCTGAGCATCATCGGATGCAGCGGCTGCACGCACGAGCTCTTTGACCACACCGCGCTGATGCAGACCAAGCTTGGCTACGACGGCGTGATGCAGGAGACCTGTGTGGGCGTGACCTGGCTCAAGCTTGCCACGGCACTGCTGGAGCTGTCGGGAGACAGCCGCTATGCCGACGCCATTGAAACCACCTTCTACAACAACTACATGGGCGCGCTCAATACCGAGCGCAGACTGACGGTCAACCGCCCCGAGAAGCATCTGCCCCAGGTCATGCCCTTTGACAGCTACAGTCCGCTCACGCCCGACCGCCGCGGCAAATTCATCGGCGGCTATTGTGCTTTCCCCGACGGCACCTTCTATGGCTGCTGCGCCTGCATCGGCGGCGCGGGCGCGGGCATCATTCCCCAAATGACGCTGCTGCACCGCAAGGACGGCGTGGTGATGAGCTATTACGAGCAGGGCCGCATCCGCACCGTGACCCCCGAGGGCGGCGCGCTGCAGCTCGACGTCAGCACCGATTATCCGAAAAACGGCGAGATCTCCGTTACGCTCTATCCCGATACCGCAAAGACCTTCAGCTTCTTCTTTCGCGTGCCCGCATGGTGTGAAGATCCTGCCATTCGTGTCAACGGGGAGGCGGTCGAGGTCACGGCGGGCTATACCGCCATTACGCGCACCTGGTGTGCGGGTGACGTTGTGGAGCTCTCCTTCCCCATGGAGATCACGCGCGTTCTGCCCCCCGAGGGTGCCGAAAACGAGGCGCTGTTTGCGGCGTACCGCCACGGTCCCACCGTGCTTGCCGCCGATCGCCGCGTGACCGAGCCAACCGAGGTCATTGACGTGGTCTGCAACGAAAACGGCGTCGCCGAGGGTGAGGCGGTGTTCTGCCCCGAGGTTCCCGTCGCAAAGAAGTGCTTTGCCGTCAAGACCGAGAGCCGCGGCACAGTCCGTCTGATCGACTATGCCAGCGCGGGCAAGACCTGGGGTGAGGATTCGCTCTGCGCCGCATGGCTCTACCGCAAAAAATAAGGAGAACGAAATGAAATACTATCTTGCTATCGATATCGGTGCTTCCTCGGGCAGGCATATTCTTTGCCACCTTGAGGAGGGCAGGCTGATCCTTGAGGAGATCTTTCGCTTTGACAACAAGCAAAAGCGCTTGAACGGCCACGATTGTTGGGACGTGGAGCACCTTTTTGAAAGCGTGCTGGAGGGACTTTCGGTCTGCGGCAAGCGCGGCATCGCGCCCGAGAGCGTGGGCATTGACACGTGGGGCGTGGATTTCGTACTGCTCGATTCCGAAAAGCAACGCCTGACCGATGCGGTCGCCTACCGTGACGACCGCACCAAGGGCATGGATGCCGAGGTGGAGCGCACGCTCTCCTTTGAGGAGCTTTACGCCCGTACGGGGATTCAGAAGCAGCCCTACAATACGGTATATCAGCTGACGGCTCTTAAGGGCGAGAGCCCCGAGGCACTTCGGCGCGCGCGTTATTTTCTGATGATGCCCGAGTATCTCGGCTTCCTTCTCACGGGTGAGATCAAAAACGAATATACCAATGCCACCACCACCGCGCTGGTGAATGCGAGGAGCAAGACGTGGGACAGAGAATTGATCGAGCGTCTGGGGCTGCCTGCCGAGATCTTCGGCGAGCTTGCCATGCCGGGCGAGGCACTGGGCAAGCTGTTGCCCTCGGTGCGTGAGCGCGTGGGCTTTGATACCACCGTGGTGCTGCCCGCCACGCACGATACGGGCTCGGCATACCTTGCCGTTCCCGCCCGCGACGAGCACGCGGTCTATCTCTCCTCGGGCACGTGGAGCCTGCTCGGTGTCGAGAACGAGGCGCCCATCACGCACGATAAGAGCCGCGAGGAGAACTTTACCAACGAGGGCGGCGCGTTCTACCGCTTCCGTTACCTCAAAAACATCATGGGTCTTTGGATGATCCAGTCGGTGCGCAGAGAGCTCAACGGTGTTGCCTACATCGAGGGCAAGGAGCTGCGCGAGAAGAAGGAAAAGACGTACAGCTATGCCGAGCTGGAGGCGCTGGCGCGTGCGAGCACCTTTGCGGGTGTGGTGGACGTGAACGACACGCGCTTCCTTGCTCCCGACAGCATGATCAACGAGATCCGCGCGGCTTGTCGCGAGGCGGGCGGCGAGGAGCCCCGTTCGGTAGGGGATCTCATGCAGTGCATCTACCACAGCCTTGCGCTCTGCTATAAAAACGCCATAAAGGGTCTTAGCGAGATCACGGGTAAGACCTACACATCGCTGAATATCGTGGGCGGCGGCTGCCGCGACGAATATCTCTGCGTCCTCACGGCGAGGGAAACGGGGCTTGCTGTCTTTGCAGGGCCCACCGAGGGAACGGCGATCGGAAATCTGCTGATCCAGATGATCCGTACGGGAGAGCTGGCGGATCTTACCGCGGCGCGCGATGCCGTGAGAAAAAGCTTTGATATAAAGGAGATCGTGTGATGAGTTTTTTGGAAGCAAAGGAAAAATATGCGGCACTCGGCGTTGACGTCGAGGCGGCAATGGAGAGATTAAAGAGCGTTCCTGTGGCGCTGCACTGCTGGCAGGGTGACGACGTTGGGGGCTTTGATCAAAGAGAAAAGTCGCTTTCGGGCGGCATCCAGACCACGGGCAATTACCCCGGAAAGGCACGTACGCCCGAGGAGCTGATGGCGGACATCGACAAGGTCATCGAGCTGGTGCCCGGACAGGTCAAGCTGAATCTGCACGCGTCCTATGCCATTTTTGATGAGGAGAACGGGGGCTGGGTCGACCGCGACAAGCTCGAGCCCAAGCACTTCAAGAAATGGGTGGATTTTTGCAAGGAGCGCGGAATGGGGTGCGATTTTAACCCCACCTTCTTCTCTCACCCCATGTGCGATCCGCTGACGCTTTCCTCTCCGAACGAGGAAACGCGCAAATTCTGGGTCGAGCACGGCCGCGCCTCGGTGCGTATCTCCGAGTATCTCGCAAACGAGCTGGGCATGCCCTGCGTCATGAACATCTGGACGGGTGACGGCTACAAGGATATCCCTGCCGACCGCCTCGGTCCCCGCGTGCGCTACAAGCAGTCCTTTGACGAGATCCTTGCCGAGCCCTTTGATAAGACCAAGGTCTACCCCTGTGCCGAGAGCAAGGTGTTCGGCATCGGTGTGGAGAGCTACACCGTGGGCTCTGCCGAGTGGTGTCTGAAGTACGCCGCAGGCAGAGATGACTGCATCACGCTGATGGACAACGGTCACTATCACCCCACCGAGGTCGTGAGCGACAAGATCTCGGCGGTGCTTGCCTACGACGAAAAAATGGCGCTCCACGTCACGCGCGGTGTGCGCTGGGACAGCGACCACGTGGTGCTCTTTGACGACGAGACCAAGGAGATCTGCAAGGAGATCGTGCGCTGCGATGCGCTGGATCGCGTCTTTATCGCGCTTGACTATTTCGATGCGTCCATCAACCGCGTCGGCGCTTGGGTCACGGGCTTCCGCAACCTGCAAAAGGCACTGCTCTTTGCTCTGCTCCAGCCCAATGCGTATCTGAAAAGGCTGCAGGATGAGCAGCGCTTTACCGAGCTGATGGTGCTTCAGGAGGAGCTGAAGTCCTATCCCTTCGGCGAGATCTTTGACGAGTATTGCCGCAGATGCAATAAGCCCCTTGACGGTGCATGGTTCAGCGAGATCGCTCGCTATGAAAACGAAGTTCTGGCAAAGAGAGGATAAGATATGAGTATTTTGGAAGTGAAGATCATCAAGGACTATATCCGTATGTGCAACGACGGCTGGCTTCAGGGCTGGCACGAGCGCAACGGCGGAAATCTCACGTATCGCATGAAGCAGGAGGAGGTCGAGGCGTGCCGCCCC
Organism: Oscillospiraceae bacterium; assembly: GCA_015063625.1. Classification (GTDB taxonomy): domain Bacteria; phylum Bacillota; class Clostridia; order Oscillospirales; family CAG-272; genus Firm-07. The sequence continues at coordinate 4,955 of SVTT01000023.1, forward strand.
TATTTCAAGACGCCCGGCGCATGGGTCGAGATGGGCGTGGAGGGCAAAAATCTTGCCTCGGAGTATTTCCTCACCACGGGCAGCGGCAAGTTCTTCCGCAACGTGATCCTCGATCCCGAGCATTCCATCGGCATCGTGGAGATCAATGAGAAGGGCACCGCATGGCGCATCGTCTGGGGGCTTGAGGGGGGCGCGCGTCCCACCAGTGAGTTCCCCAGCCACTTCATGAACCACTCGGTCCGTGTGGCGGCAACGGGTGGCGCATGCCGCGTCATCTATCACGCACATACCCCCAATCTCATTGCCATGACCTACACGCTGCCCCTGACGGCGAAGGCGTTCAGCCGTGCGCTCTGGCAGTCGGCAACCGAATGCCCCGTGGTCTTCCCCGGCGGCGTCGGCGTGGTCGAGTGGATGGTGCCGGGCGGCGCGGACATCGCGCTTGCCACCTCCGAGGTCATGAAGCAGTTTGATGCCGCCGTCTGGGCGCATCACGGTCTTTTCTGCTCAGGCCCCGATTTTGACATCACCTTTGGCCTGATGCACACCATCGAAAAGGCGGCGGAGATCTACAACCTCGTCATGAGCAGCAGCGGCGGTAAGGTCCTGCAGACCATCAGCGACGAGAATCTGCTTGCCATCGCCAAGGAATTCGGCGTGACACTGAACGAGGATTTTCTTGACTGACTCCCGAGAGGAGCTGATTCATTTAGCGCCGAACAAAAACACACAAAGAGGAAACTGAAAAATGAAGCCGCTTTATCTGTCAAAAATGGCAGAAAAGGCGGCTTTTTAGGTAGAAATTCTTGCGAATTTCAATTTAAATGTGTGTTTTTTAGGTGCGCTCTTGGCACTCGACGTATTTGTATACGCCTAACGTGCCAAGATCACACCTTCTGCATCTAAATGACGTAGCTCCTTTTTTGCATAAAATATCGAAAACCTATTGACAGGGGGGCGACATGGGGCTAAAATGGGGGGGGAGAAAGGCGGCAGCTTTTGCCGAGGGTGACGATATGTTACTGACAAAGAGAAAAGACCTTTCGATGACCGAGGGGCCTTTGTTCGGTAAGATCCTGATCTTTATTCTGCCTTTGATGGTAACCAACCTGCTGCAGGTGCTTTATAACGCCACCGACATGGTGGTGGTCAGCCTGTCGAGCGAGCTGGATGCCGTGGGTGCGATCGGTACGACCTCGGCGTTTCTCAACATGGTGCTCAATATTTTCATCGGCTTCTCCACGGGTGCCAACGTGGTGGTGGCAAGGCGCCTCGGCGCACGGGATGACGAGGGTGCCTCCAAGGCGGTGCATACCGCCATCACCATGAGTGTGATCTTTGCCGCAGCCTCCATGGGCGTGGGCTTTCTGGTTGCTCGCCCGGTGCTTGCGCTGATGGGTGCCGAGGGGCATCTGCTTGACCTTGCGTTGAAGTATACCGACATCTATTTTATCGGTCTGCCCTTTACAGCGCTTTCAAACTATGCGATCTCCATTCTCCGCGCGAGGGGCGATACCAAGACTCCGCTGCTGGTGCTGTCGATGACGGGGCTTATGAACGTGGGCCTCAATCTGATGTTTGTGCTGGCGTTTGATATGTCGGTGGACGGCGTGGCGTGGGCGACTGCCATTGCCAACGCCACCTCGGCACTCGTGCTGCTGCTGCGGCTTTCGCGTGACAAGGGGGCTTGCCGCTTCTCGCTTCGAAAGCTGGGCATTGACCGTTCCTCCTTTCGCAGCATTCTGACCATCGGTCTGCCTGCGGGCGTGCAGGGTGCGCTCTTTGCGCTGTCCAATATGCTGATTCAGTCCTCGATCCTGCAGGTCAATAACGCCATCGTGGGAGAGGGAGCGCGCTTTAATCCCGTGGTCAAGGGCAACGCCGCCGTCGCCAACCTGGAGGGCTTTGCCTACACCTCTGTGAACTCGGTCTACCAGGGTGCTATCACCTTCACCAGCCAGAACGTGGGCGCGGCAAAATATCAGCGTGTCAAGCGCGTGATGGCGTGCTGCTATGCAACCGCCGCGGCGGTGGCAGTGCTTGCATCGGGCACACTCTTTCTGTTGCGCGAGCCCCTGCTTTCGCTTTACGATGTTGCTCCTGCCGCGGCGGACTCGCTGGAGCAGGTCGCCTTTGATACGGCGCTCTGCCGTATGATGTATACATGGATTCCTTATTTTCTGCTCTCTACCATGGAGATCGGCTGTGGAATCCTGCGTGGACTCGGGCGCTCGCTCACCTCAACGGTCGTTTCGCTGATGGGCGCGTGTGTGTTCCGCGTGATATGGATCTCCACTGTGTTCCGTGCCGTCGGGACTCTTGAATCCATCTATCTTTCCTATCCCATCTCGTGGGGACTGACAGGGCTTGTGCTTTTCTTGTTCTCGGTCAAAAACCTCCGTCATCTTATCAAAACCAAAAAATCAGAGGAAGAGCTGCTTGCGGCAGCAGGGAGGTAAGTTATGTTTCGTTTTCCCATCGGTGTGATCCTTGAGTCCTTTAGAACCGATACCGATACTGCCATCAAAAAGGCGGCCGCGCTCGGCGCGAACGGTATTCAGATGTATGCCACCAAGGGCGAGCACGCCCCCGAGAACCTCACCGCGGCAGACCGCCGCGAGCTGCTTGACAAGGTGAAGTCGGCAGGGCTTTGCTTTTCGGCGCTGTGCGGCGATCTCGGTAAGGGCTTTGGCAACCCCGAGCTGAACCCCGGGCTGATCGAGCGCTCCAAGCGCATTCTTGATCTTGCCAAGGATCTTGAAACCGATATCGTCACCACGCATATCGGTGTTGTGCCCGAGGATCCCTCGCATCCGCGCTACGGCATCATGCAGGAGGCGTGCTTTGAGCTTTCGCGCTATGCTGACAGCATCGGCGCACATTTTGCCATCGAAACGGGCCCCGAAACCTCGGCGGTCCTGAAGCGCTTCCTTGACGGACTTCATTCCACGGGTGTTGCCGTCAACCTCGACCCCGCCAATCTTGTGATGGTCACAGGGGATGATCCCGTGGTCGCCGTGCATAATCTGAAGGATTATATCGTGCACACGCACGCCAAGGACGGCGTGATGCTGCAACGCACCAACCCCGAATACATCTATCGCGTGACGCCGATGCCCGAGGATATCGCGGACGTGAAATTCTTCCGCGAGGTGCCCCTCGGCACGGGCGGTGTGGACTTCAAGGCATATCTCTCGGCACTGGAGGAGGTCGGCTATCGCGGCTTCCTGACCATTGAGCGCGAGGCGGGCGAGGATCCTGCCGCCGACATTCTCATCGCCAAAAATCATCTGCTCTCCGTGATGGAATAAGAGATCAGGCTCGCCGCACCGAAGCACGGCGAGCCTTTGCTTATGATGCGACACGTTCGGGCGTGACCTGCCACGTGTGATGTGATTTTGGCATTGGTCGATCCAGCCGAGATTTGCAATGACCACAGGGCAACTGCCGATCGTTCGCGGCGGTCCCTTGCGGCACGCGCCTGATTCGCCTGCCCCTACCATATATGATGTAATTGGGACATGGCTGTGCAAAAAGAATCGACCGGAGATGATTTAACGGGATGCTCCCCGACGATACTAAAGTGGATAAAGAGGTGAGATGTGATGAAAACAGTCCTTTCCCTGCCGCGCGGCGCGTGTATTTTTCTGAAGCTGCTGATCGAGTTTGTTGCCGCGGGCTTCCTGTATATTTTGGTGGAGATGGTCTTTCGCGCCATCAGAAACCATCCGCCCGTGCAGTTCCTCACGTTTTTTCTCGGTGCGGGTGCGTATCTGATCGTGGTGCTGCTCCACCGCCTGCCCCTTCGCGGATGGTGGCGCCTCACCTTCCCCCTGATCGGCGGGCTCGGCATCACACTGTACGAGCTGCTCTTCGGGCTTTATTTCAATGTCTATCGCGGGATGAACCTCTGGAGCTACCGCGGTTGCGGCTATGAGCTTTTTTACAGCCAGATCTGCTTGAAATTTTCGCTGACCTGGGTGGGTGCGGCGGCAGTGATCCTCGTCATTGATCATTTTGTGGAGGAAAAGCTGCTCGCGGGCACGCGCTTTGCCTTTCGGCGGCGCGACACCGAGGGGGACGGCGCCTGAAGAGTCCTCGATTTTGGGGGATCGCCGAGAGCACATGGGCAGGAACGGTATAAAAATGGGCGTGTGCGCAAACACTACCACCAAAAAGGCGGTGGTGGGATGAAACGGGGTATGCGGCTGCTGTCGCCGAGCGACGGCAATATTCTTGAGTGCTCTCTTGCGACCCGAAAGGAAGGAATGCACCGTAACGGTGCGCAAAACAAAGACTTTTCCGATCAAGACGCCGATGGGTGGGTGCGGCTTCTGCCCGTGGGGTGCTGCCTGTTCGCGCCAGCCGACGGCTTGCTGCTTGAGGGGGGCTGCCGCGAGCTGCGCCTGCGCTGTCGGGGGCAGACAGAGATCCTGCTGTCCCTTGAGGGCGGGCGGAGCTCGCACGGCCTGCTTGATCCGTTGGTGGATAGAGGGGCGCCCGTGTCGGCGGGGCAGGTGCTGGCGCACCTGCGGCGAGCGGGAGAGGATCTTGCACCTCTGTCGCTTCGCATTTCACTGAAAACCCCCCACACGGTGCGACTTTTTACCGAAGAAACGCATCTCGTGGGGGGTAAGACGCCTCTGCTCCTTCTTGAAGCGCGCGGCAGGGCGAGATGAGGCGGGGCGCGCCCCGATGCCGCCCCTTTGGGGCGGCGCCGCCGAAAAGTGTTTTGAAAAAATCGCGCGCACCTATTGCAAAAGGAGTGTGCATCTGCTATAATATAACTGGCAAGCAGTGAAATAAGGCCATACCAGCCGGGGGAGTAGCGGGTCCCTGCACCTGAAATCCGCTATACGCAGGGGTAGATCCCTTTTCTGAGGACAGAAGCGATGCGGTCATGGAGCGTGCTTTTCTGTGTTGACGAGTGGGTCTTGCGCAATCGGATGCCGTGAACCATGTCAGGTGGGGAACCAAGCAGCATTAAGCGGTTGACCCGATGTGCCGCGAGGGCGCCTGCTCCGAGCAGGAAACGCGAATTCCGCGCAAAGGTGACGTTCGATTTTAAGGTGTATGGTCTTATTTTGCGGCTTGCCTTTTCTCTCTGTCAGTATCCGAAGATGAAAAAAGGAGGTAACGCAGATGCATCAGGCGCTTTATCGCAAGTGGCGTCCCCGCACCTTTGACGACGTGTGCGGACAGGAGCATATTACCTCGGTCCTGCGCTTTGAGGTGGCAAAGGGAACACCAAGCCATGCCTATCTTTTTTGCGGCTCCAGAGGCACGGGAAAGACGACCTGCGCCAAGATCCTTGCCAAGGCGGTCAACTGCCTCTCGCCCGAGAACGGCAACCCCTGCGGCAAATGCGCCGCCTGCCTTTCGGTAGAAAACGGCTCGGCAACCGACGTGCTGGAGATGGACGCCGCCTCCAACAACGGCGTGGAGAACATCCGCGATATCCGCGACGAGGTGATCTATACCCCCACGGCACTCAAATACCGTGTCTATATCGTGGACGAGGTGCACATGCTCTCTGCAAGTGCCTTTAATGCGCTGCTCAAAACGCTGGAGGAGCCTCCCGCCCACGTCATCTTCATCCTGGCGACCACCGAGCTTCAAAAGCTCCCCGCCACCATCGTATCGCGCTGCCAGCGCTTTGATTTCCGCCGCATCGCCACCCCCGTGCTCTCGCAGCGCATCTCCTTTATTGCGAGAGAGGAGGGGATCAGGCTTGACCCCGATGCTGCCGACCGTATCTCGCGTATGGCGCAGGGCGGCATGCGCGACGCCATCAGCCTGCTGGAGCTTTGCGCGGGGGGCGGCAGACCCATTACGACCGAAACAGTCAACGAAATGATGGGCTCCGTGGGTCGCGAGGGCATGATCCGCGTGATCGAGGGGGTGGCAAACGCCGACTATGACGCCGTGTTCGGCGCGGTTGCGGAGGCAGTGAACGCTTCAAGAGATCTTGCGGTCTTCTGGCAGGATCTGATCGGCGTGTACCGTGATCTGCTGGTCATCAAGACCACCGACGCCGCGGCTTCCTATCTTGACCTCGCAGACGGAGAGGCACAGGCGCTCTCGGCGCTTGCCGCCCGCTTTAGCAAGGGAGGGCTGCTTGCCCAGTGCCGTCTGGTGGAGGACGCGCTCTTTGCCATGCAAAAATCAAGCGCCGCCAAGCGAATGATCGCCGAGCTGACGCTGGTGCGCATGTGTGACCCCGCGCTTGACACCTCGCCCGAGGGGCTGCTTGCCCGCATCGAGCGACTGGAGGACGCGCTCTCGGGCGGCGTGTCGGTCGCGCCGTCGGTTGATCAAAAAACGGTCGCGCCGAGCGCTCCGTCCTGCCCCGATGCGGAGGATCCGACCTTGCAGGCAGCGGCAGTCAAGCCCCGTGCCGCAGAGCCCACCCCGTGTCCGACGGCAGCGAGCGCTTCGCAGTCCTCACCATCTGCCGTGGCTCCTGTGGGAGGGGGGAGAGTGCTGACGCGCATGCGCGGCTTTGTCAACGCCGTGGAGCGCGTGCGGCGTGAGAACGCCATGGCGGCATCCTTTCTGGAGGGCGCACGCGCCTTTACCGATGAGGGAGGCGGCGTTGTGATCCGTCTGCCCAGTGCCTTTGCCGAGATGATGCTGGAGGGGCAGGGAGGCAGAGATCTTTTGCGCCGTGCGCTGTCGGCAGAGCTGAAAAGAGAGGTGCGCGATCGCGCCCTTCAGATCGAGGTTGAGGACGGCAAGGTCGGTAAAAACGATACCGTTCTTGATGATATTTTAAACGCCGCGGGCGAAAATGCGTAAATCATAAAAAGGAGAGATACATCATGAGAGCCAATTACCCCAAGGGAATGGGCGGTGCGCCCAACATGAACGCCATGATCCAGCAGGCACAGAAGATGCAGGAGGACATGGCGGCGCTTCAGGAGGAGCTTGACAGCCGCGAGTATGAGATCTCTGCTGGCGGCGGCGCCGTGACCGTGAAGATCAGCGGCAAAAAGCAGATCCTCTCGCTGGACATCGCCCCCGAGGTGGTTGATCCCGACGATATTGAGACCCTTTCCGACATTCTGGTCGCCGCCGTCAATGAGGCGATCAAGCGCGTGGAGGATACCAACAGTGCCGAGATGTCCAAGATCACGGGCGCGCTCGGCGTGCCCGGTATGCCGGGTCTGTTCTGATGTCCACGGGTATTGAAGCGCTGGACGTGCTGGCGGAGCAGTTTGCCCGTCTGCCCGGCATCGGCAGAAAGTCCGCGCAGCGTCTGGCACTTGCCGTGCTTGAGTACAGCGAGGACGATATCACCTCCTTTACCTCTGCGATGCAGAGCGCAAAGGAGAAGATCCACCGTTGCCCCGTGTGTGAAAATCTCACCGACCGCGAGCTCTGCCCCATTTGTGCCGATCCCGATCGGGATCGCTCGGTGCTTTGTGTGGTCGAGGATGCGCGCGCCGTGATGGCGTTTGAGCGCGTACGCTCCTTTCGCGGCGTCTACCATGTGCTGCACGGTCTGATCTCGCCCATGAACGGCATTACCCCCGACGCGCTGACCCTGCGCGAGCTGCTTTCCCGTCTTTCGGACGGTAGCGTGAGGGAGGTCATCGTTGCCACGGGTGCGACCACCGAGGGTGAGGCAACGGCAATGTATATCGCAAGGCTGCTGACCCCCCTCGGCGTCAGGGTCACGCGTCTTGCGCACGGCATCCCCTACGGCGGGGAGCTGGAGTATGCCGACGAGATCACGCTTTCCCGTGCCCTTGAGGGCAGAAGAAGCATGGATTGAGCTAAAGCGACTGCCGAATTTTTTTAACGACTCTTTGAAAGGAGATCCTCTATGAACGCAACCAATCCGATGAACACTCCCTCCCCCCAGACGCTTGAGCAGATCACGCACGTGAAGAAGTACCGTGCGGCGCGGTATTCGCTGCTGCTGGTCATTGTTTTCTCTTTGGTCAACGTCTTTTCGGTGGCGTTTGCCCAGACCTATTTCCTGTTTTCCTCTTACGTCACGCAGATCATTATCTTCGAGGGCGTCGGCATGTATCTTGAGCTTGCGAATATCGCTTATCTTGCCGTCACCTTCATTTTTGCGGTTGTCAGCGTGCTGCCCTACTTTGTCTTCTGGCTGCTATCGGGCAAGAGAAGGGGCTTTATGGTGGCGGCACTGGTGCTCTTCTCGCTGGATACGCTGCTGCTGGTGATCGATATTCCCGCCTACATTGCGGCGGGCGACATGTCCTTCCTGATCGACGGTCTTCTTCACGCGTATGTTCTCTGGAGCATTGCCGACGGCGTCAAGCACGCCAAGGGTGCGTTGGCACCCGTTGCCCCCTCGCACGTCGGCTTTGCCCCTGCGGCAAACGACCCCTTTGCCGAGCCCGACCCGAACGCTGCGATCATGCGCCGCGTGACCGTGAGCCGCAAGAAGGGCTTTGCCGCCTCGCTTTCGAGGATGAGCTGTCTGATCGACGGGCAGTGTGTCGGCATGCTTAAAAACGGGGAGAGCGCGACCTATACCGTGACGGGTACGGCACACGAGCTGGTGCTGCTGTATGACAATCAGAACGGCGGCAGTGCCGGTGTGGTGATCCCCGCAGGGGATCGGGACATCTCGTATCTCGCAACGACGAAAAGCGCCTTTTCGGGCGTTAAGATCGTGATCGAGGAGGCGCGCTGACCGACAATCAAAAAGGACATCTGTGTGGGTGACTTCGGGGCTTGGACGCTTTTGGGGCATATCATTTCGGGTGTCCTTTTTTGTCAAGACCGCCGATTTGTGATAAAATGAAAACAGAGGAGGAAAAGGAGGAACCGCTGATGAAGATACAGTTTATCGGTGCGGCGCAGGAGGTCACCGGCAGCTGCACGCTGCTTGAGGTGAACGAGCGCTATTATCTGGTGGATTGCGGCATGGAGCAGGGCATCGACGTGTTTCAGAACGTGGATCTTCCCGTGGCGCCTGCCGAGATCGATGCCGTGTTTCTGACGCACGCGCACATTGACCATTCGGGCATGCTGCCCCGCCTTTACAAGGACGGCTTTCGCGGCATCGTGTATGCCACCGTGGCGACCAAGCAGCTTGCCGAGATCATGCTGAAGGACAGTGCGCACATCCAGATGAGCGAGGTGGAATGGAAGAACCGTAAGGCAAGGCGCTCGGGCGAGGAGGCATATTTGCCGACCTATACGCTGGAGGATGCGCTGGGCGTGCTGTCCTGCTTCCGCGGCGTGCCCTACGACACCCGGATCACGGTTTCGGCAGGAGTGGACCTTCGGTTTACCGACGTGGGGCACCTGCTCGGCTCTGCCGCGGCAGAGCTCTGGCTCGGCGAGGGAGAGCATGCCCGAAAGATCGTGTTCAGCGGCGACGTGGGTAACCTCGGCCAGCCCATCATCAAGGATCCCCAGGCGATTGCCGAGGCGGATTATCTGGTGCTTGAGTCCACCTACGGGAGCAGAAATCACGAAAAGCACGGCGAAACCGTTGCCGATCTTGCACGGGATATTGAGCGCGTGCTGGGGCGCGGAGGAAACGTCATCATCCCCTCGTTTGCCATTGGTCGCACACAGGAGCTGCTTTATGCCATTCGCGAGATCAAGCAGAGGGGACTTGTGGAAAACGCCGATTTCCCCGTGTACGTGGACAGTCCTCTTGCCGTCGAGGCGACCGAGATCTTTTCAAGGTGCGATCCCGCCTGCTTCGATGAGGAGACCCGTTCGCTGATCGCCACGGGTGTGGATCCCATTCGCTTTGAGGGGCTTCGCCTCTCGGTGACGGTGGAGGATTCCAAGCGGATCAACGAGAGCACCGAGCCGAAGGTGATCCTGTCGGCAAGCGGCATGTGCGAGGCGGGGCGCATCCGTCACCACCTCAAGCACAATCTTTGGAACAAGAAAAATCTCGTGCTGTTTGTCGGCTATCAGGCAGAGGCAACGCTTGGCAGGATGCTCCAGGAGGGGGCAACGCAGGTAAAGCTGTTTGGCGAGGAGATCGCGGTGAACGCCGAGATACGGTCGCTCAAGGGAACCAGCGGTCATGCCGATCAAAGGGGTCTGCTGGCGTGGCTGTCGGCATTTGAAAAAAAGCCGCGGACCGTCTTTCTCAACCACGGCACCGAGGAGTCGATCGCGGCGCTCGGCGATGCGCTTCGGGAGCGAGGCTACGCCGTCGAAGCCCCTTACAGTGGGACCGAATACGACCTGAAAAGCGGCGTGATGACCGCCTATACCGAGCGCCGCCGTGTCACGGCAAGCGACGTGGCGAGGACGAGGTCGAGAAAAAACAGCATTCACGGCAATCTGATCAGAGAAGCAGAGGCGCTGCTGGCACTGGCACGGCGCTGTGAGAGCCGACCCAATAAGGAAAACGCCAAGTTCGCCGCGCAGATCCGCGCCCTTGTTGATAAGTGGGAGCACTGACGGCACACCGCGGCATTGCAAGCCCTTTATATCAATCGGTAAAAAGCTATATTTTATGTAAAAAGATCGGACACATCATAGGGGCAACCCCCGAAACGATGTGTCCGACTTTTTATTTTGATGAATTGCAATCCTTGATTGCATGAAATGACGCCATTTGCCACGCAAATGAAGCGTCATGAATTGAAATGTCCATGCGCGGAGCGCATCATGCGCCGCAGGCGCAATTCATGAACGAGGTTCAATTCATGATTGCGAAGCGATCAAATCATGCCCGAAAAGGCAATTCATTGTCATTCGCGTTGCGAATGACCTCTACGCATCAGTCGCTTTGGTGGGGCTTCGGGGTGAACGCCTCGACCTGTAAGCCTTGCGGTATAAGCCTTTTGCGACATTTGCATTGCAAATCTTGTTACGCTGAACATGTCGTTTTAGAGCTTGCTGAATGCATTCTATCGCGTTTTGATGTGTTTGCAAATGGATATTTTGAGAATTCGCCGAGTGCTTGCAATTGATCATGATTTCGTTCTGGGTGAAAAACAGTGCCCCCGATTTTGGCTTTGGCGAGCTTATTGCGGGCTTTGACTGGAGCATCTTCTGGAAGATGTATCTGGCGGCATATGTCATCGGCTTTGTTTTGCTGCTGGGCATCAAATACCTGGCAGGCGGCCGCATCGGGCTGCATCGCTTCTATAATCTTGATGGCATTTTTTGGATGATCTTCCTGTATCCCATTTTCACGATCAGCGAAATGTACACCTTCGTTACCTGCGATACCCACTTTGCAGGAACTCTCGGCTCGCTGCTGCAAGCCATCATCAAGGGCGGCGTGCTTTATCTGTTCTGTGCCTTTCCTGCGTTTGAAATCATGGTCGGAAGAGATCCCGTTACCCTTAAGGATTGGTTCAAGGACGTTCCCCTGATGCTGACCTTCGCAGGTATCATCGTTATCATCTGGGTGTTTGACCAATTGTGGTGCTGGGATAAAAAGGGACAGGTCGGCACCATCGTTGCAAACGTACTGTATTACGCAGCGGCGCTTGGTGCCATCGCCGTTACGGTATACGGCTGCGTGACGGTGCTTGGCAACCTTTATCCCGATTATTTTGACATTGTTACCCAGCTTATGCCCATTTGTCTGCCGCTTGTGCTGCTTGTGTTTTACACGCGTCACATCTGCAGGAAACACAACGATGCGTCCGTCTCTCGTTTCGCGCACATCCTTCCCCTTTTGGTAGGTATCGGTCTTCCTTTCCTGGGAGCATATCTGATCGGCATTGCCAAAATTTTGTTCTTCGTGATGCTCGCCATTCCGTTTGGACTTACCGTTTGGTTCCTTGTTCGGGCAAAGGGGCTTCCCTGCCACACCTTCGTGGCCTCCGAAAAACACAGACGGGCGCTTGCCGATGCCCTTGCTCTCGGCGGCGATGGCTCGTCGGGTGGCGGTACGACCAACGCGCCCGTCAACCGGAATCTGCCCGAGGATAAGGGCTGCGAGAAGCTGCGCAGCCAATTGAAGGGCAAGCACAGCTACCCCTTCAATTACAGCAACTACGGTATTGCGTTTACCTGCCGTGTATCGCTTGCCACCTGCAGTCAGGGGCGCGTGGTGTGGGAGGTAAGCACCACCGTTACAAAGAGAGAAAGCGACCCCTCCGATCCCAACAACTGGCAGCGCAAGCAGTGGCAGGACGACTACCTCAAGGAGAAAAAAGAGGAGCTTCGCCAAACGCTGACAAGCGATGCGCGCTACGCGATCGAGGACCTCGCCAGACATTACAGAACCTACGGCGGCTCGTGGTCGATCTCGGTCCGCATCTGATTCCTTCTGCAAGCAGCACCGCGGTGCTGCTTGCTTTTTTGTTGTGCCCCGAGCCCCGCCGTAGTGGCGGGGTTCAAAGGAGGCTATGCCGATGAGAAAAAACAAATAAGAAGTCAGCGCAGAATGTTCTTGTGTCAAAGGCTCCCTCCGAGAGGGAGCTGGCACGGCTTGCCGTGACTGAGGGAGAGTGCGCGACGGAGGGAAAGCAATTGCGATATGGCGAGATATTTATTTTCCTAACACATTCAAATACTCGTCAAGTCTTTCATCTACATACTCTGCAATCAAGTCTATCATTGCTCCGGCGTCGCCATCGCGGTAGAAAGCATCGAAAGCATCATAGTAGCGTTTGCGGTCTGTGAATTTTACGTTGATCGGTGGGAATTCGTTACGAATCAATTCAAGATTGAGAATCAAACGCCCCGTCCTCCCGTTGCCGTCAATAAAGGGATGAATCCCCTCAAATTCAAGATGGAAGCGTGCAATACGCTCAACAGTTGTCATTGTGATTTTGCGTTCCTCGTTAGCGGCAAGCAATTCTCGCATTTTAGACTCAATCAAATACGGCTGAACAGGCTCGGCATAAGCTCCCATAATACGAACGGGAATGCGGCGATACTGTCCCTTATCCTCGGGGCGATTCATCAAAACAAGAGCGTGGATATTCTTGATAACGTATTCCGAAAGCTCGACCTCGTTTTTGGCTATCTCTTGAACGTAGAGGAAAGCATCGCGGTGTCCTACGGCTTCAAGATGATCTTTCAGCGGCTTTTGGTCGATTGTCATTCCTTCAAGAGCCAATGCGGTTTCTTTCAAGGTGAGCGTGTTTCCCTCGATAGCATTGGAGTTGTAGGTAAAGTCAACCATAAACTCTTTTGCAAGTCTTTCGACCTCGCCGGGCGTCAGAGGACGCTTTGTCGAAAGAAGATCACGCTTCTTTTCAACATCAAGCAAGCGCCCCGTTCTACCTTTTCTTCCATCCATAGGCTTGGCAGCAGTAGCAGGGATCATATAAAGATTTCCTTTGCGGATGACACCGTCAATCTTGCCCTCCGCACACAAAACGCGTACGCGACGTGCGGAGATCCCCCATTTTTCAGCCATCTTTGATACTTTAATATATTCCATTAGAGCCGCCTCCTAAAGCATTTACAGTCTTACAAGGTATATTGTATCATGTTTTGGGAACAATATCAACGATATTTTCAATATTTTTGAAAATATCGTTCCCACTTGTAATTATTGGGGAACACAAATAAAAATATTGGACACATCATAAGGAAAAAACCTTGAATGATGTGTCCGATCTTTTATTTAATAGCTTTTTGTCATTTAAGATAACATCTTATCAAGCTCAGGATTTTCCGCGAAATGCTTGAGCATAACGATCGGCTCGGTTGAGGACGTATTCGTTATCCGTATTCCCTCTTTTGCCGCCCTTTCGGTTACGAAAAACTCATCATTCGTCAACTCGCCGTATCTTATGAGAGTAGGAGTTTCTATCTCCCATTCGCCAAATCTGCCTCTGCCCTGTAGCAAAATAAATCCGTATGCCGCCGCGTCGCGAATAATTGCCGTTTTGCCGGGATATACGGTCAGACGCTTCGCCGATACCTCACGGCATTTGTAGCATATCCATTCCTCCCTATAATCGTCATTCTGATCGATCATAACAGGCTTCATAAATCTGTTCTTGCTGAAATTGGGGTCAACGTTCTTGTCCCAATCGATAACATCGATAAGATAATCGAAATTACCTCTTTCCTCGGGCGGACAATTCTTCCAAAGCAGCTCCTCCGAAACGGTATGTCCTCCGTGAAGCACCGATTGGTACATAGCGTAAACGTCACTTGCAAACTGCGGCTCGTATGTACACATGCTCG
>SVTT01000007.1:0-9702 GCA_015063625.1 Oscillospiraceae bacterium
CCCACTTTGCCGAAGGCAAAACTTCACTATCCACGGGATAACTTCACTTACGCAGTAAACTTCACTTGCCCGAATGGGCAAACTTAGTTGGGCGACCTGCTTTACCGTAGGTCGCCCAAAGAGGGGGTGTCTTGTTTTCTGGGGTGGGTGATGGGAGTCGAACCCACGACCTCCAGGGCCACAACCTGGCGCTCTAACCAACTGAGCTACACTCACCATATGCTGTTTTTTGCAGTGGCGCGCCTTGAGGGGCTCGAACCCCCGACCTACTGCTTAGAAGGCAGTTGCTCTATCCTGCTGAGCTAAAGGCGCGTGCAATGGAGCGGGTGATGGGAATCGAACCCACGCGGCCAGCTTGGAAGGCTGGAATTCTACCATTGAACTACACCCGCCGATGGCGTTTTCCGAAACTGCCATACAATCATATCACAAACAATGCGAGTTGTCAATAGCAATTTTGAAATTTTGAGCGATTTTTTCTCTGCTCTTTGCTGAATTCAAAAAATATGTGATTTTTTGCGGCGCTACTTGCGAAAAATACGGGGGTGTGATAAAATAAATGGGTAATGCTTTGAGAAAAGGAGATTGCCGTGTCGATCTTTACGCCCGACCACACCTTTCTTGCCTATGATGATCTGAAGCCCGAGCTTTTGCGCGAGCTTGGTATCAAGGTGCTGCTGCTGGATATTGATAATACGCTTGCTCCCTACGAGCAGCCGCTGCCCGATGCGCGTCTTGGTGCATGGCTTTCATCGCTGCGCGCGGCGGGGATCTCGGTGGCGTTCCTTTCCAACAACCACGAGGAGCGCGTGACGCTGTTTAACGCCTCTCTTTCTTTGCCTTGCCGCTACAACGCCCATAAGCCGCTGACCAAATGGGCAAAGCGCCTGTTTGCCTCGCTCGAAGGCACCAAGGCGACCACTGCCTTCATGGGAGATCAGATCTTTACCGACGTTTGCTGTGCCAAGCGGTGCGGCGCAAGAGCGTTCTTGGTTCCGCCCATTCGCGATAAGCAGGACTTTTTCACGCGCTTCAAGCGCCGCCTTGAAAAGGGGATTTTGCGTCGCTTCTATAAAAAACATCCC
The DNA here is from genome assembly GCA_015063625.1 of Oscillospiraceae bacterium. Taxonomy (GTDB): domain Bacteria; phylum Bacillota; class Clostridia; order Oscillospirales; family CAG-272; genus Firm-07. The sequence goes on from SVTT01000007.1 coordinate 1,086, forward strand.
GATATGCCCGATATTCGCAAGGGAAGCACGATAAAATATGAGGAGACGGTATGAGAAAGGAAGCAATTTTCGGACCGGGCGGCAACAGCGAGAGCTTTTATGCCGCAGGCTTTAAATCCACCACACAGGCACCCGCTTTTTTGCATGCCCTCGGACTCGGGGCGTACGAATTTGAGGCGGGAAACGGCATTAGCGCGGGCGAGGCGACCCTTAAAAAGATCGGTGATGAGGCAAAAAAATACGGCATCGAGCTTTCCTTACACGCACCGTATTATATATCTCTTTCGGGTACCGATCCCGAAAAACGCCTCAAGAGCATCACCTATATCGAGAAGTCGCTTGCGGCGGCGGAGTGCCTTGGCGCGGATACCATCGTGATCCACACGGGCAGTGCCGCCAAGATCTCGCGCGAGGAGGCAATGAGGCTGGCGGCAGATACGCTTTACAAGACGCTGGAAACGGTGGGTGATACTCCCATCCGTCTGGGGCTGGAAACCATGGGAAAGATCAATCAGCTCGGCACGCTTGAGGAGGTGCTGACGCTTTGTGGCATCGACCCCCATTTTTATCCCGTTGTGGACTTCGGGCACATGAATGCCCGAGAACGGGGCGGTTTTTTTGAAACGGTTGACGATTATCGACGCATCTTTTCAAGGGTGGGCGAGGTGCTTGGTGACGACAAGGCAAGGGATATGCATTGCCATTTTTCCAAGATCGAATACACCGATGCGGGAGAGAAGCGGCATCTGACCTTTGCGGATACTGTTTACGGTCCCTCCTTTGAGCCGCTGATGGAGGCGATCCTCCGCGAGAATGTTTGCCCACGCATCATTTGTGAGTCTGCGGGCACGATGGCCGAGGATGCGCTTTCCATGCAGTGCGTCTACCGTGCATTGAAGGAACGAGGAGAATATTGATATGATCAAGGCGGTACTGTTTGATCTGGACGGGACGTTGCTTCCGATGGATCAGGATAAATTTTTAAACGGATATTTCGGCATGCTCGGCGCCAAGGTGCAGAGCGTGGGCTACGATGCCGCATTCTTTTTAAGGGGGATCAAGCTCGGCACGTATGCCATGATCACAAACGACGGGAAAAAGACCAATGAGGAGGCGTTCTGGGATGCCTTCCACGCTCATTACGCCGATCGCGCGGCACCCCCGGTTGGGGTTCTGGATGAGTTTTACGAGAACGATTTTCACAAGACGGCAGCGTTTTTTGGTAACACCGAGCGCTCGCGCGAGATGATCGATCTCTGTCGCAAAAAAGGATTTTTGACGGCGCTTGCCACCAACCCTGTGTTTCCCGCCATTGCCACACGGATCCGTATGGGGCACGTGGGGCTTTCGCCCGACGATTTTGCACTGGTCACCACCTATGAAAACAGCTCCTTCTGCAAGCCGAACGTGGCGTATTTCAGGGAGGTTGCCGAAAAGCTGGGAGTTATGCCCGAGGAATGTCTGATGGTGGGCAATGACGTTTCGGACGATATGCCGGCAAGGGAAGTGGGGATGCAGGTCTTCTTGCTGACCGACTGCCTGATCAACGCGAAGGGCGAGGAGCTCTCGCAATATCCGCACGGCGGCTTTGATGAGCTTGCTGCGTATATTCGAAATCTGTAAAAAATCAGCGCCTGTGTGGTGACACACAGGCGCTGATTTTTATTCGGCTGGGGACAAGAGAGCGAGTCTAACACGCTCACAGGTGCATTTTACGGGCGCTTTCGCCCCTGCTCTCCTTGTAAAGTCATTCAGCGACGTAGATGAAGGGATATACGTCCTGTCCACCCTCGCTGAAGTAGATCTCGATATCACTGTGCTGCTCGGTGAGATACGCCTCCAGATCCTTGCGATCCTCTTCGGTGGCGTCCTTGCCGCAGAACACGGTCAGCATAAATTTCTCGCCATTCTCAAGCATCTTATCTGCCAACGCATGTGCCGCCTCTGCCTTTGTGGGGCAGGAAACCAGCATCTGCTTGCCCACAAAGCCGATGAAGTCACCGTTGTGGATCTGCACGCCGTTGAGCTCGGCATCGCGGATGGAGGGAGAGATAAGACCCGTGGTCACATTTGCCATTGCCTCGCGCAGATTGGCGGCAAGCGTATCGGCGTCGGTTGCTTCGGGGTCAAAGGAGGAGATCGCCACGTAGCCGTCGCCAAGAGTTTTGCTTTCGATGACGTGTACGGTGGCATCGGTGTAAATGGAGGCAGCCTGGTTTGCCGCCATCAGGATATTGCCGTTGTTCGGGAACACGAAGATATGATCGGCATTGATCCTCGCAAAGGCGTCAAGAAAATCGTTGGTAGAGGGGTTTTGGGTTTGCCCACCCTCCACGATGGCGTCCACGCCAAACTCGAGGAAGGTGTTCTTGATGCCCTCGCCGCTGGCAACGGCGACCATCGCGTAGGCTTTGTGCTCGGCGGGCACTTGTGCGGGCTCTTCCTTTTTTTCGATGGATTCGTTGTGCTGGACCGACATGTTCTCGATCTTGACGGTGAGAAATTCGCCGTACTGACGGCAGAAGGCAAGCACCTTTTCGGGGGTGAGGGTGTGCACGTGGATCTTTACGATGGTGCCTGTTTTAAAGGAAACCACCGAGTCACCGATGCTGCAAAGGAAATCGGTAATGACGCTGTTGTCAAATTCCTCGGCATCCACCTTGCTGTTTTGCAGCTGGAGCAGAAGCTCGGTGCAATAGCCGTAGGTCATCTCGCTGTCGGCGTTGAAGGAGGAAAGATCGATCAGCGCTTTCTTTTCCTCCTGCTTCGGAGGCTCTGCCTTGATCTCCTCTCCGTTGAGGACCTTGTTGAAGCCGTCCATAATGTAAAGCAGACCCGCGCCGCCGCTGTCCACTACGCCGGCTTCCTTGAGCTGCTTCAGCAGCTCGGGCGTACGCTCGAGAGAGGCGTACATCTCCTTGACAAGGTCAGCAAACAGACTGCGGATGGTGCTTTTCTCGTTCAGGCGTGCCACGGCGTATTCCACCGATTCGCGCGCCACGGTCAGAATCGTGCCCTCGGTGGGGGTCATGACAGACTTGTATGCCTGCTTGACACCCATCTGGAGCGATTCTCCGATCACTGCGGCGTTTGCCTTTTCATAGGAGGCAAGTCCCTTTGCCATACCCGCGAAGAACTGCGAGAGAATGACGCCGGAATTGCCGCGCGCGCCGAGCAGCATGCCGTGCGAGAGGGTCTTCATGACCTCGGCGAGGTCGTCGGAATCAATGTTTTCGATGGCGGCGATCCCGCTTTCGATGGTCATGCGCATGTTGTCGCCCGTATCGCCGTCGGGAACGGGGAACACGTTCAGCTTGTTCACCTCGTCGGCGTTGGTGCGAAGCAGCGCGGCGCCGCCCTGTGCCATCTGTGCAAGCAGATGACCGTCAAGCAGCAGGTTGTTATCCTTTTCCGTATTCTTGTCCATTGTAAAAACCTCGTCAGATATTATCGATGGTTGGCTACGAAGAAGAGCGCGATGGTGCCGGGACCCGCATGGGCGCCGATCACGGGGCTGATGTCGGTGATCAGCTCGACCTCCACGCCGTTTTGCTCACGCAGCATGCGGGCGAGATCCTCTGCCTCGCTCTTGCAGTCTGCCTGGCAGATATAGACGTGACCGGTTGCGGGCTTGACGGCGGTTTGCTTGTATTGCTTGGCAAGCTCGGCAAGCGCATTTTTGCGGCCGCGCACCTTCATCATGGGAATCAGCTTGCCCTCGTTATCCACGTGCATCACGGGCTTGATGCCAAGGAGATTTCCGACAAATGCTGCCGTGGAGCTGACGCGTCCGCCGCGCTTGAGGTATACGAGGTCGTCGACCGTGAACCAGTGGCTGAGGCTGGTGCGTGTCTCGGTTACAAAGGCGGCAACCTCTTCCACTCCGGAACCCTCCTTTTTCTTTTCGGTTGCAAGGTACACGAGAAGTCCAAGACCCGACGAGGCAGAAAGCGAATCCACCGCGATCACCTTACGATCGGGGTATTTCTCGGCGCATTCCTCTGCGGCAATACGCCCCGCATTAAAGGTGTTGCTGATGCCCGAGGAAAGACCGATATAGAGCACGTCCTTTCCTTCATCAAGCACGCGGGAGAAGGCGGCGGCAAATTGCTCGTTGTTGACTGCGGCGGTCTTTGCAATGCCGCCCGCACGCATTTTGGCAAAGAATTCCGCACTCGGCATTTCGTTGCCCTGGTATTCCTTTTCCGAATCGTAAAAGCGGAAGGTCAGATATTCGCACTGCACGCCCCATGCCGCAAGCAGCTCTTCGCTGATGTCACACCCGGAGTCGGTGAAGATCACAAAATCATTCATGGTTAGAAGCCTCCGTATTGGAATTTAAAAATGCAAAAGCAAGGCATGGCGGCAGAAATCGCCGCCGACATCCTTATTATACTGGAAAATCGCGGAAAAGTCAATCGAAAAGCGCCGCTTGTTGACTATACTTCGCAATTTGTAACAGTAGAATCGCCAAAAAGCCACTCTCCCATGAGTAGATCTTCTTTTTTTGCGGTAGATTTCCTCATTTTCCCCTTGCAATGGTAGTGAAAATGTGTTATTCTAATACAAAGAGAGAAAAGGAGGCGGTAGAGTGGACGATCTGAAGGTTGTGATTGCCAAAAATATCACCGATTTGCGAAAGCGAAGCCGAATGACGCAGCTTGAGCTGGCACAAAAGCTCAATTACAGCGATAAGGCGGTGTCAAAGTGGGAGCGTGCGGAGTCGGTTCCCGACGTTGCGATCCTCAAAGGCATTGCCGATCTGTTTGGCGTGACGGTGGATTATCTGCTGACTGCCGAGCATGAACACACGGTGCTCCCTGCCCAGAGTGCGGGAAGTAAGTCGAGAAGCCGTGCCATCATTACGGGGCTTTGCGTGCTGCTGGTCTGGATGGTGGCGACCCTTGCCTTCGTCACGGTCAGCCTGATCCTTCCTGCGATCGGCAAGCCGTGGATCGCTTTTATCTGGGCGGTGCCTCTTTCCTTTGTGGTCTGGCTGATCATGAATTCCATCTGGTTCAATAGCCGCCGCAATTATCTGATCATTTCCTGCCTGATGTGGGCAACACTCGCTGCGGTACATATCTCGTTGCTCTTTTTCTCGCTCAATATCTGGCTGATCTACATTCTCGGCGTGCCGGGGCAGGCGATCGTTTTGCTTTGGTCGGGCGTCAGGGAAAGACAGGAGAAATAATAAATAGTGAGGGAAGCAACCGGGGGGCGGTGTGCAATTGCACACCGCCCCCCCGGTTGCTTGTTCCATATCAGAGATAAGCGAACAGCTTGCGGCGACTCGCGGTGTCAAGCTGTGTCCAATCGGCGATCTCGTAGCGGTTATCGTTGGTGTCACGCACAAGGATCCGGTTTCCTGCCAAGTGCTTGATGTCGTTGTGGCGGTTGCGGATGCGGAAGCGTGCGGGACCGCTTTCGGTTTCCACCGTCCAGGTCAGAGAGCCAAATCGGTCCACGCTCTCCACCAGCCTTGTGATACGGGGAATGCGGTAATATTCGCGGAAGCAGGCGCGAAGGACCTCTGCGGATCCGGGGTCGAGCTCCTTCAGATCTCGCACCAGTGCGATCTCCTTTTCGTGCTCGTCCAGCAGTGAAATATACATTTCGGTGTTGCTGACGGGGAAAAGGCGTCTTGGCTCGAGATCCTTGTAAAGGGTGCCGTCCTTCAGGGTGAGGTCAACCAGATAAAGGTCGGAACGGGTCAGCCTTCCGGTATAGGAATCGATGTAAAGCCGTTTCATACAAGCCCCTCCTTAAAGATTTTCGGCACGGCGCGATTGTGCCAGCTTATCGGACATGGATTGGATCTCCACCAGCTTGTAGTACTTGCCTTTTTTCTCCATCAGCTCCTGTGGAGTGCCGCATTCGATGATCTTGCCGTTGTCGACCACCACGATCTTGTTTGCCTTGGAGAGGGTGGAGAGACGGTGGGCGATCATGATGGTGGTTCTGCCGCTGATCAGACGCTCAATGGCCTCTTGGATCAGATGCTCGGTCTCGGAGTCCACCGAGGCGGTCGCCTCGTCAAAGACCAGCATTTGCGGATTGCGGAGCATGGCGCGTGCGATGGAGAGGCGCTGACGCTCGCCGCCGGAAAGCCCCACACCGCGTTCGCCGAGTACCGAGTCGTAGCCGTCGGGCTGGCGTACGATGAATTCATGCGCGTTTGCGATGTCTGCGGCATTGATGACCTCGTCTACCGAGGCGGTGTCACTGCCGTAGGCTATGTTGTTGAAAATGGTGTCATGGAACATCATGGGCTCCTGCTGGACGTAACCGATCCTTGAGCGATAATATTCCATGTCGATGGTGCGAATATCCACTCCGTCCACGGTGATCTCGCCCTCGTAGTGGTCGTAATAGCGGAGAAGGAGATTGATCAGCGTGGATTTTCCCGAGCCTGTTGTGCCCACGATGCCCACGATATCGCCCGGCTCAATGACCAGATTGATGTCGGAGAGCACCTTTTTGGTTCGGTCGAACGAGAAATTGACGTGCTTGAATTCGATTCTGCCCGCCATGTTGGCATCCTTGTTGCCCTTGCCGAAATCGTGCTCGGGCTCTGCCTCGAGGATATCCATAATGCGCTCTGCCGAGGCAAGGGCATTTTGTGTGGAATCCGAGAGGTTGGCAAAGAAGTTGACGGGCTCGTAGAACATCGAGGCATAGGAGATAAAGGAAACAAGCAGACCGACCGTGAGGTTGCCGGAGCCGCCGCCGGCGAGTCCGTTGATGACAAGGCTGCCGCCAAAGCTCCAGATGATCACGGTGCCGCAGGCAATCAGGCAGTTGACGATGGCAGGATAGGCGTTGAGGATCTTGCCTGCCTTGGAGTCGGTGATGCGCCAGTCCTCCACGCAGTCCGAAAAGCGCTCGGTCGAGCTTTTTTCATTGGTAAAGGACTTGATGACGCGGATGCCGGGGATGGTATCGGTCAGCACAGATGTGACGGCGGAGGAGCGACGCCAGATGCGGCGGTAGAAGGGCGCGATCTTTTTTCGGAAGATGCGCGAGCCGATCACGACCACGGGGACGGGGCAGAGTGAAAACAGGGTCAGCTTCCAATCCATGACCAGCATGACGATGATGATGCCGATCAGCTTGAAGAATTGTACGACCACCTCCTGCGTAATGCGGAGCATGAACGCCTGCAATGTGGCGGTGTCGCCGCTGATGCGGTTGATGACTGCACCCGTGGAGGTCTTGTCGTAGAAGCGCATGGGAAGATGCTGTGCCTTTTCGTAGACGTCACAGCGGATGCGGGCAACGATCTTGTCGCCCGAAACGCGCAGCATATAGCCGCGAATGCCGGCGAGTATGTAGCGCAATACATTGATGCCGACGAGCAGAAGCGAAACGAACAGCAGCATGTCGCGGCGGCGGTTCGGTAAAATATCGTCGACCATGGATTTTGTTAAAATGGGGGGGAGAAGGGCGATCGCGGTGGTGATGACCGAAACGATCACCGAAATGATGAGAACGGTGATCTCGGGGCGGAGATACCCCGCAAGACGGCGCATCAGCTTTCCCTTGTTCATACAGTTGATGCAGGGAACACCGGGCGCGGAAAGCGTTCTTCCGCACTTGGGGCAGACCGAAAGCTGCTTTTCAAAGGTGGCACTGACCGCGTCCATTGCCTCTTTTGGGGGCGTGCCGTCCCTGACGGCGTTGACAAATGCCACCGCGGCGTCGCAAAGAGCTGCCACCGAAAAGGTGAAGCGGAAGATGTCGCGCTTGTCCTTGCTGTCCTTTTGTACGGCGCGAACCAGACCGTTGCCGTAAAGACGCTTGGTGTAGATCTTTTCCAATGTCGAAAAGGGCAGATCGGGGGACGCCACTCCGCTGGAAAAGTCAAAGGTGTAAAGGCGTTCAGAACATACGACCAGGGCGGTTTGACCGTATCGGTTGTCCCCGTTGATCTCGCTGGTGATGGCGAAAAGAATGGGGTCATCCTCACGTTGGGTTGCAAGAAGAGCCGAGGCCTGTTTGTCGTCCAACCGTTGGTTGGTCAAAAACGAGAGTTCCATCGTTACCGTGCCGCAAAAGCGGTCTTCCTTTCAACTTTGTCTGCACATTTTAGCACGCTCAAAAAGCCATGTCAATGACTTTTTGAAAAAATCTTTGGCAAAAACGCAGAAAATGAAGAAAATGAAAGAAGGGTCATTTTAAGACAACTCTTTTTTAAAAAAAGGGTTGACAAGCGAAATGATATGGGGTATAATAGCATATGCGAGTTTTGCAAGCGGCGCTCGCAGAGTACGTTGGGGAGAAAAAGAACCCGACACACGGAGAAGTACTCAAGTTGGCCGAAGAGGCGCCCCTGCTAAGGGTGTAGGTCGGATTTAAACCGGCGCGAGAGTTCAAATCTCTCCTTCTCCGCCAGAAAAAGGGTAGGCAACCCGAAATGGTTGCCTACCCTTTTTCCGTCGAGGTCGAAATTTGAACCTCGCGCCGCGGCGCGGGAGGGACGTGCGCGACCGCCGCCGGGGGCGGGTGGAGGGAGCGCTAAGGAGTGGCAGCCGTCGCAGAGGGCAACCGAGCGAGAGCGAGGGCAGCGCGATGCGCAGACGGCAACAGTGCAAGCAAACGCTGCGCGTTTGCGCGA
>SVTT01000007.1:9712-94151 GCA_015063625.1 Oscillospiraceae bacterium
CGCCGCCGGGGGCGGGTGGAGGGAGCGCTAAGGAGTGGCAGCCGTCGCAGAGGGCAACCGAGCGAGAGCGAGGGCAGCGCGATGCGCAGACGGCAACAGTGCAAGCAAACGCTGCGCGTTTGCGCGAAACAGATGAATTTCGAATGACCTCTTTTTGAGGAGCGCGACCGCCGCCGGGGGCGGGTGGAGGGAGCGCTAAGGAGTGGCAGCCGTCGCAGAGGGCAACCGAGCGAGAGCGAGGGCAGCGCGATGCGCAGACGGCAACAGTGCAAGCAAACGCTGCGCGTTTGCGCGATATAAAGAGGCGCGCTGCTTTTGCAGAGGGAGAGAAGGACGCACCCCGAAATGGTTGCCTACCCTTTTTCCGTCGAGGTCGAAATTTGAACCTCGCGCCGCGGCGCGGAAAGAGGAGCGCTGCTTTTATAAAAGGGGAGAGAAGGACGCAACCCGAAGTGGTTGCCCGAGCAAAACCCGAAAGAGGGGGTTGCTTTTTTCGGTTTTTTGTGTTACAATGTAGCAGTTATGAATACCGATATCGTAGAAAAGGATGAGATTATGGCTGAAAACAGAAGCTCCTTTAAAGGGAAGATCGGCTTTGTTCTGGCGGCGGCAGGCTCTGCCGTGGGTCTTGGCAACATCTGGCGCTTCCCCTATCTTGCCGCAAAATATGGCGGCGGCATTTTTCTGCTGGTTTATATTGCACTCGCGGTGACCTTTGGCTTTTCGCTGATGGTCGCGGAGATCGCGATTGGCAGAAAAACGGGGCTCAGCCCCATTGGCGCGTTCCGTTCGCTTGATCGACGCTTCACCTTTGTGGGTGTGCTGGGCGCGCTCGTTCCTGCCATCATCCTGCCCTATTACTCGGTCATTGGCGGCTGGGTCATGAAGTATATGCTCGGCTTTGTCACGGGCAGCGCGCACGAGATGGCAAACGGTACCTATTTTAATAGTTACATTGGCGAAACAGGCGAGCCTCTTGTGTGGTTTTTGACCTTTATTGCCATCACGGCGGTGGTGGTGCTCTTCGGTGTGCAAAAGGGCATTGAAAAGGTCAGTAAGGTCATGATGCCCGTGCTGGTTTTGCTGACGGTCTTTATTTCGATCTACACCATCTGCACCATGGACGGTGCGGTTGAGGGCGTTTGGTATTATATCAAGCCTGACTTTTCTAAGTTCTCGATCATGACGGTGGTCGCTGCCATGGGTCAGCTCTTCTATTCCATGTCGCTTGCCATGGGTATCATGATCACCTTCGGCTCCTATATGAAAAAGGAGATCAGCATTGAGAAATCGACCAGACAGATCGAGCTCTTTGATACCGGTATTGCGTTTCTTGCCGGTTTGATGATCGTTCCTGCCGTTTACGCCTTCTCGGGAGGTGACGAGGCGGCGCTCGGACAGGGCCCGGGTCTGATGTTCGTCACCCTGCCCAAGATCTTTGAGGTCATGCCGGGCGGCGCGGTCATCGGCGCGGCATTCTTTATCATGGTGTTCCTTGCGGCTCTCACCTCTGCCATCTCGCTGATGGAAACGGTGGTGTCGGTGCTCCAGGATAAATTCAAGCTGGACCGTAAGCTCTCCTGCCTTTGCGTGCTTGGCATCTGCCTTCTGCTCGGCGTCCCTTCCTCGTTTGGCTACAGCGTTTGGAGCGAGGTCAAGATCCTCGGCATGCAGCTGCTTGACTTCTTTGATTTTGCCAGCAACAGTGTGCTGATGCCCATCATCGCCCTTGCCACCTCGATCTTCGTGGGTTATGTGCTCAAGCCGAAGGCGCTGATCGAGGAGGTCGAGCTCGGTTGTGAATTTAAGTGGAAAAGGCTTTTCTCGGTCGTCATTCGTTACGTGGCGCCTGTTTGTATCCTTGTGATCCTGGTCTCCTCGGTGCTGGGCGCCTTCGGTGTGATCAAGATCTGAGCCGAAAATCAAAAAGACACAAAAAAGGGCGTGCACGATTAGCGGAGAAATTATGGTCAGTTGGTTAATAATTGCCCCGCTGTAAACAAATAAGTAACCCAGACAGATTTTTTTACGGTCTGTCTGGGTTTGCTATTTGATAAATCGGAATTTGCTTTCTAACACAGTTTAGTTTTTTTATGAACGTGTTGGTGCTTCTTGTCTGACAAATAATGGTTATGTGAATGCTCGTGCTCAACCGTATGTGAGTGAGTTGAACCGTCGTGTGTATGGGTAATAAGGTGCTTATGAGTATGCGTGTGCTTCTTTGCCAAGGTATCAACAACCACTATGATTGTTCCCAAAATCATTATAGCAAGACCGAGAAAATACGCCCACGTCGGTTTTTCTTTGAAAATTACGAATGACAAGAAAGTACCAATAAAGGGGGCAACTGCGTAGTATGCGCTTGTTTTGGCTGCTCCAATAATTCCTTGCGCCCTGATATAAAAGAATATACTGAGACCGTATGCAATAAATCCAAGCAAAAGAGCCAATGCAAAGTATCCTACACCTGCGAACTGCTCTCTCATACACAAAGCAACGATCAAGGAGCCAAGTCCCGAAAAGATACCCTTCAGGAATACGATATGATAGGTATTTTTGCTTGAGAGATTCTTGGTGCAGTTGTTTTCAAGACCCCAGCAGAGAGTTGCCAACAGCACAAGTATCGCTCCCCATGAGAATTTGAATGCAGATATGTCCTCGAAGGAAAGAAAGAAACTTGACATTGTAATGAGGGAGATGGCGAGCCACATTCTTTTTGAAACCACTTCCTTGAAAATTAACAAAGCAATAAGAGAAGTGCAAACGATTTCAAAGTTGTTCAGCAAGGATGCGTTAGAGGACGCGCTATCAAGCAATCCAAACATAAGCAGTATGGGGGCGGCTATATCTAATACGATCATTCCCAAAACGTTGGGCAGATCCTTTTTTGTGATTTTTTCGTATACTTCTTTGTCTTTATTTTTTGTAATCAGAAAAACGATACCGATTCCAATGCCTGCACCTAAATACAGATAAGATGCCATCATAGTCGGCTCTATGTAGTTTAGCAGTAGTTTTGATAAAGGGATATTTATTGCGTATAACCCTGCGGCTAATATCGCAAAAAATATCGCTAACAGTTTCTTATTCATATCTTCACCTACAAAGTATTATTTAACGTTCTGTTTATCGCCAGTTTCGCCTTTGTATTACAAAGGCATCGGGCAAAGCCCATACCCCTAAGGTTACGCACATCCAAAGGCTCCCTCCGGGAGGGAGCTGTCACCGAAGGTGACTGAGGGAGAGTGCGTTACAATGAAGTTAGCGCAAAACTAAAGTCACGCAGGCTCCTTCCACCGCTAACGCGGTCCCCCTCCCTCTCGGAGGGAGGCATTTCGTTAGTTCCATTATATCACAAATCGGCAGAGAAAACAAGTTCTCTGCCGATGTTTTCGTGCTGCTGATTCTCCGCTAAGAATGCAGAGAGAAGAGGCCGCCCTTGTTATCAGGAAATGATAGCAAGGGCGGCTTTTAAGGCAGAAGCTCTGAGGAAATTCAATTTCAACGTGCATTTTCGGACCCATCGTTTTTGGATGCCCCCCATATCTGAATGCGGTAAGCTTTTTGATGAAATTTCGGAAATATGCTTGACTTTCAAAAAACATCGGGTTATAATGGCGGCAAAGAGCTCGGACCGGGCGGAGCTCTCCGCAATTTTTGTTTACAGTCCGATGCTTGAAAGGAGAACAAAATGTCTGAAAAGATCGTTCTGATTCTGGTTGACGGTATGCGTCCCGACGGCATGATGGAATGCGGCCACGCGTTCCCTGCGGAATTTCTTAAAAAATCCTCGTATACTCTGAAGGCTCAGACTGTGATCCCCTCGGTCACGCTGCCCTGCCACGTATCGCTGTTCCACAGCGTGGATCCCGATCGCCACGGCACCATGACCAACACCTATGCCCAGCAGGTCCGTCCCATCAAGGGCATGTTTGATCAGTTTGATAAGCACGGCAAAAAGTGTGCCTTTTTCTACACCTGGGAGGAGCTTCGTGATCTGAGCCGTCCCGACCATCTTCACACCGCGGTGTGCGTGAACCAGCACAAGCAGGAGGGCACCGACCGCAAGATCACCGATATCGCCCTTCAGTACATCGAAAAGGAGCGCCCCGATTTTACCTTTGTTTACCTTGGTGAGACCGACGAGCGCGGCGGCCATTCTCACGGCTGGATGAGCCCCGAGTATATGGAGTGCCTGCGCACCGCATGGGATTGCATCGAGCGCATTTACAATGAGCTTCCCGAGGGCTATACCATGATCGTGACTGCCGACCATGGCGGTCATGCACGCACTCACGGCACCACCATGCCCGAGGATATGACCACGCCCATGATCTTTAACGGGCCTCGCTTTGAGGCAGGCAAGGAGCTCTTTGATGTTTCCATCAAGGACGTTGCCGTCACCGCCGCCAAGCTGCTGGAGGTTCCCGCTGCCGACGAGTGGGAGGGCAAGGCACATTGCTGATGAAAAAGAGCGCGAGATGTGATCTCGCGCTCTTTTTCTTTCTTTTGCACCATTTTTCGGCATTCTCATACAATGATATCGAGGGAGAGAACTTGCCCCTCCCAAAGCTTTGTAAGGAGGATCATTATGAACAACTGTTTTGGCAATCTGCTTGGTGATAACAACTGCTGCTGGATCATTATCATTGCCCTGATCGTTCTTTGCTGCTGCTGCCACTGACGCCCGATGAAAAAGAGGGGGATCCCATGGGATCCCCCTCTTTTCATTGTCAGATCACGCGATCATGCGTGAGTGCATCGTCGATGTCAACGGGTGTACCAAGCTCATCCGAGCGGAACGCCGCCTCCATCACGGTGAGCGAGCGAAGCAGCTGTGCGTGCGTGACGATCTGATTTTCCTTGCCGTCGATGGCGGCGGCAAAGTTGCGGTAAAAATCGTGCACGTCCATCACAGGACGGGGAATCATCTCCTCGTAGGTGGTCTTTTCGTCGCGGGGTGCCATGGTCTTGGTAAAGCCTGCGGAGGTTACCACGGGGGCAACGTCCTTGTCCTCCCACGTGCGGCAGAGCACCAGACGGCACTCATCCCTCCAATCGTGAACGACACCTGTGCCGTTCACGCCCGCAATGTAAAAGCGAGGCAGGGAGATGAAGTTGGTGGTGCCGACCTCTATGCGGGCGGTAAGTCCCCCTTCAAAATACATATCAAGCTTGAAGCCGTCATCTACCTCGTCGTTGGTGATGTGATCGCAACGGCAATAGACCTTCTCGACGCGTCTGTCGTCAACGATGCCGAGCATCTGGTCAATGAGGTGTACGCCCCAGTCATAGATCATGCCGCCGCCGTGCTCTTTTTTTCCGCGCCAGTCGCCGGGAATGCCGCGCGAGCCCTGATAGCGGGATTCGATGGCGGTCACGCGCCCCAGCTTTCCGCTGTGATAGGCAGTGCGTACCATCTGGTAGTCGCAGTCCCAGCGGCGGTTCTGGTGTGCGGTGAAGAGCATGCCGGTCTGCTTCGATACAGCAATGATCTCCTCAAGATCGGCAACCGTCAGTGTTACGGGCTTTTCGGAGATGACGTGCTTGCCCGCACGCATGGCGGCGATGGCAAGGGGCTTATGCCACTCGTTGGGGGTGGCGATGGTGATAAAGTCCACACGGGGGTCGGCAAGGACCTCCTCGAAGGAAGCGTAGGCATGAATGCCGTTTTCCTCTGCCGCACGACAGCGCTCCTCCTTGATGTCATAGACGCCGAGCAGCTCCACAGCGCCTGCCTCCAGAATGTGACGGGCGTGCCAGCCGCCCATGCCGCCGTAGCCGACGATCACGCATTTCTTCAAATTTTTCATTGCTTTCTCCCTTCAAAAAAACTTGATGGGTGTTCACACCGTAGTGTCTTTGCTTTATTTTATTCGCTAAGGTCGCCTTTGTCAATGCACACCAAAGGCGCAAATGGGTAAAATCGTCCACAAGAATATGATAGAACAAAAAATGGTGACTTGCAAGACATTTTTGGCGAAGGATCGGACATATTTTGGTGCTTTGGGGGAGGACTTGGCGGAAAAATTCAAAAAAACCGTTGTGCGGAGCAGGGAGAGTATGGTATAATAGCAATTGAAATTAAGATCGCTTAAAAAGAGGTACACATGGCAACATCCGAAAGACAGTCGCACATCCGCAATTTTTCCATCATTGCGCATATCGATCATGGCAAATCCACGCTCGCGGATCGATTGCTTGAGGCAACGCAGACCGTTTCCAAGCGCGATATGGAGGAGCAGGTGCTTGACAATATGGAGCTCGAAAAGGAGAGGGGCATCACCATCAAGGCGCGTGCCGTTCGCCTTTCCTATACCGCGCAAAACGGGGAGATCTATGACTTGAATCTGATCGACACGCCCGGTCACGTTGACTTTAACTACGAGGTGTCGCGCTCGCTCAACGCTTGTGAGGGTGCCTTGTTGGTGGTGGACGCCACACAGGGAATTGAGGCGCAGACTCTTGCCAATGCCTACCTTGCCGTAGATTCGAACCTTGAGATCCTGCCCGTCATCAATAAGATCGACCTGCCCTCGGCGGATATCGACGGCACGCGCCGCGAGATCGAGGACGTGATCGGCATCCCTGCCATGGATTGCCCTGCAGTTTCGGCAAAGGTGGGACTCAATATCCCCGACGTGCTGGAGCATATCATCACCGATATTCCCGCTCCCACAGGAGATGAGGACGCTCCCTTGAAGGCGCTGATCTTCGATTCCTATTACGACAGCTATCTCGGTGTCGTGGTCTACGTGCGCGTGGTGGACGGCTGCGTCAAGAGTGGCGATACCATCAGACTGATGAGCACCGGCAAGACCTTTGAGGTGGTGGATGTAGGTGTCATGGATCCCTTCGGTCTGTCAAAGCGCGAGGAGCTTCGCGCAGGCGAGGTGGGTTATCTGACCGCCTCCATCAAGAGTGTGGGTGACACGCGCGTGGGCGATACCGTCACGCTTGCCGAGCGCCCCGCAAAGGAGGCTCTGCCCGGCTTCAAGGCAGTCCAACCCATGGTCTATGCGGGCATTTACCCCGCAGACGGATCGCGTTACGGCGACCTGCGCGATGCGCTTGAGAAGCTGCAGCTTAACGATGCGGCGCTTTCCTTTGAGCCCGAAACCTCCGTGGCACTCGGCTTTGGCTACCGTTGCGGCTTCCTGGGGCTCCTCCATATGGAGATCATTGAGGAGCGCCTTGAGCGCGAATTCAATCTGGATCTGATCACCACTGCCCCCAGCGTCATTTATGAGATCACCAAGCGTGACGGCGAGATGGTGCGGATCGATAATCCCACCAACTACCCCGATCCTGCCGAGATCGAGTCGGCGGCAGAGCCCATCGTGCGCGCCTCCATCATCACACCCACCGACTATGTGGGTGGGCTGATGGATCTTTGCCAGGATCGCCGCGGAGAGTTTGTTGATATGAAATATCTGGATCAGCAGCGCGTGGAATTGCACTACCGTCTGCCCCTTAATGAGATCATTTACGACTTTTTTGATGCCCTGAAGAGCCGTTCGCGCGGCTATGCCTCGCTCGATTACGAGCTGGAGGGATACGTGGAGAGCAAGCTTGTCAAGCTTGATTTTCTCCTGAACGGCGAGCAGGTCGATGCGCTTTCCTTCATCGTTCATGAGGAAAAGGCGTACGGCCGTGCGCGCAGGATCGCCGAGAAGCTGAAGGACAACATTCCGCGTCAGCTCTTTGAGATCCCGATCCAAGCGGCGATCGGCTCAAAGATCATTGCACGAGAAACCGTGAAGGCGATGCGAAAGGACGTGCTTGCCAAGTGCTACGGCGGTGATATCACCCGTAAGAAGAAGCTGCTTGAAAAGCAAAAAGAGGGCAAGAAAAAGATGCGCCAGCTCGGCTCGGTGCAGGTTTCTCCCGAGGCGTTCATGGCGGTCCTCAAGCTTGACGATGATGACTGAAAGCACGCTGGGGCTCTATCTCCATATCCCCTTTTGTCTTGGGAAGTGTGCCTATTGCGATTTCCATTCCGGCAAGGCAAGCGCGGCGACACGCGCGGCGTACGTCGCCGCGCTTTGCCGTCAGCTTGAAAAAAACGCACCCCGTGCGGCTGCATATACGGTTGACACCGTGTATATCGGGGGAGGTACGCCTACGGTGCTTTGTGCCGAGCCGCTTTCTCTTATTTTAGATGCCGTGGCGGCGCATTACCGCCTTGCCGCGGATGCCGAGATCACGGTGGAATGCAATCCTGCCACGGGAGATAAGGCGCTGTTTGATATGCTTGTCGCCAAGGGCGTGAACCGCCTCAGCATCGGCTTGCAGAGCATACACGAGGCAGAGCTGCACGCGCTTGGGCGGTTGCATGATTTTGCCGACTTTTGTACGACCTACGAGACAGCCCGCCGTGCGGGCATTTCCAATATCAACGTGGATCTGATGCTGGGCATTCCGCATCAGACTCTATCCTCGCTCGGTGCAACGCTGGATGCCGTGCTGGCGCTTTTCCCTGATCATCTCTCGGCGTACGGGCTTCGCCTTGAGGAGGGGACCCCTCTTTACGAGCGCCGAGAAGTGCTGACCCTGCCCGATGACGACACCGTGGCGGATATGCAGGAGCTGACAGCAAGGCGGCTTGCAGGGGCAGGCTTTTTGCATTATGAGGTCAGCAATTATGCGCGCAACCGCCGCTTCTCGCGCCACAATCTCCGCTATTGGAGATCCTTACCGTATCTCGGCTTTGGCGCAGGTGCACATTCCTATTTCGAGGGCGTGCGCTTTTTCACCCCTCCCGATAACGCGAGCTATCTTGCTGCCGTGGCGGCGGATGACCGTGCGGCGCTTGAATGTGAGCCGCACACCATTGAGGGCGAGGAGCTGCGCGACGAGTACGTCATGCTGCGTATGCGCCTGTTCGAGGGCATTGATGAGGCGGAGTTCAAGGCGCGCTTCGGCGCCTCCTTTGAGGAGGTCTACGGCTCCCTTTCCCGATTGGAGAAGGGTGGGCTTTTGAGGCGCGAGGGAGGGCGGATCGCCTTCACCGAGCGCGGCATGTACGTCAGTAACACCATTCTTGCGGATTGGCTTTCCTTCGGGGAAGCATGATCGAAAGGAGCTTATCTTGACACGTCTGTGTGCTTTTCGCGAGCGCATGCCGCAGGAGATCGGCGCGGCGCTCATCTCGTCCCCTCAAAATCAGTTTTATCTTTCCTCCTTCCATTTCAGTGACGGCTATTTGCTTGTGCTCCGTGACGAGGCCTTTTTGCTGACCGATCCTCGCTATGCCGAGGCAGCAAGGCGTGAGGCGTCCGCGGAATTCACCGTCGTACTTTCAGAGAAAGGGATGCTTTCTCACGTGGCAGAGCTGCTCGCCGAGCGCGGCGTGAACTCGCTTTGGCTGGAGGAAGCGCACGCCACCCTTTCGCTGTGCGACAGACTCAAGGAGCTTCTTGTCGGTGTTACCGTAAGGGGAGGTGCCTCCCGTGAGATCTCCTCTCTGCGTGCCGTGAAGGACGAGGCGGAGATCGATGCGATCATGCGTGCGCAGGGGATCACCGATCGCGCCTTTTCTCACATCCTATCCTATCTGCGCCCGGGTGTGCGCGAGCTTGACGTGGCGTGCGAGCTGGAGTATTTTATGCGCAAGCAGGGCGCGCAGGCGCCTGCCTTCGATACCATTGCCGTGTCGGGCAGCGCATCCTCGCTCCCACATGGCGTTCCCCGTGACCGCGTGCTGGAGAGGGGCTTTCTTACCATGGATTTCGGCGCCCGTTTTGGGGGATATTGCTCGGATATGACCAGAACCGTCGTCATCGGCAGAGCCGATGGAGAGATGAAGCGGCTTTACCGCACCGTGCTGACGGCACAGCAGGCGGCGTTGGATGCCGCCGCTGCGGGATACGCGCTCTCTGCGCTGGACGGTGTGGCGCGCGAGATCATTGACGGCGCGGGCTATCGCGGCTGCTTCGGTCACTCGCTCGGCCACGGTGTGGGCATCGATATTCACGAGGCACCTCGGCTGTCGGCACGCACACCGGTGGAGGAGGTGCTGATGCCGGGTCACGTGGTGACGGTGGAGCCGGGAATTTATCTTGAAGGAAAATACGGCTGCCGTATCGAGGATATGATCGCCGTGCGTGCAGATGGAAGCATTCTCAACCTGACGGCGAGCACCAAGGAGCTCATTGAGGTGCTTTGATGAACGTATTGGTGCTTTCGGATTCTCACGGCAGGCGGGATCGTCTTTCCCTTGCGCTGGAGCGCACCGGGGCGCACACGGTGCTCTTTCTCGGTGACGGTCTTCGTGATCTTGACGAGGTGGATGAGCGCGTGACGGTGTATGCCGTGCGGGGCAACTGTGATTGGTATTCTGCTTGGGATGCCCCCGACCGCCGCGTGGAGATCCTTGGCGGCTATCGCCTGTTTCTCTGCCACGGTCACACCTACGGCGTCAAGAGTGGGCTTGACCGCGCCATCCTTGCGGCGCACGAGGCGAATGCCGACGTTCTGCTTTACGGACACACGCACATTCCGTTTGAAAGGACGCTTGCGGCGGGAACCGTGCTTTCCCCCGACAGGGTGCTTCAAAAGCCACTGCTGGTGGTCTGTCCCGGCAGCATCGGTCATCCTCCCTGCGGTTCTTTTCCCTCGTTTGCCACACTGGAGCTGCGCCCCGAGGGGGTGCTTGCGGGCTTCGGCAAGCTCACTGCCCACTCCGATCGCCCGTAGCCTTGCGCTCCGACTCTTGATCATACTCTCGCCGATGGCGATACGCCACAGCATGGAGATCCGCAGTGATCCTCCATGCCGTGGCGCTTTTTTACTGATACGGTGCTTTCGGTGCGCGGTGTGATTTTTCGGAAAACGCTTGACAGATCTCCCTCTTTTGGTGTATACTGTAAGCAGAACATTTGAACAATTGTTCAAACGACGAAAGGAGGTGTGCTATGAATCGGGAGCAGGTGCCAAGCTGTGAATTTTTGCACGCGCATCGGGATGTGGTTGCCCGCGTCAAGGGGCGCTTGCCGAGCGATGATGCGCTGGGCGATCTTGCCGAGCTTTATCACATCTTCGGGGACAGCACGCGCATCCGTATACTGTATGCGCTGTTTGAAAGTGAGCTTTGTGTGTGCGATATCGCTACGCTGCTGGGGATGACCGTATCTGCCATCTCTCACCAGCTGCGCCTTTTAAAAAGTGCCTCGCTGGTCAGGTGGCGGCGCGAGGGAAAGACGGTGTTTTATGCTCTTGCCGATGATCATGTGCGGCGCATTCTTGATCAGGGCATGGAGCACGTGAACGAAGAGCATTGAAAGGAGAACGTGATGAGAAGGGTATTTCGGATGGAGGAGCTGGAGTGCGCGCATTGCGCGGCACGCATGGAGGAGGGGATCCGCAAGCTGAAGGGCGTCAAGGAGGCATCGGTGAATTTTCTGACCGCCAAGCTGACGCTTGATGTCGAGGATGATATGTTTGAAAAGGTGCTGAAGGAGGCAGAGAGGATCTGCCGTAAGATCGAACGGCACTGCCGCATCGTCGCCGAGTCATGAGTCGACGGCAAAGACGTACCGCGTGGCGCATCCTTGCGTCGTCCCTGCTGCTGCTTGCCGCATTTGCGGCAGAGCGTCTGCTGCCACGCGATCTCGGCACTCTGCCAACGCTGCTGCTGTATTTGCCCGCCTATCTGACGGCGGGCTATGACGTATTGCTGGCGGCGGGACGAAGCATTTTGTCGGGACAGGTGTTTGACGAGCATTTTTTAATGGCGATCGCCACGCTTGGTGCACTTTCGATCGGATTTTTGCCGGGGGGAGGGCACGAGTTTGCCGAGGCGGTCTTTGTGATGGTCTTTTACCAGGTGGGTGAGCTGTTCCAGAGCGTGGCGGTTTCAAGAAGCCGTCGCTCGATCGCGGCGCTGATGGATATCAAGCCCGAGACCGCACGCGTGCTCCGCGACGGTACGGAGCAGGAGATCTCTCCCGAGTCTGTTGCCGTGGGTGAAACGGTGCTGGTGCGCCCCGGAGAGCGCATTCCGCTTGACGGTGTGATCCTCGAGGGGATCTCGGATGTCAGCACGGTGGCGCTGACGGGTGAATCGCTTCCCGTTTCGGTACGGGAGGGTGACACCGTGATGGGGGGCAGCACCAATCTTTCGGGGCTTCTGATGATTCGCGCTCTGCGCCCCTTTGCCGAGTCCTCGGCTTCGCGTATCCTCGCGCTGATGGAGCATGCCTCTGCCAAAAAATCAAAAAGCGAGCGCTTCATCACGCGCTTTGCACGGTATTATACCCCTGCGGTGGTGGTGGCGGCGATCCTGCTTGCCATTCTGCCTCCGCTTGCCTCGGGTGCGTTTTCTGCCGCATTTCCCGTGTGGCTTGCCCGTGCGCTCACCTTTTTGGTGATCTCCTGCCCCTGCGCGCTGGTCATATCGGTCCCTCTCTCCTTTTTCGGAGGACTTGGCGGTGCCGCGCGCTTCGGCGTGCTGGTCAAGGGTGCCGACAGCCTTGAAATGCTGGCGGGTGTGCGGACCGTGGTGTTTGACAAAACGGGAACGCTGACCAAGGGAAGACTGGCTGTGACGCGCGTTGTCGCTCTGAGGGGAGATGAACGGGAGCTGCTCGCCCTTGCCGCATCGGCGGAGGCAAGCTCCAATCATCCTGTGGCGCTGGCGCTGCGGGATTCGTTGCCGGCTGCCGTCACACCTGCCACCGAGCTGCGTGAGCTGGCAGGCAGGGGCGTGATCGCCAAGGTCGCGGGTGAGGAGATCGCCGTAGGCAACGCGCTTCTGATGGAGGAGGCGGGTGTGGTATTTACCCCTGCCAACGAGATAGGGACGGTGGTTTACGTGGCACGTGAAGGCACTTATCTCGGGTATATCCTGATCTGCGATCAGATAAAGGAAAGCGCGGAGGCAAGCGTTTGTGCACTGCGTCATGTGGGTGTCACGCGTACCGTGATGCTCACGGGCGACCGAAAGGCAGTCGCCGATGCCGTCGCACGGGCAGTCGGCATCGATACGGTGCATGCCGAGCTGCTGCCCGAGGAAAAGCTGACTGCGGTAGAGGGCATGCTTGCCGCGCACGATGGGAGCAGAGTTGCCTTTGTGGGTGACGGTATGAACGATGCTCCTGTGCTTGCCCGCGCCGATGTCGGCATTGCTATGGGTGCGCTTGGCTCGGATGCTGCGATCGAGGCGGCAGATGTGGTGCTGACCGATGATGATCCCACCAAGGTCGCACGCGTGATCAGACATGCACGCCGTACTCTTTCGATCGTGCGGCAGAACATCGTGCTCGCGCTGACCGTCAAGGGGGCGGTGCTCATTCTCTCCGCATTCGGACTGCTCGGTGCGTGGCAGATGCCCTTCGCTGTTTTCGCTGATGTGGGCGTGGCGGTGATCGCCATTCTCAACGCCATGCGTGCGCTCAAAGCATAAAGAAGCACCTGTGGCACACGATTTGCGTTGTGTGCCACAGGTGCTTTTGCGATAATGGGGATGTTTTGGTCTAAATTGAACCTGTGCAAATTGCTTTGCGGCGATCTCGTTATAAAGCGAGGTCCTTGCCCTCAAATACTGTCGGTCTGATTGTTAAAGAGCACGGTGCTGCCCTCATGCTCAAAGGCAAAGGGGACCTCAATGAGGCCGCCGAGCGCCGCACGGATGGCAGGGTGTCGCTCCTCAGGCGCATAAAACAGCAAAAAGCCACCGCCGCCTGCGCCCAGCAGCTTGCCGCCCAGCGCACCTGCCGCAACGGCACGCTCGTAGAGCGTGTCGATGGCGCTGTTGGAGATGCGGTCGGTAATGCCGCGCTTGATCTGCCATGCCTCGTGCAGCAGTCTGCCGAAATCGTCAAGGCTCGCCGTGCCCTCAAGGATGGCTTGTGCGGTGCTTGCCATCTCCTTCATGGCAAGGAGATCGGCAGTCTTTTTCTCAAGCGCCGATTGATGTGCGGTCTGCAGTTCTGCCGAAAAACGCGAAAAACCGGTGAAAAACAGCATCAGGCGGTCCTGCAATGCCTGCTTTCTCTCGGGCGTGATCGCAACGGGGGTCACGCGAAAGCCGTCGCCGTCAAGGTCGATACGGTTAAAGCCGCCGAAAGCTGCCGCGATCTGATCCTGCACGCCGCCGCACTCGCGGCAAAGCACGCGCTCAAGATGGATCGCCTCCTCGGCAAGGGCTGCCTTGTCGCACACCTCCTTGCGCGATGCATGTATGCCGTGGATCAATCCTACGGCAAAGGAGCTGCTGGTGCCAAGACCCGTTCGCGCGGGCAGATCCGCCTCATAGGTCAGGCGCACGTGCTCCACGCCGTAATGGCGCATTGCCTCGCGGATGGCGGGGTGCTCGATCTCATCGATCTCGCGCACACGCTCGATCCTGCTGTAAGCAAATTCGCTGCGGTAATCAAAAAAAGGGGGCAGGGAGCGCAGCGTCACATAGCAATATTTGTCAAAGGTGGCGGAAAGGACCGTGCCGCCGTGCTGACGGTAAAAGTCCTCGAAATCAGTGCCGCCGCCGAAGAAGGACATGCGGAAGGGCGTTTTGGTAATGATCATCCGACAACAACCTCTTCCTTCGCGTCCTCGGGAGCTTTTGTGGGAGCGCTCGGCGTCTCCTCGGACTGTCGGGGAGAAGCGGGCACGGCAAAGCGAATGGCGTGGGGCAGGATGTTGATGGTAAAATCACTGCTCTCCACGATCTCTCCGTCAAGCGTGTAGGCAAAGCCGTCGGGAGCCGTGACATGCACTGACTTGCCGCGACGGTAGGTGATGATGTTTTTAAAGCGGGGATCGTCAAGATGCTCGCCGTTTTTATATTTGCTGATCAGGCGGATAAAGGACGGGTAGGAGAGGGGCTTGACGAGGCAGATCTCAAGAAATCCGTCGTCGTTGACCGAATGGGGGGCACAGCAATAGGCGCCGCCGACGTATTTTCCGTTGGAAACCGTGCAGAGAAGGGATTTTCCCTCGGTCAGCAGCTCGCCGTCCACCGATACCGTGAACTCGTTTTTCATCGAGGTGAAGAGTGCCTTGACAATGCCCGTGGTATAGGCGTGCTTGCCGCCGATCAGCTTTTTGTGCTTGACCCGTGCCATGGTGCGCGCCACGGCGGTGTCAAAGCCAAAGTTGGTCACGTTCAGGGAATAGCGGTCGCCGATCTGCATGATGTCAACGGGGGTCTCTCTTGCCGCGATCAATGCATCGATATCGAGAAAGCGGTCGGCACCGCCGTAATATTTGACATAATCGTTACCGCTGCCGCAGGGATAGCAGGTCATCGAAGCGTGGGGGAAGCCCACGATGCCGTGCAGAACCTCGTTGGCGGTGCCGTCGCCGCCGCAGGCGTAAAAGCGGAGCGACTCATCGGGCTCTGCCTCGCAGCGTGCTCTGACAAATGCCGTGGCATCCTTTTCTGCCTTGGTGGGATAGAATTCGAACAGCAGATGGGCATAATCGGTATTCATTTTTTTGCGCAGCCGATCCATAGCGGCTCTGTTGTCCTTCCCGGCGGCGGGATTGTAGATAAAGATATGTTTCATATAAAAACTCCTTGCGCCGATGCTTTGTATTCATGATAACATAAAATGTTTTGTTTTTCAAGTAAAAAACAAGGTTTTTGGCGAAATGGCGGAATTTGTCGCATCACGGAAGGACAAATTGAAAAAAAGGGTTGCGGCAGACAGCCGTATGTGGTATAATGATATCACTACCGTCGGTCTTTTATCACTGCGAAAGGAGGGTGCCGATGCCGTCGTTTACCAAAAAAGCAATCGTGGAGACCTTTTTGCATCTGGTCGCAAAAAAGCCGCTTGAAAAGATCACCGTGCGCGACGTGGTGGATGAGTGCGGCATTAACCGGAACACCTTTTACTACTATTTTCAGGATATTTATGCAGTGCTGGAGGGACTTTGCGATACCGCGATCGAGGAGATCCCCCACGGATGCGGTGTAGGTGAAGCGCTTTCTGCCTTTTTCGGTATCCTTGCCGAATTTTCACTGACGCACATGCGTGCCGTACAGCACCTGCTTGCCTCGGTCGGTCGGGACGGCGCGGAGCGCTATTTTGCCGAGGGGCTTGATGCGGTGATCGATGGGGCGCTTGCCCGTTCGGGGGAGAAGGATGCTGTTGAGCGCCGCTTTACCGTGCTTTTTTTGCGCCATGCGGTGATCGGGATTTTCGCCGACTGGCTTGCCGATGACGGCAAGCGCGAGATCGGTTCCGTGGCAGCGCGCATTGCGGCGATCACCGATCGCACGGTAAAAAATACAGACAAATCTTGAAAAATGCCCAAATATCGGATAAAACGAGCCCCGTGCCCAAAAAACAGGCACGGGGCTTTTTTTGCCCGAGGCTCTCATACCAAATCTATCGTATAATGAGGACATCACAGCGAGATAGGAGGGTAACATGGGGATCTTCCGTGCGATCGGACGCTTTTTTCGTCATTGTCGGGTCGTATTCGCAAGAACGGTCCTGATCCTTCTCGTCTATCTTCTATATGACCCAAAGGTGTATTTCGTGGACAAACGGGTGATGCGGCTTCGCAGGCTGCGGCGCTCCGCGGTGCTGACGTGCAACCATTTGCGCGGCTGCGACGGTGCAGTGATCTTGGGTCTGCTTGCCCGCAGCCTCGCGGCACGTTCGCATATGATCAAACCGGTAGGGGTCGGCGCCTTCGACGCCCCGTGTGTCGGCTATACATTATGGAGGGCACACCTTATTTCCCGGAGGGCGGTGTGATACCCGTCGAATACAAGGAGGAGCAATGCCGCATCCTCTATGAAAAAACGACCGTGCTGCGTATGCTGCTGTAAGAGAAGCGCAGCAAAAGAAAGAGAGGCAGATCATGAAAAGAGCCAATATCGTGAAGGAAGCTAAGATCACCCATGTCGTCGTGTCGGCGCTGCTACTGCTGTCGGGCGTGTTTTTCATTGCCTGGCCCGAGCTTTACAGTGCCTCGGTACGCTGGCTGGTGGGTGCAAACTTTATCGTCATGGGCGGTGTCCGCGTGCTCGGATATTTTGCCAACGATCTTTACCGCCTTGCCTTTCAGTATGACCTTGCTGTAGGCGGACTCAGCGTGATCCTCGGCGTGCTGATCCTCATTTGCCCCGCAGACGTGCTGGAAACGCTGCCGTACGTGATCGGCGTGTTCGTCATCCTCGACGGACTTTTGAAGCTCCAGACCGCTTTTGATGCCAAGGCGTTTGGCATGAAGCAGTGGATCGGACTTCTCATCTCCGCCGCCCTGCTCGGCGCTTGTGGCATTGTGGTTCTGATCGGCACCTCCGAGTGGAATCGCATTATACTCGTGGGTGTGGCGCTGATCGCCGACGGTGCGGAGAACATCTGGAACACCATGGCGACCGTGCGCGTGCGGACCAAGAAAAAGGATCGCTTTGAGGATCTGCTTTAAATCTGAAATCCATAGAAAAAGGAGTACATAAAGATGAAGCCCATCAAAATTTTCACCGATTCCTGCTCGGATCTCGGTGCTGACATTCGAATGAAATACGATATCGATTATATGAAGATGTGCACCGTGGAGGACGGCAAGGAAACCCCTGCCGATCTCGACTTCCCCTATTATACGCCTCACGAGCTTTACGACGTGATGCGCGGCGGAAAGCGCATCCTTACCACACAAGTCCCGATGGCGGAGTTCAAGACGCGCTTTACCGAGGCGCTGGACGAGGGCTTTGATATCCTCTATATCGGCTGTGCACTGCCTCTTTCCAGCTCGGTCAATACGGGAAGCATGGTGGCAAAGCAGCTGATGGCGGAGCGCGAGGGCGCGGATATCCGTTGCGTTGATGCCACCAATTCCTGCCTTGGAGAGGGACTTTTGACCGTGTATGCGGCAACGCTGCGTGCGGCGGGCAAGAGCCTTGACGAGATCGTTGCCGAGATCGAGGAAAAGAAGCATGAGATCAATCAGTTCGTCACGGTGGGCTCGCTTGACATGCTGAAAAAGGCGGGGCGCGTCAAGGGATCTGCTGCCTTTTTCGGTAATCTGCTCGGCGTCAAGCCCGTGATCATCTCGGATCGAAACGGTCAGAACGTGCCCATCTGCAAGGTCAAGGGGCGCAAGGCATCTCTTGATAAGCTGGTCGAGCTGACAAGGGAGTCGGTGATCGATCCCGCCTCGCAGACGGTGTTCATTGCGCATGCCGACTGCCTTGAGGATGCCGAGTATCTGAGGGATCGTCTGATCTCCGAGGTCGGCTTTTCCGATGCCTATGTCAATTTTATCGGTCCCATCATCGGCGCCTGCATCGGTCCCGGTGCCATCGGCGTATTCGCCTTTGGCAAGAAGGTGGAGATGGCGGTCTGATCGGCTTTCATTACGTCAAAGGAGCAAAACATGGCAACATATGAACTGAACGGCACACTGTTTGCGGATATGGTGCGCGGCGGCGCGGGCAATCTGCGCGCCAATGCGCAGGTCGTCAATGATCTGAACGTCTTTCCGATCCCCGATGGAGATACCGGCGATAATATGAGCCTGACGATGGAGGGGGGCGATGCGGCACTGCGCGGTGTAGCATCGGGCTCTATCTCCTATATCGCAGAGAAGCTTGCGGGCGGCATGCTGCTCGGTGCGCGCGGCAACTCGGGTGTGATCCTTTCTCAGCTCTTTGCGGGTATCGCAAAGGGGCTTGAGGGGGTGGAGAGTGCCGATGCGGCAGCGCTCGGAAGGGCGTTCCAGAGTGGCGTCAGGCAGGCGTACGATGCGGTCATGACCCCTACGGAGGGAACCATTCTCACCGTGGCGAGAGAGGCGACCGAATACGCCGTGGCACGCATTACCCCCGAGAGCACGCTGGAGGACTTCTTTACCGACTTCATCCGTGAGATGCACGACTCGCTTGCTCATACCCCCGATCTTTTGCCGATCCTTAAGGAGTCCGGTGTGATCGACAGCGGCGGTGCGGGGCTTGTTTACGTCATTGAGGGAATGTATAAGATCCTGCGCGGCGAGAAGGTGGAGCAACGGGCTGCCGCGGCATCCGCTGATGCTGCGCCTGCGCCCGATCTCTCGGCGTTCAATGCCGATAGCGAGATGCAGTTTGGCTATTGCACCGAGTTTCTTCTGCAGCTCCAGAACAGCAAGGTGGATGCCGAGCGCTTTGACGTGGAAACCGTCAAGGAGGCACTTTGCGAGCTTGGCGGCGAATCGGTGGTTGCCTTTAAAACGGGCACGGTGATCAAGGTGCACGTACATACCATGTTCCCGGGCAGAGTCATGGAGCGCTGTCAGCAATACGGCGAATTCCTGACGCTGAAGATTGAAAATATGGCGCTTCAGCACAGCGAGGCGAGGGTGGAAAACCGCTTTGGTGCCCCTGCGGCGTCCAAGCAGGAGCATAAGCGCTTTGGCGTGGTCGCCGTTGCGACGGGAGAGGGGATCAAGGAAACCTTTCTTTCGCTCGGTGCAGATTTCATCGTCGAGGGCGGCCAGACCATGAATCCCTCCTCGGAGGATTTCCTGCAGGCGTTTGAGCTCGTGAATGCCGATACGGTGTTCGTTTTACCCAATAACAGCAACATCGTGCTGACGGCAAAGCAGGCGGGAGAGCTCTACAAGGGTGCCGATGTACGTGTGCTCAACAGTAAGACCGTGGGTGAGGGCTATGCCGCCCTCACGATGCTGGATTTTGAAAGCGAAGATGCCGATGCCATCGAGGAAGGTCTGAATGACGCCATGTCGGGTGTGGTGACGGGAATGGTCACGCGCTCGGTGCGCGATTCCCATCTTGGAGGAATGGACATCGCCAAGAATGATTATATCGGCTTTGCGGGCAAGCAGATGCTGTCCGATGCCGCCACGGTCAGCGATGCGGCGTGCGGGCTTCTCGGTGCACTGGATATGACCGACCGCGAGGTGCTGATCGCCATTTGCGGAAAGGATGCCAATGCCGCCGACATGGATGCCGTACGGCGCTTTGTTGCCGAAAAATATCCTGCCACCGAGCTGTTTGAGATCGACGGCGGTCAGGATATCTATCCCTTCATTTTTGTTCTGGAATAAACAGCAAAGCATGCGGATGCTCGGCATCCGCATGCTTTTTTCAAAAGAGTAGGACGCGCTCCGCCTATTGACAAACCGCGTCTGTATCCGTTATAATGTAACGGAAGAAATATGATCCGAGAAGGAGGAAAAAGGATGTCTTTTTTGAGTCGTAAAACCAAAAAGGGTCTGAAGCGGCTGCACGGCACCACCAAGTTCTGTATGCTGCTGGCGCTGATCGTGGGAATCGGTATCGGCGTTTTCGGCATGAGCTATGTGTCAAAGAACGATCGTTTTCTGCTGAAGGGCGAGAGTGCTTATTCCATTGATATGGCACCTGCCGACACTGAGGATCCCACCCCGTATTTTTATACCGAGGAGGGCGTTGAGGCGGTTTGCTTCGGACGCGACGTGTCGGATAAGCTCACGGTTACCACCGATCTTGAAAAGGACGCCGAGGGCAGATACATCATCCCCACCGATAAGGAGGGAGTTTATACCATTACCTATTCGGTGAATAGTCCCAAATTCGGAGAGAGTGCGCCCAACGGTGCCATTCTTCGAATTCGTACCTTTACTGTCACTGCAGCGGAGGAGGATGGAAGAAATGGCTAAAAGAAGCAAGTTTTCGGCACCGTTGACCGTCCTTTTGTCGCTTGCCTGCCTTGTGGCGGGTACGGCGATCGGTCTGCTTGGCAGGGCATTTTTTGATGCCTCCACCTACAAGAGCGATGAAAAGCCCCGCACCGTGGTGGAGGGCGCATTGCAGATCCACTTTTTGGAGCTTGGCAATAAATATACGGGCGACTGTACTTATATCAAGGCGGGCGAGACCGACATTCTGATCGATGCGGGCTCGCGCTCGACCAGCGTTCCCACCATTAAGGAGTATATCGACCAATATGTGACCGACGGCAAGCTTGAGTACGTCATCGTCACCCACGCCCATCAGGATCACTATGCGGGCTTTTCGGTCACCGACGGCAGCATTTTCGATCTCTATGAGTGCGAGGTCATCATTGATTTTGCCAAGACCAATCAGGAGGACCGCGACACCTCCAACATGTACGGCCGTTACATCAACGAGCGCGAGGCAGAGGTCGCCGCAGGTGCCACGCACTATACTGCGGCGCAGTGCCGCGAGAACGGCAACCATACCTTTGATCTCGGCAGCGGCATCACGATGGAGATCCTTGACAGCTATTACTACTACAACGAGGCGCCCTCCGAGAACGATTATTCGGTCTGCACCCTTATCACCTACGGCGATGACAGCTATCTCTTCACGGGTGACCTTGAGGAGGAGGGTGAGGAGCATCTTGTCACCATGAACGAGCTGCCCGAGGTCACGGTCTACAAGGCGGGACACCACGGCTCCAAGACCTCCTCCTCCGCAGCATTGCTTGAGGTCATTCAGCCCGAGATCGTTTGTGTGTGCTGCTGCTGCGGCAGCTCGGAGTATACCGACACCGACGCCAACCAGTTCCCGACGCAGGCGTTTATCGACCGTGTTGCGCTCTATACCGATCGGGTCTACGTGACGACCATGTGCATGGATTACGACGAGGGAACCTTTGCCTCGATGAACGGCAATATCACGGTTGTGACCGATAAAAACGGTGTGCGCGTTGTCTGCGGCAGCGGCGACGATCGTGTTCTGAAGCAATGGGAATGGTTCGCAGAGCACCGATCCTGTCCCGACGCCTGGAAATAAGCGTCATTCCCCCGTGGCGATGCCTTCGCCGCGGGGGAGCTCCGTTTCAACATAAAATTCCGAGGTAAAAATATGTCGATTGAAAAAGCAAAAGCATATCTTGCGGCACGGGGCTATGCCGATCGCCTGGTTGTCCACGACGTCGAATGTGATACGGTGGCGCATGCCGCTGCAGTCATTGGCTGTGAGGAAAAACAGATCGCCAAGACCATGACCTTTCTCTCGGAGGAGGGCGCGGTCGCCATCGTGACGGCGGGGGATGCCCGTATCAAAAACGGAAAGTACAAGGCGTATTTCGGCACAAAGGCGAAAATGGTGCCCTTTGAGGACGTGACCCGTGTGATCGGTCATGAGCCGGGCGGCGTTTGTCCCTTTGGACTTGCCGATGGCGTGCGTGTCTTTCTTGATATCTCACTGAGGCGCTTCGACACGGTGCACGCCGCAGGCGGTGGCAGGAGTGCCACGGTCCGTCTTTCTCCCGATGAGCTGGAGGCAGTGCTGCCCGAGGCACCGTGGGTCGATCTTTGCGACGGCTGGTGTGACGATGAGGCTGCCGAATAAAGCAACGCTGAAAACCGCGTTTTTGGATACGGTTCCCGTTATGACGGGATATCTGGTGCTGGGCATGGGCTTTGGTGTCATTCTGCAAACGCGGGGCTATGGGATCATGTTTGCGGCGGCAATGAGCATTTTGATCTATGCGGGCTCGATGCAGTACGTGGCGATCGATCTTATTACGGGTGGGGCAGGGCTGCTGACGGCAGCTCTCACCACCCTGACCGTCAATGCCCGTCATCTCTTTTACGGCATCTCGATGATTGGCAAATATCGGCACGTGGACAAAAAGGGTTTTCTCATTTTCACCCTCACTGACGAAACCTATTCGCTCGTGTGCAGTGATGCCGCCGCCGAGAAGCAGGAAGAAAGCGGCGGACGGTATTACTTTCTCGTGTCGCTTTTTGACTATGCCTATTGGGTCACGGGCAGCGTGATCGGCTCGCTGCTCGGCGCGCATCTGCCCTTTTCGACCGAGGGGATCGATTTTGCGCTGACCGCACTGTTTCTCACGGTTTTTACCGAGCAGTGGCTGAGCACCAAGCGGCATGCTCCCGCACTGATCGGACTTGCGCTGTCTGTCATCTCGCTTGTCATCTTCGGTGCCGACAGCTTTTTGCTTTTCGCTATGCTTTTCATCACCGCTGCACTTGCCTTGATGCACGTGCGGGAAAGGAGAGCATCGCATGAGTGATATCAATGTGATCCTGATGATCGCCGTCATCGCAGCGGTGACCGCCCTGTTGCGCTTTTTGCCCTTTCTGATCTTCAAAAACGGGCGCACCGGTCCTTTGTTTATCGAATATCTCGGCAAAACTCTGCCCTATGCCATTATGGGCATGCTGGTGGTCTTTTGCCTGAAAAACGTCACCCTCATCAGTGCCCCTCACGGCTTGCCCGAGCTGATCGCCTCGGCAGTGGTGATCGGACTTCACGTCTGGCGGCGCAACACCCTGCTCAGCATTTTGGGGGGCACTGCCACCTATATGCTGCTGGTGCAGCTGGTGTTTTGACCGACCTCAGAGTATTTTCCTCAAATTTGCAAGAAGTCTGCTTGCCTTTCACACAAAAAATGGCAGGAACGCTGTTCTCAGCGCCCCTGCCGTTTTTTCGAGATCTCGGAGCTGCTGCATTTCGATAATCCGCAGTATTTTTCGCGCGTATTTCGGCGTATCAACGGGATGTCGCCCGCCGAATTCAAGAATTCTCTTGAACGATGATTGACAAGGGAAAATCGTTTGTTAAAATGAAATAAGGACAGCTTGGGAGGACACCTGGATGCGCCTTGTTGCCGATCATGATGACATTTTTGGAATTTTTTTCAGGGCTTGAAGAAAATCTCCCTTTCTTGGTGGTATAGCAACCTGCGAAAGGGCGGAAATCTTGAATATTGGAGATGCAGCGGTTGCGGCAGGTATTATCGGGATCAAGCCGCTGTCTGCGAAGCAACTCTTGATTCGGTGACCGTTTTTGAGCGACAGCTTTGGGGCAAGGACTGTGGCGGTCTGCGAGGCGATCGTTCGCTCCTCCGAGAGTGGAAAGCCCGAGCAGGTCGGCTTCTGAAGCAAAAAGGCAGGCTACCGCCACAGCGGTAGCCTGCCTTTTTTGTGCATCGACCGAAATGTCGGTGCAGGGATCAGCCCTCAATCTTTTCAAAATCCTCCTTCGGATGCTTGCAAAGGGGGCAGATGAAATCGTCGGGCAGCTCCTCTGCTTCAACCTCATAGCCGCAGATCCTGCAGCGCCAGACCGTTTTGCCGACAGGCTTTTTCTCGTCGGGCTTCGGCTTGATGTGCGCGTGGTAGTAAGCATAGGTTACGGAGGGGGCATCCGAGAGGGTGAGAGCATCGGTGACGTCGGCAATGAACAACGTGTGTGTGCCAAGGTCAACCGTGTCATGGACCTTCGCGCAAATCACCGCATTGGTGCCATTTGTGATATAGGTAACACCGTTTTGCGCACGCGCGAAGTCGCTGTAATCTGCAAATTTGTCGGTGTCCCTGCCACTCTGAAATCCAAAGCGCTCAAACACGTCAAATTTGGCATCCTCCGAGAGGATCGAAACGTTGAATATGCCCGTTTTCAAGATCATATCATGGGTAAAATTTTCCTTGTTTACCGCAAGCGTGATGCGGTTCGGCGTGGTGGTCACCTGCATTGCCGTATTGGTAATGCAGCCGTTATCCTTGCCGTCCCTCGCGGTTACGACAAAAAGACCGTAGGAAAGCTTGTACATTGCCTTGTTATCCATAATTAGCTCCTCATCAATCCGTCAACCGAGAGGACGACACCCGTGATATAGGATGCCTCGTCGGAGGCGAGAAATACAAATGCGTTTGCAATATCGGCAGGGGTGCCGAGGCGGCGCAGCGGGATGCGTGCGATCATCGGCTCGATCACCGATTTCGGCACTGCCTTCATCATATCGGTTTCGGTAATGCCGGGTGCCACGGCATTGACGCGGATGCCGCGTGGACCAAGCTCACGCGCGAGCGAGAGAGTAAAGCCGTTCACCGCAAATTTCGAGGTGGGGTAGGCAACGCCTGCGGGCTGACCCGAAATGCTGACCATGGAGGAGGTGTTGAGGATCACGCCTGCACCGACGGCGCTCATGTGCTCGCACACCGCCTTGGAGCAGTGATAAATACCCGTTACGTTCAGATCCATTACCTTGGCAAAGATATCCTCGGTGTATTTGTCAAAGGGGGTGCTCTCGGAGATGCCCGCGTTATTGACAAGGATATCGATTTTACCGTACCTTTGCACAACACCGTCAAAGGCAGCTTTCACCTCATCGTAGCTTGAAAGATCGGGCCAAATGCCCTCGACCCTTGCCGCAGGATCGGCAGCCTTGAGTGCTGCCACTGCCTTGTCTGCGGTTTCCCTTCTGCTTGCGCACAGTACCACTGTGGCGCCCTCGCGCAAAAATGCTTCAACGGTGGCAAAGCCAATGCCGCGGCTGCCGCCTGTTACAATGGCTACCTTGTTTTCCAGTCTCATCGTCAATTCTCCTTTCATAAAACACATTGATGCCTATTACCATTATAAAACATCATTCTGCCAAAATCAAGCGGCATATACCGTTTTTTGCACATAATTTTGTTTAAGATACGGGCAATGTACAAAAGCCGAGCACGTGATAGCGGGATGTCCTTAACGGACAGATCATACTATCGCATGCTCGGCTTTTGCGTTGTGGGCTCGGCATCAGAGATCCGCGAAGGTTTTGATCGCCTTCTTGACGTCCTCCTTCATTGCCTTCATTGCGGCGAACTCCACATCGTGCAGATAGCTGGATCTGCCCGAGGCGATCTCCGCCTTGGCTGCCTCATAGCCTGCCTTGGACATGTAGGAATAATAGTTGATCTTGCGGATGCCCTCCTTGATGGCGGTCTTGAAGCCCTCCTCGGAAACGCCGCTGCCACCGTGCATGACAAGGGGCAGACCGGTTGCCAGAGCAACGGTTTTGACCACGTCAAAATCAAGCCTTGGCTGTGCGGTATAAAAGCCGTGTGCCGTGCCGAAGGCAATGGCAAGGGCGTCCACGCCGGTCTCCTTGCAGAAGGCGTGTGCCTCTGCGGGGTCGGTATAGTAGTCCTCTTCCTTCAGGGGCGCGGTGCTTCCCTCCTTGCTGCCTGCCTCACCCGTGACGAGTCTGCCAAGCTCTGCCTCCACGCTGACGCCCATGGCGTGTGCCATCTCGGTCACCTGCTTGGTAAGCTTAAGGTTTTCCTCATAAGGGAGGGCGGAGGCGTCGATCATCACCGAGGTGAAGCCGATGCGGAGCGCGCGGTAGATCATTTCAAGCGATGTGCCGTGGTCAAGGTGTACGCAAACGGGCACCTTGGCGTTCTTTGCGGCGGCGATCATGGCAGGGCCCACGATCGAGATGTCGTTATAGACGTTATGGACCTCTGCGTGTGCGATGATCACGGGCTGATTCAATTCTTCAGCCGCGGCGATCACTGCCTGCAGGCTGTCAAAGCCCGTGGCGTTGAACATGCCGATGGCGATCTTTTCGCGCTCGGCGATCTCAAGGATCTCTTTCAAATTTACTAACATATCAGTTCCTCATCAAATCTTCCTTGCACGTGGGCAAGAATTTTTCTTCGCAAAGACCGCTTGTGGCATCCGCCTCGGAGAGCGATGCCACTGCTGCTGCCTCGGCAAGTATCAGGATCTCCTCGTCAGTGGCACCGCGTTCAATGGCGATCAGCGCGCCCGAGCAAAAGGCGTCACCCGCACCGGTTTTACCCTTGACGTAGCCGCGGGGCAGCTCGTAGGATGGGCGGACCGTCAGGCTGCCGTTTCGATTGCAGCAGATGCCGATCTCGGGCATATGGATAATGACGCGCTCGCGCACACCCATCGAGAGAAGCTTTTGTGCCATCTCCCCAAGATTGTCGGGGGTTGGAGCTATGCCGCAGAGCTTGCCTGCCTCCAGCTCGTTGATGATCAGATTGTCAACGAAGGTCAGACAGGGAATGACGCAGGTATAGCGATCCGAATTTTCACTGACAAGGTCAATGGAGGTGGTCATGCCCCGCTTCTTGGCTTCCTCAAGGATCCTTCTCCCCTCTCCGCCGTCCACCTTCTCCAAAAGAAGGAAGTAGCCGAGGTGGAGCATTTTTACGGGCAGGCGATCCCACGGTACATCCTCCGCGCCAAAGGAGGCGCAGGCGCCGGGATAGGTGAAGAAGGTGCGCTGTCCCCCCACGATGCTCATGACGTCGGTAAAGCTGGTCGACTCGGTGCTGCTGACCGTGACGGTGGATACGTCCACGCCCGCCTCCTCCATTTTGGCAACGGCAAGGCGACCGAGATCGTCGTCACCCACCTTGCCCACGGCATAGACGGGTAGCCGCGGGGCGATTTTTTTGATGCCGATGCCGTTGTTCGGTACCAGACCCCCGAGGGCGCGCCGTACCGAACGGATCTGTGTCAGCTCGCCGAGATCGGGGTAAGCCCCGATCTCGTAGATATTGTCGACAAGAAGCGTGCCGACCACTGCAATGCCTTTTTTCTCAGTCATATCAGTTACACTCGGCAACCAGAGGACCTGCCAGCTCGTTCATGAAGAAGAGCTTGCCCGCCAGCGTGGGAATGTAGGAGGAGGTGATCCAGGGGGTCTTGCCGTAGCGCAGGGTCATCCAGAGGGACATGCCCTGCCACTGCATGCCGCGACCGAGGATGCCGTCAGCACCGCCGATGGCGTAGTCAGCCTGCAAAAACAGGCCGGGGCCGATGGTGTTGGCACGGCAGGGAACGAGGGTGGTGCGGGACTTGAAGCTGGTGAGGGCATTTTGCTCGACCGTCAGAGGATGGATCCTGGCGGCGATGCGGTAGGGTGCCTTCTCCCACTCTGCGGCGCTCTCGTAGTCAGCTGCAAAGGTGGGCTCCCAGAATGCGATATGGCACATTCTGCCGATGCCGTAGACCAGCACCAGCTTTGCACCCTCTGCCTTCAGAGCGGCGATCTTCTGGGGGTAGGTGGGGAGATTGTCCTTGGTGGCAAAGTTGCGCTGTGCGGCGGGCACGGTGAGCTCGCCAAGGGGATTGAAGAGGGCATTCTCCATCGCGTACTGGAAAGCACCGGGGTTGTCGGAGGCAAGGGTGTTGCCCTCGGCATCCGCCCACTCGTCCATATTGAAGGTATAGACGTGCTCGCAGGAGACCTTCCATTCCTTGAGGAAGTAGACGACCCACTTATACATGCCCATGGGACCGACGGGAAGGATCATGGCAAGCTTCTCGCCGCGCTCCTTTGCCAGCTTGATCTGAAGCGCCATCTCGTGACCCATATAGGTCTCAAACTCGGTCAGATTCTCACAGCGGACGGGGGTAAAGCCGTCGTTCCAGTGAGCCTGACGCTCGGTGATCTTCTCGGGTGCGTCGATGCACGCATCGATCTTGTCAAAATCCCAGCCTGCGGGATAAAAGCCCTCAAGTGCAGAGCCTTTTACGGTATCGTTGAATTTCATCTTGATGTTCCTCCGTGTATCATATTGATGAGCTGCGATCAGGGCAGCAGACGCTTAGTGGTACCCTTAAGGTATACCTGACACTGGCGGAAGCCCTCTGCGTAGTCGGCGCCGCACTGATAGCCGCGGTAACGGCTACAGGTCTTGACCATGTCGGGGAAGTCGATGTGGTCGTGGTCGCGCATCCAAACGATCTGGCTTTCGTGGCAATTGAGCATTCGGAGCTTGAGGTCGATCTCCTCGGAGATGTCCACATACTCGGTGGGGACAAAGTTGACGCCCGCAAGGGTGTCCATGTAGTAGATGGGAACGAGCTTGGCAGCGTTCTTTTCCTTGCTTGCGTAGTTGGGCAGGGTGGCTGCAAAGCTGGCGTCGAACACAAGGCGGGATACCGCGGTGTGGTCGGGCATGTAGTCGTCGGGATTGTGGGTGATGATGAAGTCGGGGTTTGCGTACTTGATCACGTCCACGATACGGTCGCGTGCTTCCTTGTTGTTGTCGAAAATGTCAAGATCGCTGAAGTCGGCACAGATGACCTCAATGCCCGCAAGAGAGCCTGCCTTTTTCGCCTCGCCCTTTCGCATGACTGCCAGCTCGTCGGGCGGAATGATGACATGACCGAGGTTGCCGTTTGAAACGTGGCAGACGATGACTCTGTCACCTCTCTTGACGCATTTTGCCAGAGTGCCCGCGCAGGCGATCTCAATATCGTCGGGATGGGCACCGATTGCCAATACATTCATGATAGTTCCTCCTTGCTTTTTTGATCGGAATATGCTACAACTTCATTTTAACTTCAACGCACGCATTACGCAATGGGCTTCAGTCGTGAAAAAGAGTAAAAAAATCTACTTGATTTTTTTCCGCTCTTATGTTATCCTTTAGGTATGAGCGCGAAACGGTATTTCAGACATAAGCTGCAAAACCTCATTGTGGTCAGCAAGGTCGTCACCATTCACTACTTTGAATTTGATAAAAATTTCCGTGTGGAGGGGGAGGCACACGATTTCTGGGAGCTGGTGTATGCCGACAAGGAGAGCATCATTTGCACGGCAGACGGGAAAGAGATCGAGCTTGCCGAGGGAGAGGTGCTGTTCCATAAGCCCAATGAGTTTCACACGCTTGCCGCCAACGGCAAAAGGGCACCGAACGTCTTTATCATTTCCTTTGAATGCAAATCCGAGGCGATGCGCTTTTTCGAAAATCGAAGGCTGCGCCCCGAAAAGTCGTTTGTCGGGTTTATTTACAGCATTCTTGAGGAGTCAAAGAAGACCTTCGATATTCCGTATTCCACCCCCGAGCTGAAGAAGCTCAAGCTGCTTGCCTCGCCCACGCTGGGGGGAGAGCAGCTGATCAAAAATTATCTGGAGCTCTTCCTCATCAACCTGATGAGATCGCTGACCGAGACCGAACGGGGCAATGAGATCTTCTTGGCAAAGGAGGAGCTTGACAGCAAGCCCGTGAAGGACGTGCTGCGTATTCTCCGCGAGCACGTGGAGGGCGAGCTTTCGGTCGATGAGGTCTGTGCCGCCGTCGGGTATAGCCGCGCTTACGTTTTTAAGGAATTCAAGGCGTACTACATGGCGCTCAAGATCGAGCGCGCCAAGCAGTATTTACGGGAAGGAGAGCTGAGCGTCAAGCAGATCGCACTGCGTCTTTGCTTTGCCGATCCCAACTATTTTTCAAAGACCTTTAAGCGCCACACGGGCTTCTCTCCGGGTGTATATCAGAAGCGTTCCTTCGCGCACGGCGTGCGAAAAAAACAGTAACAATATCCGAAAAAGGAGAATGAGTGATATGAAATTGACATTTGATCAGATCAAGAGCGTGACCGTCGGTGCTCTTTCGGTAAAAAGCACCGATAAGGGTATCGAATTTGACCGCTTTACCCCTTTGCAGGTCGCCGCATGGTATGCGCTTGAGCACGTGCTTGGCGAGCGCGCCGAAGCCACCACAGGCGTGCGTCTTGATTTTTATACCGATGCCAAGGAGCTCCGCCTTTCCTTTACATCCGGCAATAAGATCGAGGTGCTGGTGGATGGGCTCTTCCGTGAGCAGTTTTTGATGGAGGAGAAGAGAAAAGAGGGCGAACGCGCCGTGTTTGCGATCACCGATCTTTTGGGCAAGCCCCTTGAGAGAGCGCGTGTTACCGTAGTGCTTTCCTCCCATGACCGTGCCGTTCTGGATGCGCTTGAGCTGGTGGATGCCACCTATATCGAGCCTGTCAAGCATGAAAAAAAGATCCTCTTCATCGGCGACTCGATCACCCAGGGCTGGGCATCGCAGTATGATTCGCTTTCCTACGCGTGGCGCTTGACCAATTTCTTTGATGCCGACAGCATCATTCAGGGTGTGGGCGGAGGCTTTTACCACCGCAGCTTTCTTGATGATATCGATTTCGATCCCGAGATCGTCTTCCTCGCTTACGGCACCAATGATTTCGGGCATTACCCCACCAAGGACGCCATGCGTGCCGAGGTGCGAGCCTTCCATGACGGTATTGCCGAGCGCTACGGCGACAAAAAGGTGTTCGTCATCTCTCCCATCTGGCGCGGACGGCAGGAGAAGCCGATGGGCAGCTTTGCCGAGTGCCGTGAGATCGTGATCGACGAGGCAAGGCGTCACGGCTTTGTCCACGTTGACGGACTCTCGCTGGTTCCCGCAGGCCCCTCCTTCTTCTTTGACCGCGACCTGCATCCCGACGATCTCGGCTTTGCCTTCTACGCCGAGCGTCTGCTGAAGGAGATCCTCCCCCAGCTTTGAGGAGAGCTTGAGCAAAAAAGAAAAACGATGCGTGAAAAAAGCGTCTTATGCCAAGATCGGCGTAAGACGCTTTTCGCTCATTTCTTTTTTCAAACTTGATTATCGCAGGTAGTTGCTCTTTTCGGTCATCTTGATTTGAACCGATATCGAACACTTGGTGAACGGCTCATCCGCCAAAGCTTTATGCCGAAATATATCGGTCGTAACGTCGAGCTTGATATATGTCGCTATGGTCGTAAAGCAGGCAGAGAGCGCTATGGGCAAGGCGCCCCCTTTGCTTGCTATGCAGAACGAGAGAAAGGCGGTGCGTACGCACCGCCTTGAAATATGCGGAATTTCGCAAGGCGTGCAACGTTGCCCTGCTCGCTTGAGGTCAGCGACCGCCGCGGCGACCGCCGCTTCTGCCACCGCCACTGCCGCCGCTTCTGCCGCCGGAGGAATTGCTTTGTACGCGCACACGTGTCACGTAGCTGCCCACGAAACGGTCCTCGCGCGCTGTGAGGCTCAGTCTGGCGTAGCGCTCCAGCGGATAGCTCTCGCCCCGTGCCCTTCTGCGGTAGGAAACGAGAACGCAAACGATCGCGATCACTGCTGCGATCACACCCACGACCGCGCCCGTGATCACGGCGACCAGGGGCCTTGATCGCTGGTATTCGTAGGCGGCTTGATCAGCCAAGATCAGAAAGGCACGCGCACCCTCGTAGAGCCTGCCGTTCTTGATGGCGGAAAAAACGCTCAGATCGTCCAAAATGCGATCCACGTCGGCGTCCGAAAGCATTTTTTCGGCATCGTTGTAGGTATAAAGGTCATAGTAATAGGTGCTCTTACCCCCCGATCTGACCTCGCGGATCACAAGACCCACAGCGGCGGCGTATGGCTCGATACCGCAGATGTCAAAGACGTAGGAATCGGAGGGGTAGTCACCGGAGGAGTCGGCGGGATAGGTCATCACGAAGTAGTGAATATCCCTTGCCTGCAGCTGCTCACCGAGGATCATGAGAGCAAGTCCCTCGTCATCCGAGAAAAGCTGTGCCTGCTCGGTTACCGTTACCCTGCTGCTTTCAGCGGCAAAAACGGGGAGAGCCGCCGAGGAAAGGAGCAATAGCGCGAGAAGGAGTGTGATGATTTTTTTCATACCGTCACCCCCCTTAAAGCAGGAAGAAGCGTACGAGTGCCGCCAGCACGCCCGCCACAGCACCGGTGATCGCACCGAGCAGGGAAAGGCGCTTTGCGCAAACGGGAAGCTCGCCATAGACCTTGCCCGTGTAGCCGTTCATGGCATAGGTATAGGTCTTGCCCTTGTGGTGGTAATTGAGAAGCCAGATGGGCATGAGGGTATATTCCCAGTGCAGACTGCGCGTCAGCATCCTGGGCTCCTGCGGCGTCACGGTGGCATAGCCGTCAATGGTATTCCGAAGCAGGGTGGTGGCATATCGGGTCATGCGCGCGCGTACGGCATCACGGACCTCTGCTTGCTCGATGTCGCGCTTTTTGGCAACGAAGCCCGACAGATATGCCATCGAAAAGTCCTGCAAGGAGTCGGACGGATAGGGAAGAATGCCGTCAAGCATCGTACGGTCCTCCTCGCGGAGAGCAGGTGTTACGATGTCCTCAAAATGGATCTCACCCTCTCTGCGTACGTGGAAGTTGGAGGTTTCGGTATAACGGTAATCTCCCTGGCGCCACGTCCGAACACGCGTAGCACGCGCCACCATGGCGGCGGAGGTGTCGGCATCGGTGACCCAGAAGGGGTAGTAGATGCCCGCAATATGCTCCAGCTGCTTTTTGGAAAGGAAGGAACGGGGCACAAATTTTTTCTTGCCCGCAAATTCGAGGAAGCGCTTTTGCGCGGCTTCCTTGTCAAAGCGGAAGGGAATGATCTTGTGCGGCTTCATCTGCCCCGAAAGCCGTCCCGCAAGGATGACGGGGTTGTGGCAATAGGGGCACTCGGTGGCGGCGGTGGTGTCGTCTGCCACAACGTCCGCACCGCAGGCGGCGCAGTGATAAGTGCCCAGCTGCTCGCAGAACTCCTCGTCGGGGATCCCGCTCTCGTCGGCGGCGCGCTCCGCCGCCTCGGACGCCGCATCCTCCGCCGCACGGGCGGTTTCCGTGGCGGAAAGCTCCTGCTCGGTGAACTCCGAAAGGCAATATTCACAGCAGAATTTTTGCTTATCTGGCGAAAAGGAAAGCCCTGCCGAGCAGTTTGGGCAATGGTATGTAACCGCAGTATTCGTCATAGTCAATCTCTCTTTTTGCCGCATTCGGCACAGAATTTGCCGCGGTTTTTGGTGCCGCAGTCAGTGCAGAACCATGTGTCGTCAGCAGGCGCCTTGGTGCCGCATTCGGCACAGAATTTCCCACTGTTATGCTTACCGCATTGGGGACACCTCCAGCCTTCCTCGGCAGTCGGCTTGGGTGCACCGCACTCGGCACAGAATTTTCCGCTGTTCTGCTTGCCACAGGCACAGGTCCAGCCCGCCTCGGCGGCAGACCTTTTCTCGGCATCACGTGCCATCTGAGCGCGGTTGGTCTCGGAGAATGCGCCAAAGCCCCCTGCGGCGCTCATGCCCATTCCCATGCCCATAAAGGCGGTGGCAGAGCCGTTTGCATTGCTGCCCGCCGCTTCAATGCCACGCGCCATCGCACCCTGCACGTAGCCCTCGCGCACACCGGCATCACCCAGCATCGCGCCTTGATTGCGCATGTTGATCAGCTTCTTGGATTCCTCGTCATAGGAGATGTTGGCAAGACCCACAGAGAGCACCTCAAAGCCGCGCAGATTCTTGAAATCCTCGTCAAGCTCGGTCGCCATGTAGCGTGACAGCTCTCTTGATTTGCTTGCCACGTGCGAGATCCTGATGCCGTCGGCAGACATCTTGTTGATGGCTGCCTGAAGTGCCTCGAGAAATTCGTCAAGATACTGCTCGTTGATGTCGGTGATCTCGACGCGGTCACGGTTGCGGGGGATCGCCTCGGCGTAGAATTTAAGGGGGTTGGTGATCTTGATGGAGTACGTGCCGAATGCGCGCAGGAAAAGCTCGGAATTGTAGAAATTGT
This sequence comes from Oscillospiraceae bacterium, assembly GCA_015063625.1. GTDB lineage: Bacteria > Bacillota > Clostridia > Oscillospirales > CAG-272 > Firm-07. The sequence goes on from SVTT01000007.1 coordinate 43,766, forward strand.
CAAAGTAATTGACGGGGTTCTTGGTGCCGAACTTGATGCCCTTGATCTCCTGCAGGTTGATGAAGAACGCCTTTTGCGAGGAGGAGGGAACGCCGCCGTATTTGACGCGGCGGAATGCCTCGGCAAGGCTGTCGCCGAACTCGCCCGCAAAGAGCGAGGGCATGGAGGAATTGTCCACCTTATAATAGCCCGGCTCTGCGGTGAAGTCCACCACCTTGCCGCCATCCACCAGCATCATGAACTGGTTGTCGTAAACATGAATGATCGAGCCGTTTGAAATGGTGTCCGCCGTGCCTTTTTTGTTGGAATTCCGCTTGTCGTTCCGTCTGACCGGTACGCCCTTGGCAAACACGGTGGTGTCGCCCATGCTGTCGGCTTCGATGACCTCCTGCCAAGTGTCGGCAAGACCGCCGCCCATGGCAGAAAGGACTGCTTTGATAATGCCCATGATCAGTATCCTCCGTTGATGTATTGATAAGATTTTTCCGAGGGGGGTGAGCCATAATCAAAAAGCGGAGCAGCCTTTCGGCGCTCCGCTGTCGGCGCGAAGCGCGCCTTTTGCTGTTTTTTCAAAACCCGCCAAGCCGTGTAGACCGAAAAGAGAGAACCCTATATTACAAGGGGGTGCCCTGCCGTGCGCTTTACTGCTCCCAGCGTCCTTTGTCCCATCGAGACAAGTCAATCGAAGTGGGGAAAGGGAGGTCTGCAAACCGCGCTCGGACTCTCTCCGGGCTCCATGTCATGTGTGTCGGCTCCACCAAACGGTCATCACGCACTCAGCAGGCGGAAATCAAAATTACTTGTCGTTCTTTTCTTCGGCGTCGTAATCGATCTCGTCAAAGAGAATGTCGTCAAAGTAGTCGGCAATGTCGTCAAATTCGTCGTCGTCCTCGACCGAAACAAGGGAGGTCTCGCCGTTTTCGACCACGCTCTTGAGGATCACGTAGCCGCACTCGGCATCCTCGCTTTCATAGTCCTCTGCAGGCGCAAAGGCATAGTACTCGGTACCGTTCTTTTCGCAGGTGCCGAGCAGGATAAATTCGTGCTCGTTGCCCTCCTCGTCGGACAGCAGATAGACCTCTACTTCCTCCTCGGGCAGGTTGTTCTTTTCTTTTTCGTTCATGTGATGTCACCTCGCTTACAGTATCATTCTATCCGATTTTTCCCCAAAAGTCAAGGGGAATGCAATGGATTCCTGAATTTTACGGTTTGGTGCTCAGGGCAGCACCGAGAAGGGCAGAACGTCGGCAAAGCTGCTTTCGCTGCTGAGCCCCTCCTTGCCAATGATATAGTACAAATGTTCATTGTTGTCAGTTTCCACGAGCGCGAGCGCATAGCCGTCCTTGAAGAAGGGGGTCAGGAGAAGGATGCTTTCAAGCTCGGGCTCGATCACGGGGGTTCCGGTTTTATCGATATAGGCGTAGACCGATTCGGTACCGACCGTTTCCAATTCGACCGCGGCATAACCGTTCATGAAGGTTCCCGCCTGCTTGAAGGAGGGCTCGATCACGAATGTGCCGCTTTTGTCGATATAGCCCCAGGCTTCCTTTTCGGCGTCGGAGCAGACGGCGGCAAGTCCGTTTTCGGCAAAGGAGAGCGCCTTGTCGAATTTCAGATCGACCTTGACGTCGCCCTTTTTGTTGATGAAGCCGTATTTGTCCTTCAGCTTGACCAGCGCGAGATCCTGGGCAAAGGATTCGGCATAGTCGTAGGTGGGGGTGACCACGTAGATGCCCTCGCGGTCGATAAAGCCGTACTTGCCGTCCTTGGCAACCAGTGCCAATCCGTTGTCGGTGAAGGGCTCGATGAGATCAAACTGCGGATTGACCTCCCACTCACCCTTTTGATTGATCAGACCCCATTTGCCGAAGGCGTAAACGGCGGCGAAGCCGTTGTGGTCAAAGTCGACGGCGGCGTCAAAGCGAGGATCGATCACGTAGATGCCGCGGGTGTTGATATAGCCGTACTTGCCGCCGATCTGCACGAGGGCAAGACCCTCCTCGGCAAAGGGGCGCGCAAAATCGAACTGCGGATTGATGACCATATCTCCCTTTTTGTTGATATAGCCCCAGGAGCCGTTTGATTTCACTGCGGCAAAGCCGCTGTCGTCAAAGCTTGCGGCTTCTTCAAATTCGGCGGGAATGACAAGCGTGCCCTCCCTGTCGATATAGCCCCATTTCTTGCTGCTGATCTCTACGGCGGCAAGACCGTTTTCAGCAAATTCATATGCGGTGAGATATTTTGCCTTGATCTGGAAGGTGCCGTTCGGATCCACGTATCCCCAACGGAGATCGCCGTTGTCGTTGTGGACGGCGACAGGGAGCAGACCCCCGTTGAAGAGGGGAAGATCAACCTCGCCTTTTTTGGGGCTGCTGACCGAAAACAGGATCACGAGGAAGACGCTGATGCCCACCAGAAGAAAGAGCGTGATGGCGGCGGGGATAGGAAAGAAGCCGCGCTTCTTTTTCGGCGGCTCGGCAGGGGGGGCTTGCTCGGTCTGCTGATCTGCCGTATGCCGGGCAGGCGCTTGCTCAGCATCAACCCTTTCTCCCTCGACGGCAGCCGTGTCTGCCACAGTCGGATCGTCAGGGGCGCTGTTTTGATGCATCGGTTCTTGGTTCATGCGATTCTCCTTTCACATTTCACAGCAGCACGTGCACGGTCGCGCGCAAGCGCGCAACTCTCGCACGTGCGAATTTTCATACTAAAGTATATCACAATAATCAATGGTTGTCAACGAAAAATGCCGCTTTCTTCAAGCAGACGGACAAAACGGATATTTTGGAATCCAATTTGAACCGAATTGGAAAACAAATGGAGATTTTATTCAAAAAATAGAAAATAAAAGTTTGAAATTGGAAAATTGCCCCTGCGTAGCATGTGCTGCGCAGGGGCAATTGTTGAAAAAAGGAATCATTCGATGCGGTCAAAGTCCTCGAGCACGAGAGAGGGGTTGTTGTCAAGCGCCCACTTGATGCTCCACTGACCCGTGAACACGAGATAATCCTTACCGCGTACGTCCTGAATACGACGGGTGTCGGAGGCGAGGTTAAGGCGTGTCACGTCGCCGTCATAGGAGGCGATGCGCTGGATATACTGATAGGGCAGCTCGCGGTGCAGATACTCCACGCCGTATTCGGACTTCATGCGGAATTTCAGTACGTCGTATTGCAGCACACCGATCACACCCACGATCACGCGCTCAAGACCTGCATTCGGCTCAAAGAAGATGCGGATCGCACCTTCCTGCGCGATCTGGTTCATGCCCTTGGCAAATTGCTTGCGCTTCATCGAGTCGATCTGCTCCACCATGGCAAAATGCTCGGGGGCAAAGGTGGGGATGCCCGCAAAGCAGATCTTCAGATCCTTGGCGGTCACGGTGTCGCCGATCGAGAAGATGCCGGGGTCAAACACGCCGATGATATCGCCGGCATACGCTTCCTCGATGCCTGCGCGCTCCTCTGCCATCATTTGCTGGGGCTGTGAGAGCTTCACGGGCTTGCCTGCCTGCACGTGATAGTATTCCTTCCCGCGCTCAAACTTGCCCGAGCAGATGCGCAAAAAAGCGATGCGGTCGCGGTGCGCCTTGTTCATGTTCGCCTGGATCTTAAAGACGAAGGCGGAGAAGCGGTCGTCAAACGGGTCGACCGTATTGCCATCGGACACGCGGGGCAGAGGCGTGGGCGTGAGGGAGAGGAAGTATTTGAGAAAGTCCTCAACGCCGAAGTTATTGAGCGCCGAGCCGAAGAAGACGGGGCTCAGCTTGCCCGAGAGAATGGCATCTGTATCGAAATCGAAGGAGGCGCCGTCAAGGAGCTCCACCTGCTCCACCAGCTCTCGGCGCAGATTTTCGCCGATGAGCGCGTCAAGCGTGTCGGTGTCGCCGATGTCGCAGGCAACCGTGTCAAGGCGGTTCCGTCCGCCGTGACCGTTCGAAAAGGTGTGAATGGCGTGCTCGCGGCGGTCATAAACGCCCTTGAAGGTCACGCCGCAGCTGATGGGCCAGTTCATCGGGTAGGTGCCGATGCCGAATTCGCGCTCCAGCTCGTCCAGCAGATCGAAGGGGTCGCGTGCCTCGTGGTCAAGCTTATTGATAAAGGTAAAGATCGGAATGCCGCGCTTGGCACAGACGTGAAAGAGCTTTCTTGTCTGGGGCTCGATGCCCTTTGCCGCATCGATGACCATGACGGCGCTGTCTGCCGCCATCAGCGTGCGGTAGGTATCCTCCGAGAAGTCCTGGTGACCGGGGGTGTCGAGAATGTTGATGCAGTAGCCGTCGTAGTTGAACTGCATGACCGAGGAGGTCACCGAGATGCCGCGCTGCTTTTCGAGCTCCATCCAGTCCGAAACGGCGTGGCGGTCGCTCTGCTTACCCTTCACTGAGCCTGCCGATTGAATGGCGCCGCCGTAAAGCAGCAGCTTCTCGGTCAGCGTGGTCTTGCCCGCGTCAGGGTGAGAGATGATGGCAAACGTGCGTCTGCGCTCAATTTCTTTTCTTGTTCTTTCGTCCATATCAAAATCCTTTTAAAAATGACAATTACAATATATTGTACCGCATTTTCACCGCTTTCGCAAGGGGGAAGAGAAAATAAACGCGAAAATCTTCCTTTTTATATATGAGTGGAGGAGGGCGAGCCGCCCCGTGCTCGGGAAGGCGTGCCTGGCGGTGTCAAGGCGGCGATTTATTATTGACAACGCTCTTTTTTAACATCTTTTTTGCATTCTCTCCCTTTTCCCTCCAAAGGTGACAAAGATGCCAAAATGTGAACGGTTTTTTTGTGTATTATTTTTTGGGGAAAGGGGTTTACATTTTTGAGCACGCATGGTATACTATCTACGGTCTGCCACAAGATATAGTGGCAAGTTGGAAAAAGGTTGTCTAAATGTGGGGGCGGGACGCTCGCTCGGGAGGGAGAGAAAAATGAAAATCATTAAAAGAAACGGCTCTGAGGTAACGTTTGACAGAAAAAAGATCTGTCGTGCGATCGAGAAGGCGAACGAGAGTGGCGAGGGAAAGCCCGAGCTGACCGCCCGTCAGATCGACTATATTTCCTTTGTGATCGAGGATTATTGCAACGAGGTGGGACGCGCACTGTCCGTGGAGGAGATCCAGGAGCTGGTGGAGACCCTTATCATTCAGCAAAATGCGCCCGAAACGGCAAAGCGCTATATCCGTTATCGCTTTACGCGCAACCTGGCGCGCCGTGCCAACACCACTGACGAGAATATTCTTTCTCTCATTGAATGCAACAATGAGGAGGTCAAGCAGGAGAACTCCAACAAGAACCCCACGGTCAACAGCGTCCAGCGTGACTATATGGCGGGCGAGGTCTCCAAGGACCTGACGCGCCGTATTCTCCTGCCGGAGGATGTGGTGAAGGCACATGAGGAGGGCATCATCCATTTCCATGATGCCGACTATTTTGCACAGCATATGCACAATTGCGATCTTGTCAATCTTGAGGATATGCTGCAAAACGGCACCGTCATCAGCGGCACGCTGATCGAGAAGCCCCATAGCTTCTCCACCGCCTGTAACATCGCCACACAGATCATTGCGCAGGTCGCCTCCAATCAGTACGGCGGACAGAGCATCTCGCTCACGCATCTTGCCCCCTTCGTGCAGGTGTCCCGTGAGAAGATCACTCGCGAGGTCTATGCCGAAATGGAGAGCCTTGGCATCGCACCCGGTGAGGAGAAGATCTCCGAGATCGTGGAAAAGAGATTGCTCGATGAGATCCGCCGCGGCGTACAGACCATTCAGTACCAGGTCGTGACCCTGCTCACCACCAACGGACAGGCCCCCTTCGTTACCGTCTTCATGTACCTCGGTGAAGCAAAGGATCCCCAGCTGAAGAATGACCTTGCCCTCATCATCCGCGAGGTGCTCACGCAGCGTCATCGCGGTGTCAAGAACGAGGCGGGCGTGTACGTTACCCCTGCCTTCCCCAAGCTCATCTACGTGCTGGAGGAGGACAATATTCACGAGGGCGCACCCTATTACGAGCTGACCAAGCTTGCCGCAAAGTGCACGGCAAAGCGCATGGTGCCCGACTATATTTCCGAGAAAGTCATGAAGCAGCTGAAGGTCGACGATAACGGCGACGGACAGTGCTATACCTGCATGGGCTGCCGTAGCTTTCTCACCCCGTTTGTGGACGAAAACGGAAAGGCGAAGTATTACGGTCGCTTCAATCAGGGTGTCGTGACCATCAATCTGGTCGATGCCGCCTGCTCCGCCACCATGGAGGGCAGAGATGTTGAGCGCTTCTGGAAGATCCTTGACGAGCGCCTTGAGCTTTGCCATCGCGCACTGCGCTGCCGCCACGAGCGCCTTGAGGGCACGCTTTCGGATGCAGCCCCTATTCTCTGGCAGTACGGCGCACTGGCACGTCTTGAAAAGGGTGAGCCGATCACCAAGCTTTTGCACGGTGGCTATTCCACCATCTCGCTCGGTTACGCGGGACTTTGGGAGTGTGTCTATGCCGTGACGGGCAAAAAGCTGATCGATCCCGAGGGCGAGAAGTTCGGTCTTGAGGTCATGCAACGCCTCAATGACGCCTGCAAGCGTTGGAAGGAAGAGGAGAATATCCACTACTCGCTGTACGGTACGCCCCTTGAGTCTACCACCTATAAGTTTGCCAAGTGCCTGCAAAAGCGCTTCGGCAAGATTCCCGGGGTGACCGATAAGAGCTATATCACCAATTCCTATCACATCCACGTCACGCAGGATATCGACGCCTTTGACAAGCTGGCGTTTGAATCTAAGTTCCAGGCACTCTCGCCCGGCGGCGCCATCAGCTATGTTGAGGTGCCCAACATGCAGGATAATCTGGATGCGGTCATGGAGGTCATGAAGTTTATCTACAACAATATCATGTATGCCGAGCTTAATACCAAGAGCGACTATTGCCAGGTCTGCGGCTATGACGGCGAGATCATGATCGTGGAGGATGACGGCAAGCTGGTCTGGGAGTGCCCGCACTGCCATAACCGCGATCAGAACAAGATGAACGTGGCACGCCGTACCTGCGGCTATATCGGCTCTCAGTATTGGAATCAGGGCCGTACGCAGGAGATCCGTGAGCGTGTGCTCCACCTTTGATCGCATGCATTACGGTGTCATTAAAAGGAGGGATATTGCCAATGGACCGGGCGTGAGAGTTTCACTGTTCGTGTCGGGCTGTACCCATCATTGCAAGGGATGCTTTAACGAGGAAACCTGGGATTTTCAATTCGGAGAGCCGTTTACCCCCCAAACGGAGCAAGAGATCCTCGAATATATGTCAGCTGACTATATCGGCGGCTTCTCGCTTCTCGGGGGAGAGCCCTTCGAGCCCGAGAATCAAAGGGCGCTTTTGCCCCTGCTGCAAAGGATCAAGGGAGAATACCCGAAAAAGACCGTCTGGTGCTACACGGGCTATCTGCTTGACAAGGAGCTGATGCGCGACAGCCGCGCAAGATGCGAGGTCACCGACGAGATGCTCTCATTGATCGACGTGCTGGTGGACGGCAGATTCGTGCAGGAAAAAAAGGACATCCGCCTGCGCTTTCGCGGCTCCTCCAATCAACGCCTCATTGATATGAACCGTACCCGTGAGGCGGGTGAGATCGTTCTATGGGACGAAACGCAATAAGCAATCAAATAGGACGCGTGTGCTCTGCCGATCGGTACGAAAGGGCACGCGCGTCGCAGTTTTTCTGTCGAATCTTTTTTTGAAAAACAACTTGAAAAAGAGAGGGAGGTATGTTATAATAGCCATATCGTATTTTGGGCTCGTAGCTCAGCCGGGAGAGCGCTGCGTTCGCAACGCAGAGGTCGAGGGTTCGATCCCCTTCGGGTCCACCAGCGGCAAGCTGCCGCTCCCGATGATCGGGGGAATGCGGTGCTATGCCGAGCCTCATACCACGATGGCGGTGTTCGGCTTTCAAGCCTTACCTCCACCGACGGCAAGCTGCCGTAACCAAAAATGGGGGGCGTGCGGCGATTCTCCCAAACAGTATCTACCCGTGGCACAGCTGGATAGCGCGTCAGACTCCGACTCTGAAGGTCGAAGGTTCGAATCCTTTCGGGTAGGCCAAACAGAAAAGAGGGGGCTTGTCCCCCTCTTTTCTGTTTGGCTTGCTCGGAGGGCAAGAGAAACTTCGCAGCGGACAAAGTCCGCGGCGAAGGCAAGTTGCAAGGCAACTTGACAGCAGCCGCAAGGCTGCGTGGCGAATAGCCGCCGAGAGGCGGCGTCCTTTCGGGTAGGCCAAACAGAAAAGAGGGGGGCTTGGGGCACCTACCGTAAAGCAGTTTCATATCAAAACACAAAAGGGACGAGAAAACCTCGTCCCTTTTGCACACGACCTTGCCTGCAAGGAATAGTGTATGATACCGTATTTTGTTTTCGGGTGGTTTACGCAAAAGTGATGTTACTCACTTCGTTCGTAATGATGTTGCTCCCAATAGTCGCAACGATGTGATGTTTGCCCACTGTGCCGTAGGCACTACATCACAGCCGAAGGCTACATCATTAGGCAAAGCCGACATCACTTGCCTAAGGGCAAACATCGTTCGGCGCACCTGCTTTATCGCAGGTCGCCGTTGTCCCCCTCTTTTCTGTTCGGCTTGCTCGGAGGGCAAGAGAAACTTCGCAGCGGACAAAGTCCGCGGCGAAGGCAAGTTGCAAGGCAACTTGACAGCAGCCGCAAGGCTGCGTGGCGAATAGCCGCCGAGAGGCGGCGTCCTTTCGGGTAGGATTTGTTATCCCCCTTGTGGGTGCTTTTCTTTTGCTAAATCACTTGTTTTTTTCCTCGTTTTGTGCTATAATCATCGTTAATAAGCCAATCGAACCAAAAAGATCAGGGAGGAACTTAACGTGACGTTTGCTTCTGTTATGGCTCTTGGGGCAAAGGTGCTGGGATGCGCCGTCGTGATATATATCCTTGCGGGCTTTCTTGTTTCCTTCAAGCGCCTCTTACCCATCCTTGCCATTGCATCGGGCGTGGGAACGGTCATTGCGATCTCCCACATACAAAAAAACGGTGCGGAAAGCCTTTTGTGGTTACCCATTGTCCTGTCGCTTCTGACGCAGCTGTTCTATCAGGGCGAGGGGTATCTGAACCCCAGAATACACGAGAATCTGTATCAGCTGGTAAGCGTAGAACGAAAATGGAATTCTCTGTTTGCCGAATACGACGACTATGAATTGCATTTTTCTCCCGTTGAAACGGGTGGCTTTGTCGAAAACACGCTGCTTCTCGGCATCCTGTTTGGGCTTTACTACAACGCCTTTATCTTTTCAGGAACGTTCAGCGAGGCGGCGTACATCCTGCCCCTGTATTTTCTTTTGATGTCGGTTCTCGACCTGCTGATGGCTTTCGGCATCCTGCGCCTTTCGGCGTTCTTTTATTGGGCGGCAAGAATTTTAATGATCATTCTGTCGGTAGCCATTGCCTTTCTCGCCCCCTTTTCAAAGGACGACAGATCCCTTAATATCGAAGAATTATACGAGCAGTGCGCCCCACTTGTCAGGTTGGATTATACAACCTCTTATGCGGTTTCATACGAATACAGCGTCAAGTCAAGCAACGGCTACCAGCCGCGCGACAATGAAAGCGCAAGCTTTATCTACGATGCGGCTCTGGACGTCGGCGCAGAATACGATACGGTCTCTGCGGGCAGAATGTACGACAAAGTTTATATGAAGAATTCTCATTTTGACAATAAGCTCGTTCAGCTGGGCAACTTTGCGCCCTCGCGCCTTGACCTGGATTTCAAATTTATGCGCTACACCGAGGAGGTCGGCGGCCCGTTTAAATACAGAACGCTTAACGCGGTGGACTTTGCCCCTTACTGCGAGCTCACAATGCAAAAATTAGAGCATATCGGCGGCACTCCAATCGAGTATAACGACGACGAGCACCTGCTTAAAATTACCTATATTGCAAATTATGACAGCACCTACGTCCCCGAGGGCGACATAGAAAGCTATTCGGTTATCTGGTGCTTCAACACCGACGATGACAGAAACGCCGTTTCGCTTTCCTATATCAACTTCACCGTATACCTGCGCGAAACCGAAAAGCAGGAGATACGGTACACTCCCCTTCACGACGGCAACACAGGGCTTGACGATCTGTTTGAGCGTGACGGATCTCTCAAAAACTATACCTATAAGGAAGGCGAGATCTACGGTATCGATTTTAACGAGATCATCAGCTCGCTCAACGGTACAAGCGGTTCGTTTGACGATTACGATTTCAAAATGACCGAAACCTATAACAACGTTTCCTCGCTGTACGCATACGATGCCCAAACCGGAATCGTTGCGTTGTTCAAAACCAATTTTGCCAATGCCGATAATGCGCTTAGCAACGAGGATTTCACAACCTATCCCCCCGATTATTATATTGTAAACGCAAACCGCTCCAAATATGGCTCGGATCACGCGCTGATCGGAACACAGAGCAGCTCTGCCTTCAAGCAATATACCTACGATGATGGCATTGCCTCAAATGCAATCAGCAAGGTTTTCAGCGGAACCATGACTCTTGCCAACATTGTGGTTTACGTAACGCCTAACGGATACTTGGGGCACATCGAGCTTGTAGACCGAAACGAGGAGCTGGGCGTTGACGTCACATACTATTTCGGCCTAAGCCAATATATGAATAACGACAGATATTATTTCAATTCGCTTGATGCCCGCTTTACGTACGAGGGGCGGGAATATTCTATGCGGCTTTATGCAAGCAGTAATTCTTTTGTCAACATCCCTGCACCGAGCAACGAAAAATAGCAAGCGTTTCACGATGTCTTAAATTAGTCATTGCCCTGCAAGGGGCAATGACCCCTATATCTACCCATGGCACAGCCGGATAGCGCGCGAGACTCCGACTCTGAAGGTCGAAGGCAAGTTGCAAGGCAACTTGACAGCAGCCGCAAGGCTGCGTGGCGAATAGCCGCCGAGAGGCGGCGTCCTTTCGGGTAGGCCAAGAAAAAGCGACAAAATCCGACGGAATTTTGTCGCTTTTTCAACTAAATCCGTCCTTTGGAACGGGATAAATCCAACTAAGTTGGGTGAAATCGCTTCGCAATGAAATCCCGCTTTCGCAGGGGGAGAGGACGGATTTAATTTCATCTGAGGCGGTACGCCCAAGATTTCATCCAAACTTGTTTGGATTTCATCCTGCAAAGCAGGATTTCATTAAACTGCACACAAGTTCAAATCCATATCGAAAAGCGAAAAATATGTTTTATCGCCACTTTAAAAACGGCAAGCTTCGACAGAAGCTTGCCGTTTTTTGCTTTTTACCTCTTTACTCCTTACTCGAAACTGATCGATCAATTGACAGGTAAGGGTGAATGATGAAAAGGTGCCGATGTGGATTTTCGCTTCTTTTCAGATCACGCCGATCAGGCGCAGCAGGAAGGATGAGAGGAAGATCGAGAGGGCGGAAACAAGGGTGGTAAAGACCACCAGCTGTCCCGCAAGCGTGGTATCGCTATCCATTTCCTGTGCCATCGGGACACTGGATACCGCAACGGGGGTGGCAAATACCGAAACGAACACCGCAAAGTGGGCGGCTGAAAAATAGCGCCCGAGGAGCAGGACGGCACCACTCAAGAAGACAAGCGGCGAGAGGACGGTGCGTACGGTTACGCCAAACAAGAGCTCCTTGCGGTAGCCTGCAATGGCACGGAATTCAAACTGCGCACCCAGAGCCAGCAGAGCAAGCGGCGTGGCAACATTCGACAGGAATTGCAGTACGTCAAAGAGGACAGGCAGCTCCGAGAGGCGAAAATCCACACCGTTAGCCGCCAAAACACCTCGGATCGCGAGAACCGCCAGTGCCAGTGCAATGCTTTCGATCAACGGATTTTTGACGATATCGAGCAGCATCTTTTTTACACTGACGCGTTTGCCGTCGGTGCGGAAGAGTGACAGACTGACGACGGCAAGAATGTTGTAAAGCGGAATGATAGCGGCGGAAAGCAGTGCCGCTGCCACCACGCCCGCCGTGCCGCAGAGCGCCTCGGCAAGCGGAACGCCGATCAAGGCGTTGTTGGAGCGAAAGGTGGATTGCAGAAGTGCTCCGCGCCGCCGCTGCTCCCGCGTGATCAGTACGGTGAGGGGCAGGCAGACGAGAAAGGTGAGAAGCACGGCGGCAAGTGCGTAGAGCATGAAGCCGAGCTCCATGTCACCCGGATCCTCAATGCGGTAAATATTGAGAAACAGCATGGCGGGCAGAAAGAGGCGAAAGACCAGCTTGTTGGTGATTTGTGCGTAGCTCTGCGAGATCAGCCCCGTGCGCTTTAGCAGATAGCCGATGGCAACCATAGCAACGATGGGCATGATGGCACTCACGGCAAAGAGCAGGGAATCCAAGGTGATACTCCTTTCCGAATCAATTCAAATATGGGAAAAACAGAGGCTGCCTTCAGCTAAGCGGCTTATCAAAGGCGGGCAGGAGGGTCAGATAAAAGCGCGTGTGCTCGGCATTGGCACCTCTGAGCTCCACGGTGTAATCCAGATAGAGCTTGCCCGCTTTTTCAAGCGTGTTATGTACGTGTCGGGTCTGCACCGCGACCTCGAAGGGCATGACGGGTGTTTCGTAGACGCAGAGATGACGCTTGTCCTTCTCAAAAACCAGCGCGGTGCGTGCGGTGCCGTTGCGCACCATGGAGATCAGACCGGGGGTGTTTTTGTGGAAAAATATCGTGGTGGTTGAGCCCTGCATACCCGTCAGCTCGCTTTCGCGGTAGGAGATGGTGACACAGCTGCCGTCATCACGGTAGCTGCCCTCCATCATCAGCTCAAGATGCTGGCTCTCCTCCTCGGGGGCAATATCCTGCACGGGCAGATACTGCCCTGTGGGGGTCTCAAAGAGTGAGCCCTTGATCTCGCATCGGTCGGTGATGATCTGAATACGAACCTTTTTCAGCATAAGGAGTTCCTTTTTCTTCTTCCTGTTTTTTCAAGATAAAGGGCGGCGTGCAGCACACGGTCGGTCTGCATCAGGTCAAAGCCGCGGTCAGCGACCCAGCCCCAGCTTCCTTCGGGATCACCGAGGATGGCACGGTCGTCGGTATGCGTTCCCGCAATGACCTCGCGATAGTTGTACACGATGGTGTTGCACCATACAAGAGCCCCCATACGGTGTTGATTTTCGATGTATTCGCGGGAGGCCACGCGAGCATTGTCGTCGGCAAAGAGAACCTCCGTGCCCACAAAGCGGATCCTGCGATCCTTCAAGGGAGAGAGCTCCTCCTCTTCCCTGATGATTGCCATATAGGGCATATCTGCACAATGCTCCTCCACAACGTCCAGCAGGGCGGCATTGGGTCTTGTTTTGACCAGCACCTGCTCGGTCATGCCGTGATCGCGGATGGCAGCCGAGATCTCCCGCGGATATTTCCAGAATTTGTCGACGTTGATGTAGCATCTGCCCTTGAAGCGATCCAGCACGTCATCCAGCGTTTCGATGCCGAACTGCGTGGGGCAGTCGTCGATATTGATGTAGCGCAGCTGCTTTACGAAGTCAAAGGGCATCTGTGGGATCCTTCCCGTATAGCCGAGAAGCTCGCGCTCCATGCCCGGGTGGAAGATGACCAGCTTTCCGTCGGCGGTGCGATCCACGTCGATCTCGATCATATCGGCGCCCTCGGCAAGTGCTGTTTCATAAGCGGGAATGGTGTTACAGGGAATGTTGCCACCCCATACGCCGCGGTGAGCTACCAGCAGCATGTGATTTTTTGCGGAAGCGTGCAGATCAAAATTCATGAAGGGCTCCTTTTTGCTTGGTGGTCAAGGGTATTATAGCATTTTGCTCCTCCAAAAGCAATAGTGGAGAGGGAATTGCCCCAGAAAACGAAAAACTTTCGTACCAACAAGTGTTGACCGCACTCCTTGATTGTGATATGATAAACGGCGGAGCTGGGGACATGCGCTCCCTTTCTTTAATCGATATCACGGAAGGTGTATGATGAAAACCGAAGCAAAAAGGGACGAATACCGCTTCAGTCGGTTGATGTTCATTCTGGTGGCGGCACTTGAATATTTTGTGGCGCTGACGGTTGGGGGTGCGTATCTTGCCAAGCTGACGGCATATGTCGGCATGAGCGATGCCATGACGGGTATTCTGACTGCCTTTGTTTCGCTTGGCTGCAGCATGCAGATCGTGGCGATCTTCTTTACAGGGCTTCGCTCTGCCAAAAAATTGGTTTGTGCGGCAAACGTGGCGGATCAGGCGCTCTTTGCATTGGTCTATCTGACCCCGCTTTTCCCGATCCCTGCCGCGCATCGCAGCATGCTTTTACTGGTGCTGCTTCTGGTGGCGCACCTGGTCATGAATGTGGTGCACTCTCCGAAGATCAACTGGATGATGGCGCTGGTCGACGATGATAAGCGCGGCGTTTTCACCGCCAACAAGGAGATCGTTTCTCTGGTGGGCGGTATGCTCTTTACCTTCCTGATGGGTGCTGTCATCGATACGTTTGAGGCAAGAGGAGAGCTGCTTTCGGCCTTTGCTTTCTGCGGTATCACGATCTTTGTGCTGATGCTTCTCCACACCCTCGCCCTGTTCCTTTCCAAGGAAAAGACGGTGGAGAAAACAGCCGTGCGCGTCCCGATCAGGCGTATGATCTGCAACAAAAATCTTCTGAAGGTCATGCTGTTTGCGGTGCTTTGGCACATCGCGCAGTACGCGACGACCCCCTTTTACGGCTCGTACGAGGTGGGCGCGCTCGGCTTTTCCATGACCTTCGTGGCGGTGCTTTCGGCTGTGTGCAGTCTTACACGCGCTTTGTGCTCCCGTCCGATCGGGCGGTTTGCCGACCGCCATTCCTTTGCCACCATGCTCATTCCCTGCTTTGCCATCTGGGGTGTCGGTTATTTCATCAATATTTTTACGGTTCCAGCCAACGGAAAGGTGTTGTTTTTTATCTATTCGCTACTGAATGCCATTTCCATGGGCGGTATCAACGGCGGTACCATCAATCTGATTTATGATTACGTTCCGCATGAGCAGCGTGTGGCGGCGCTGGCACTGCAAAATTCGATTGCGGGTGTCTGCGGCTTTCTGACGACCCTGGCGTTCAGCCGTCTGGTCGATCACATTCAGGCAAACGGAAATACCTTTCTTGGCATAAGGGTCTATGCGCAGCAGGTGCTCTCGCTGTTCGCATGCGTAATGATACTGCTGGTGATAGGATATCTCCTCCTTGTGATCCGAAAAATGCACCGCGTTGGACCGAGCGAATCCTGATACATCCGGGGGCTGTTGCACTTGATGCAGCAGCCCCTTGTTTTTCTTTTTCATTTCTTTTTACTTGACAAGCGTATGATTCGGATATATAATAAATAGGTATTGTGATTGATTTCATCGTGAACGAGGTGCTTGATATGGATCTGAAAAAAATATTGAATTCTCTTGAAAACTGCCCCTGCGGCAGAAAGCATACCATTGCCACCGAGTTGGTCGAGATCGGCAGCGGTGTTTCCGGGAGAGTGGGTGAGATCCTGGCGGGAGCAGGCTTTCCCAAGTCGTTGCTTTTGGTCAGTGACCGTAATGCACTTGCCGCGGCAAGCGGCGTGGTTGAGAGCCTTGAGAGTGCAGGCTTTTCGCTGAAAAAGCTGATCTATGACAATATGATGTACGCTAAGATCGAGCAGGTGCGCGAGGTTGAGGCGCTTTGCGAGGACGTGGAGGGTGTGATCTCGGTCGGCACGGGCTCGGTCAATGACATCTGCCGTGTGGCGTCCTACAGAAGGGGGAAGAAGTTCTGCATCTTTGCCACGGCTCCCTCGATGGACGGCTTTGCCTCGGATACCGCGCCCATCGTGGAAAACAATTTCAAAAACTCCTATTTCGTCGAGCAACCCTCGGTCATTCTCGCCGATACTGCAGTGCTTGCCAAGGCGCCCGTTGAATTGAAGGCGGCGGGCTTTGGCGATATGATCGCAAAATATATCGGGATTCTCGATTGGCGCATTGCCAACCTTCTGATCGATGAATATTATTGTCCTGCCATTGCAGACATCACCATGCAGGGTGTGAATAAGATCGTGGCGCTTGCCGATAAGGTAAGGGGGGAGGACGAGGAAGCAGCCGGTAGCATCATGGAGGGACTGATCCTTTCTGGCATCGGTATGAAGCTTGCAAAATGCTCCCGTCCCGCATCGGGTGCCGAGCATGTGGTGTCCCACTACTGGGAGTGCTACAAGCTTGCCAGAGGCATCTGGCCCGAGTTCCACGGCAAAAAGGTGGGTGTGGCATCTGTGCTCATCAACCGCATCTATCACAACATTGCCGACCGTGTGGTCGATATCGATCCCATCCCCGATCCCACCGACTGGGATGAGGTGAAGGCGGCGTTTGATCCTTCGCAGCTTGAGGATCTGATGAAGCTGAACACCCCCACCATCACCGATAAGGTCGATCCCGCGCGTCTGAAAAGGATCTGGCCCGAGGTGCGGCGCCTGATCAAGGAGATCCTGCCGACCGACGAAGAGATGATGCGTATGATGAAGGCAGCGGGTGCGGTGACTGAGCCTGCCGACGTGCACGTGTCCGACGAGCTGCTTGAAAAGGGTCTGAAATACCATTCTTACATGCGTTACCGCATTTTGCTGACCCGCCTGCTGCCCATGATGCAGCTGGATATTATGGATTTTGTCAAATAATACGGAGAAGGAATGAAATATCTCTTTTTTGATATCGAATGTGCCAATTGCTATAACAACTGCGCCAAGATCTTCAGCCTTGGCTATGTGATCACCGACGAGAACTTCAATATCCTGCACGACAAGGAGGATGTGCTGATCAATCCGCGCGATCGCTTTGACTGGTACGTTGCCAAGAAAATGATGGCATATCCGCGCAGTATTTTTTCGGCTAAGCCGCCGTTCCCCGATTTTTACGAGTTCTTCAAGACGCTGTTTGAGGATCCCGAAACCATCGTGATCGGCTATGCCGTGACCAACGACGTGCATTTTTTACAGGACGATTGCAAGCGCTACGGTCTGACGCCCTTTACCTACCGCTTTTACGACGTGCAGCAGATCTATGCGCGCCAGCCCGAGAACAACACCGCCAAGAATCTTGAGGATTCCTTGCTCTCCTGGTGCGGCATCGAGGCGGAAAACCTGCACCGCAGCGATGAGGATGCTTATAACACCATGCTGATCCTGAAGGCGATCGCCGCCTACCACGGCACCGATCTGCCGGGCATCCTTGCAATGTACCCCGAGTGTGGGGGCGAGACCCATGAGTTTACCATGGATTACGGCTGGAAAAAGCCGGAGGGCGAGGCGGGCGCCAAGAAAAAGCGCCATCGCGGCGGCAAAAAGCACGGCAAGAAGAAGGAGGAGCAGACCTCTGCCGAGCCCGATACCGCCAATATGATGGAGCGCGGCTCGCACAATGCCGAGCTGTTCGTGCGCTATCTTGATACCGTGAAGCCCAAAAAGACCCGCAAGCCGCCGCTTCTTTCGGGGCATACCGTCACCGTCAGCCTTGGCTATCAGCGTTACCATTTTAACGAGATGCTCTATCTCGTGCAGATGATCGTCAATGCGGGGGGACGCTATACGCTTTCCACGCGCGATGCCGATACCCTTTATACCTACGATTGCGGCGAGGAGGGGGATTCCCGTCTTGCCGTTGCCGAGGAGATGCAGGCGGCGGGCGAGGAGATCGAGATCTATCCCATTAAAATTTTGTTTGACATGCTGGAAACCGGTGAGGTCAAGCTTTCCCGCAAGCCGAAAATGGATCTTTCCTATCTGGAGGATGAGAAAGAGGAAGAGGGAGAACAGATCCTCCCCGAGGAGATATCATCAGAGGATCGGGAGGATGGCACCGTTGATGCCTACCTTGATCAAAGCGACGATTCTTTGCCGATTTGAATGTGTGACGCCCTGTGGCACTGCCGCAGGGCGTCTGCTTTTGCTCTGCAAAAAAGAAGCCCACCGTTGACCGTGCGGTCAACGGTGGGCATAAGCTTTTTTGATCAGAAGCTTGCGTTGTAAAGGATCTTCGCCTTGGGTCTGTCGGTTCCTGCCCAGTGTTTGTGCCAGCCTGCGGGAACGCCAAAGAAGGGCTTCTTGGCGCGGCAGTAAACGGTTGCCTTGCCGCACTGATCAAAGACCTCCTCGTCGATGGTTCTGACCGACGACGGGATATATGCCTCGCGCAGATTGGAGCAGCGCGCGAAGGCGTGACGCTCGATGACGGCAAGCCCGTAGGGGAATCTTACGGTTGTCAGCGAGGTGCATTCGGCAAAGCAGAGTGTGCCGATGCTGACCAGTGTGGAGGGGAAGGGCAGTGCCTGAAGCGAGGTGCAGTGGTAGAAGGACTTGTCGCCGATATGCGTGATACCCTCGGGGAAGGTCACGGTCTTGAGCGAGGTGCAGCCGTCAAAGGCGTAATTGCCGATCCTCTTGAGCGTGCCGGGGAAGACCACGCTTGTCACAGCGGTGTTGCCGTTGAAGACATAGGAGTCCACCTCGGTCACACCCTCGGGAATGACCACATCGCCGCCCTTGCCGCGATAGCGCTTGAGAATGCCGCCCTCAATGGTGAAATCAGCACGGTTGTAAGAGGGTGCACTGCTGCTGACGGGCGCGGCAGCCCTGGCAACGGCGGGAGCACCGCCCGAGCCCTCTACGTCTGCGCGTACCACCTGTACACGCTCGGGATTCGAACCGAAAATGCTCTTGTCAAAGCGCAGAGAGGAGGGAACGATGATCTTTTTGAGGTTGTTGCAGCCGCTGAAACAGTAGTTTTCGATCTCGGTCACGTTGATGGGCACGATGAATGCCTCGATCGCATTGGCGGAGGAGAAGGCACCCCAGCAAAGCTTCTTTACGGTCGAGGAGAGAGAAACGTCAACGAGGTTCTGCGCATAGGAGAAGGCGTTACCGCGGATCTCCACGACGCCCTGGGGAACGGCATAGCCCGTATCGATCTTGCCGGCGGGGTAAGCGATCAGGGAATCCATCTGCTTGTTGAAGAGCACGCCGTCGCACTCCGCATAATTGGGGTTGCGCGGGTCAACGCGGATCGCCTGCAGGCTGGTGCACTGGAGGAATGCAGAGGAGCCGATCTCGGTGATGCCGGCGTGGATCGAGATCTCCTTCACCTTCTTGCATTCGGAGAAGGCGCTGGAGCCGATCTTGGTGACGGTCTCGGGAATGGTGATCTCCTCGAGGTTGTTACAGTACATGAAGAGCCCTTCGGGGATCTCCTCAAGCCCTGCGGGAATGTGCAAATGGCAAAGAGCACGGCAGGTCTTGAAGGCGCCCTGGCCGATATAGGTGACGTTATCGGTGATGTTCAGCTCCTTGAGCTTCATGCAGCAAAGGAAGGCTTCCTCATCGATGTAGTTGATCGAATCGGGCAGCTTCAGCTCAAGCAGCTCGGAGCAGAAGCCGAAGGCGTTGGCGCCGATGCGCTTGACACCGTCGGGAACGACCACCTTCTTGAGGGTCTTGTTCTCGGCAAAGACGTTGTCGCCGATCCTGGTAATGCCCGCGGGGAGAACGATGCATTCGTCCTTGCCCGTGTAGCCCTTGAGAACGCCGTTGACGATCTGATAGTCGTCGGGATTGGTCACACCCTCCTCAAGCTCGGGGGGGAGAGCCGCGGCGCCGTCAAAGTAGTCAAACTTGATGTGGCTGACCTCGTCGCCGAAGATGGCGTTGATGTCAAAGCCGTTGGAGATGGTCACGCGCTTGAGGGAGGTGCAGCCCGCAAAGGCGTTCGAGCCGATCTTGGTTACAGCAGAGGGGATCGTGATCTCGGTGAGTGACGAGCATCCCTTGAATGCCGAGCTTTCGATGGTCTTAAGGCTTTCGGGCAGCTCCACCGAGGTCAGCTTGGCACAACCGTTAAAGGCATAACCGCCGATGAATTCCACGCCCTCGCAGATCGAGATACGGCGCAGGTCGGTGTAGGTCGCAAACGCCTCGGCACAGATCGAGGTGGTGCCGTCGGGCACGATATAGGAAAGTCCCAGCTTGTCGCCGGCACGGCACAGGCAGTTGCCGATGTAAAGACAGCCGTCGCGCCAGTTGTGCCTGTCATTGAAGTAGGCGGTATCGAGAAAGGCGTCGGCGTGAATGTCCACCACGCCGTCGTGCACCGAGACCTTGGAGAGGTTGGTGCAGCCCGCGAAGGCGCGCTGACCCAAGAATTCGATGCTGTCGGGCAAATAGATCTCGGTCAGCTCGGTGCAGCCCGCAAACTCATCGGTGGAGATGGTGGTCAGCGTGTCGGGGAAGTTGATGCTCTTGATCTTTTTCTTGGCAGAGGATTTCTTGAATGCCCAGGAGGTGCTCTTTGCACCGTCGGGGATCACCACGTCACCGCCCTCGCCGCGATACTCCTTGATCGTGCCGCGCTGGTCGATGTCAAAGTCATCAAGATTCGGCTCGGGGCGCTTTCTCTGCGCACGGGGGGCGTTTTCGGCAACCTTCTTCACCAGCTCCTCTGCGGTAGCGGCAAATTTGTCGCCCGCACAGGTCGAGCAGAATTTTGCCGTTGCAAGGTTTTCCGCACCGCACTTGACGCAGTATTTGACGGTGGCGGCAGTCTTCTTTTCCTCGGGGTTGATAAAGCGCTTGACGAACTCATTGATCTTCTGCGAGGCATCAAAGCTCTTCATATTGACGCCCTGGATCTTGCCGGGAATGCCGGGAATGCGCTCGACCACGTTGCCGTCAAAGGCGATCATGATGCTGTTCTTTGCCTTCTCCTTGTCATTGAGCATGGCGAAGTAGCGGCTGTATTCATTTTGCACCCAGGGCGTGCGCAGGTAGTCCTCGTTGCTGCACACCAAAAGGAAGCTCTTTGCCGTGCAGAGGGCGTAGAGGATGAGCGCCTCGTAGTCCTCGCCCACGCGGTCGCCGATATCCTTTTCGGAGTAGAAGGGCTTGGCACCGGATGCACTGATGCTGTCGTAAAGCTTCATGGCAAGCATGCTGTCCTGGGTGTAGCCGCCACCCTCCTCGGAAACCTTTACGCAGATGAAGGTGTCGTATTTCACACCCTCCTTGGCAAGGTTATAGAACTGGGTGCGGATGTAATCGATCTCTGCGGCACGTGCCTCATATTCCTTTGCCTGCTCCTCGGTGGCGAAGGAAAGTGCCTTTTGGTAATTCTTGTCCTCGGAGAATTTTTTGGTGCCGAGGTTGTAGCAGATCGCCTGCCAGCGCTGGTTGACGACGTCCTTGACGTACTTGATCTGGTTGGCGGCAAGTGCCATGCCAAAGAACGCCTTGGATTCCTCGGGATCCAGCTCTGCTGCCTTCTGGTAGGCGGTGTAAGCGCGCTCGAATGCCGAGTTGGTCAGCTCGCTGTCGCCGTTATAGAGGTGATGCAGGACCTCATCCGTCTGGTCTTCTTTTGCTAAAATATTGGTGTACGCGCAGTAACGGCAACGGCAAAGACCGCCCGATGCAGCCGCCATATCCAGCGGTGCTCCGCATGCCGCACATTCAAAAACGCGAACCGTAAGTTCTGCCATGGGAATACCCTCCGTTCGTAAATAAAGTATACATATTAATGATATCACAGAGTGACGGTCTTGTCAACAAATTTGATCGCAAAAATACAAAAAGCTCCCTGTGCGCCATTTGGCGCACAGGGAGCACATGCCTTTTGCTATTTGTGATATTTTCCGCCCGCAAGAATGGAAAGACTGCGGTAAACGGCTTCAAGCAGCACCGCCCGCATCATCTGATGGGGGAAGGTGAGCCTTGATACCGAAAGGCGCAGCTGTGCCGCAGCCTTCACGGAGGGGGAAAGCCCGTGTGAGCTGCCGATGATCAGGGTGAGCGCACCGTTGGTCTGCATGATATCGGCAAGTCGGTCGGCAAGCTCCTCGGAGGAGAGCTGCTTGCCCTCCACGCAAAGCGCCACAACAAAGGATCGGGGCAGGAGAGAGGAAAGGATGTCGGCGCCTTCCTTTTCAAGCGCGGCGTCGATCTCTCTCCTTGAGGGGTTCTCGGACAGGCGGTATTCCTTCAGTTCCGTGATCTCCACCTTGGCATACGCGCCAAGGCGCTTTTGGTATTCGCAGACAGCGTCACGCCAATAGGATTCCTTCAGCGTGCCGAGCGCGATCAGACGGATATGTAGCATGATATCGTTCCTTTCAGAGCTCCGTGGCATGCACGGGATCGGCGGCGCGCACGCGGACGTCACAGCCTGCCAGTGCCGCGCGCACCTCGGAGAGTGCCAGCTCGGGGAGATTGTTGGTTTCCGAAAGGTGGGCGAGCAGCAGGCGTTTCATGCCACAAGTGGCAAGACGGGTGCAAAAAGCCGCACAGTCGGTGTTGGAAAGATGTCCGTGACGCGAGGCGATCCGCTTCTTCAAAAAATAAGGGTAAGGACCTGTTTTCAGCATCTCTTCATCGTGGTTGCATTCAAGCACCACTGCCTCGCAGCCAAAAAGGCCCTCCTCGACCGCGGGAGTGATGCCCCCAAGGTC
This sequence comes from Oscillospiraceae bacterium, assembly GCA_015063625.1. Lineage (GTDB taxonomy): Bacteria > Bacillota > Clostridia > Oscillospirales > CAG-272 > Firm-07. Next base: position 66,246 of record SVTT01000007.1, read on the forward strand.
GGTGGCATAGCCGATCGAACGGCCCTTGCAGGAGATGCGGTAGCCGACGCTGCCCGCACTGTCGTGCAGGGTAGGGAAGGAGGTGACGGTAAAGGGACCGACCGTCAGGGCAAAGACAGGGGGATGAATGACAAGGTGCTCTCCCATCCCCTCGCCAAGCTCGGCGATCAGCCGTTCTGCCGAGGCGGCGGTGGTGTGCACGGGCACGGGGTGATGCTTCAAAAAAACGGCCAGCGCCGAGGTGTGATCGCGGTGCTCGTGCGTGAGAAGGATCGCCGAGACCGTATCGGGCTCGGTGCCCGCCTCCTGCAGTGCTGCGGTCAGCGCCCTTGCCGAGCGCCCCGCATCGATCAGGAGGGCAGTGCCCTCGCAGGTCAGAAGCGCCGCGTTGCCGGTCGAGCCGGAATAGAGCATACGAAGAGAATAGGGCGCCGAGGACGGCGCCCCAATGGAACGGATTTCGGTATTCATGTTAGTTCCTCAGGAAAAGATCAATGATAAAGAGGTCGACCGCATCGATCAAAAAGGTCAGCACAAGAGGAAAGATCACAGTCAGCATCCATCTGGAGCGCGTCAGTCGCCTTTTGCCTTCCTGCAAAAAGGCATCCTTTTTTTCCTCGCTCCAATCGTCGGGCAGCTGCTCTCTTTCGACCCCGTTTTGGTAGAAAAATCGGTTGACGATGAGAAACGCGACCGTGAATCCGAGCAGGATCGCCAGGTAGGCGATCATCACCGCAAAGGCAAAAAAGGTGCGGTCGGTCATCTCGGCGTAAAGGAGCGATATGCGGTAAAGGCAGAAGAAAAGAAGCGTGTTGATGCAAAGCAGGGCGAGATATCGCTTTTTGTCGCTTCGGTTACCCACCTCGGGGGTGGAGGATCGGTCCGGCCGTTTTTTTGTCATATCGGATCCCCTTGCGGCAATCAGCAGACGAGAGTTGCGCCCTCGCCGCGAATACGCAGAACCATGCAGGAGCCCTCGCCGAACACGCTCTCCATGAGTGCGGCGAAGCCCTTTACGTCCTCTGCTCTGACAAACGCCTGCACGGTGCCGGCAAAGCCACCGCCGTGAACGCGCCACGCCGCACGCTTGTCCGAAAGATAGCGCTCGGCAAGGCAAAGAGCGAGGGAAAGGCCCTGCTCAGCCACGTTCTTGGTGGTGTAGACGTTCTGGAGATAGCAGAAGGAGGAGCGTCCCGAGGCGATCACGTTGTCGAAGAAGGCGTCAAGGTCGCCTGCCTTCAGCGCGGCGCTTTGCAGGGCAACACGGCGGTTTTCCGCAAAGAAGTGCAACGCACGGAGGATGGCACGGTCGCCCACACGCTCGCGCAGAGTGGGAATGGCGACGATCACGGCGTCCTCGTCGGTCTCGCGGAGCACGGATTTGCCCATGGCGGCGGCGACAGCCTTCATTTCGGTGGGCACTGCGGCGTAGTCGGGGGTGAGATCGGCGTGGTTGCCGCCCGTGTTTACGATGCAAAGGTTGTAGCCGGCGGCGGTGATGTCGAAGTCGATCTTTTCGATCACGGGGGCGCCCTCGGTTTCAAAGTCGATGGCAACGATGCCGCCCACGGCACAGGCGGTCTGGTCCATCAGACCGCAGGGCTTGCCGAAAAATTCGTTTTCGGCATACTGCGCGATCTTGGCGATCTCCACGTTGTCGATCCTGCCGTCGTTGTAGAGATGGTTTTCGATATTGCCGATCATATCCTCAAACGCTGCCGAGGAGGAAAGTCCCGAGCCCTTGAGAACGCTGGAGGTGGTATAAGCCACAAATCCCCCCGTACGGTATCCGTTTTTCGCTAATCCCGCGCACATTCCCGCAATGATGGCATCCGAGCGTCCGAAGCGCTCCTCGCGAGGAGCCTTGAAGCCGGCAAGGTCAACGGTGTCCTCGGGGAAGCCCTCGGATTTCACGCGGATCACACCGTCCTCTGTGGCAGAGGCGACGGCAATGATGTCAAGGTCGATCGAGGCGGCAACGACGCGACCGCGGTTGTGGTCGGTGTGATTGCCGGAAAGCTCACTGCGCCCCGCCACCGAGAACAGGCGGATGTCGCGGTCCTTACCGTAAAGCGCTTCAAATTCGGCGATCGCCTTTTTGTAGCGCTCCTTTTGCGCCGTAATGGCATCGGCACCGTAAAGTGCACCAAGGCGCGCGTCCAGCGCACCGTTTTTCAGTTCCTTCATCATGTCTGCTGTTTTCATGTATCGTTCCTCCGATTATTCAAGTCCCATTTGTCCCATCAGCTTGCGGTTGAATTCCTCCGCGGTGTTGTAGCCCATCTTCTTCTGACGGTTGTTCATTGCCGCGATCTCCAGAATGATGGCAAGGTTTCTGCCCGGCTTGACGGGAATGGTGATGCTGGGCACACGGTTGCCGAGAATGTCCATGGTTTCGTTGTCAAGTCCGAGGCGGTCATACATCTTGCCCTGGATCCAAGGCTCCAGATTGATCACAAGGTCAATGCTCTGCGTGTCCTTGACGGCGCCCATGCCGAAGATGCGGCGCACGTCCACAATGCCGATGCCGCGCAGCTCCACGTAATGACGGATGATGGGGGGCGCAGAGCCAACCAGCGTTTTGGCGGAAACGCGCTTGATCTCTACGGCGTCGTCGGCAATGAGGCGGTGTCCGCGCTTGACCAGCTCAATGGCGGTCTCGCTTTTTCCGACGCCCGAATCACCGAGCAGCAAAAGTCCCTCGCCGTAGACCTCCACGAGAACGCCGTGGCGCGTGATGCGCGGTGCAAGCTGGAGGTTGAGGTAGGCGATCAGCGTTGCCATGAAGGAGCTGGTCTTCTCCTTGGTGACCAGAAGGGGAACACCGTATTTTGCTGCCCATTCCTTCATGTGAGCGAAGGCGGAGAGCGAGGTGGTCAGAATGACGGCGGCGGGCTTCAGACGGAATAGGTTTTCCAGCTTTGCGGCACGCTCCTGCTCGTCACACAGCTCAAGATAGCGGTGCTCTGCCATGCCCACGATCTGGATGCGGCTGGTTTCAAACATCTCAAAAAAGCCTGCAAGCGCAAGCCCCGGGCGGTCGATCTCGGTGTTGGTGATCATGATCCGTTCCGCCTCGTCGGGCAGACAGATCGGCTCAAGCGAGAGCTCCTTGATCAGAGCCGCGAGTGAAATACTGTATGTTTCTTGCATGGCAGCCTCCTTGCTTGGCAAATACAGGTCGGTAGCTCCATTATAACACAGTTTTTTCGAAAAGCAAATAGGAATTTTATTTTTTTTGACGTTGCACACTTTTCGCGCGAGAATTCACGGAATATTCACATCTTTACTTTATAATAATACAATCCGATTGTTGCAAAGGAGTTTTTGCATGAAAAAAACGATTCGCGCGCTTGCGCTGATGCTGGCACTTTTGTCGGTGCTCTGCTCGTTTGCCTCCTGCGCGGCATCCCGCCGTGTTTACGCCTCTCCCGTGGCAAGCAAGGCGGTTGCCGTGGCAGGCGAGGTGGAGGTGCTTTATGAGGAGCTTTATTACATTGCCATGAACCGTCTTGCCGAAATGGAGGAGGAGCACGGTGACGTGCTTTCCGACCCCGCGCTGGTCGCCGAGCTTGAGGGCTTCGTTTGGGAGAATCTGCTGACGCGCGAGACCGCGCTGGTGGCAGTCGGCTATGATTACGGCATCAACGTGCACGACGGCAATATCAAGGAGCAGGTCGGGGCAATGTTTGAGAGCATTCTTGAAACCGAATATGAAAACGACCGTGCCGCCTACATCGAGGCGCTCGGTCTGATGCATATGACCGATCATTACGCGCGCACCAGCTTCGGGATCCAGGATTTTCTCGCGACCGAGATCGTGCTTGCCATGCTGCAAAGGGGAGAGCTGGATACCACCGATGCCACCGCGCTGGAACGGGTACAGAGTGACGAATTTGTGCGCACCGTGCACGTCTTTATCAGCAAGACCAACGGCATTTACAGTGACGAGCAAAACCGCGCCAACGCCCTTGCGCTTCGTACCGCCATTGCGGCAGAGAGCGATGCGGATGCACGCTACGATGCCATGCGGGATGCCATCGGCGGAAAATACAACAACGATTTCGGCGATACCGTCGGAAACGGCTACTACTTCACCAAGGGCGAGATGGACAAGGCATATGAGGACGCCGCCTTTTCACTCGCGGAATACGGCGTCAGCGACGTCGTGGAGACCGATGATGGCTATTACGTGATCATGCGCTTACCGAAGAATGAGGAATATATTGCCTTGCATCTCCAGCAGCTGAAGGAAAAGTCCTATTTTGTGGTGCTCAACGAAAAGGTGGAGCAGAAGCTGGTCGGCATGACGCTTGAAAAGACCGAGTTTGGTGAGGAGCTGGATTTTACCGATCTCCCGACGCTTGACGTGGAGGGCGGAAGCCGCATGATCCTGATCGGCGGTATTGCAGGGGGTGCCGTCCTGCTTGCGGTGATTCTGATCGTGGTGGTACGCAGCTTCCGTAAGAGGAAAGCCGCGAAGGCATAAATCGATACCGTGCAGAGATTTTTTGAAGGGAGGAGCAGCGTTTGATCGAGGTCGTACTTGAATATCTGTTTTTGTTCTGCTTCTGTGCGACGTGCGGATGGCTGATCGAGGTGGTCTATCGCGGGTTCAGACACCGTAAGGTGGTCAATCCCGGCTTTTTGACGGGCACCTGTCTGCCGATCTACGGCATCGGCGGCGCCGTTCTCTATTTTCTCTCGGAGCTGAAGCTCCGAGCCCTGCCAAACGAATATCTCCGCGTGGCGGTCATTCTTCTGATGGCGGTGGCGGTCATGACCCTTATCGAGCTGGTGGGAGGGCTGATCGCACTCAAATATTTCCGCATCCGCCTTTGGGATTACTCGGGCGAATGGGGCAATTTTCAAGGGGTCATCTGCCCGAAATTCTCTCTTTTCTGGGGGCTGATCTGTGCTGCGTATTATTTTTTCCTGTACGCGCCCTTGCACGATGTTGCCTCGCGCGTGATCGAGCTCCCGCTGCTGATCCTTGCCGTGGGTGCTTATCTCGGCGTGCTTGCGGTCGATCTTGCACATTCCCTGCGTCTGATGCAGCGCATCCGTCGCTATGCCGCGCAGATGCGCACGCACATCAATCTGGATCAGATGAAGGCGAGCGCAAAGGAGCATTTTCGTGTACAGTCGGGCAAGAAAGAGCCCTTCAACTTCTATCGCATGGTCAATCGTTATATGGCGGATATGCACGGCTACCGTGAGCAGATCCAGCAAAAATGGGGAGATAAAAATGGGCAGGCAAAAAATTGATTACACGCTTTTTTATGAGGTGCTGCGCGAGGTGGTCCCCACGGCGCGCTACCGCCAAATGAAGCAGTATATTTCACATTCCGACATCACGGTCTATCAGCACTGCATCAAGGTCGCACACAAGGCGTATACACTTGCCTTCAAGCTCGGTGTGCGCTGTGATCTCCGCGCTCTGGTGCGCGGTGCACTGCTCCATGACTATTATCTTTACGATTGGCACGATCCCAATAAAGGATTTCGCTGGCACGGCTTCAAGCACCATCGCTTTGCCCTGCAAAACGCAAGTGCCGATTTCGATCTGTCCGAGAAGGAGAAGAATATCATTCACTCGCATATGTTTCCCCTGACGGTCTGGTGCCTGCCCAAGAGCCGCGAGGCATGGCTGGTCACGCTTGCCGACAAGTGCATCGCCACCGAGGAGACCTTAAAGAAATACAAGGACAAAAGGGCGCAGGAGAGCGCCGAATAAGCTGCGGCAAAGGAGTTTTTATCATGCAAAGAGTTTCAAAGGAGAATTACTATCTCGATATCGCTCAGACTGTGGCGGAGCGCAGCACCTGCCTGCGTCGCAAGTTCGGTGCCATCATCGTCAAGAACGATGTCATCGTTTCCACGGGCTATAACGGTGCCCCTCGCGGCAGAAAGAATTGCAACGACCTCGCCTTTTGCCAGCGCGAGAAGCTGGGTATTCCGCGCGGAGAGCGATACGAGCTTTGTCGCTCGGTGCATGCCGAGCAGAATGCGGTGATCTCCGCCCCCCGTGAGCAGATGCTGGGAGCCACCCTTTATATGGCATGTATCTCGCCCGAGGACGGCTCGCTGTTTGCGGGCTGCAACAGCTGCATGATGTGCAAGCGCGTGCTGCTCAACGCGGGGATCGAAACGCTGGTGGTGCGTGATACCCCCACCGAGTACCGTGTGATCCGTGTTGCCGATTGGATCGAGGACGACGATTCTCTGACGGGAAAGTTCGGGTACTGATCGTATGAAACGCTGGATCGCAGCTTTGCTGCTTGCCGTGCTCTGCCTTTCCTCCTGTCAAAGACCTGCGGAATTTACGCAGAGTGAGCAGGGGTTTGTCAGCACCGATACCGAAACAGGCATCTCCTATCGGGCGCTTGATCTTTGCTTTCAGGCGGTCGCTACTGACCGCGTCGTGGGTGTTTACAGTGACCCACACGCCGATTATGATCGCACCTATTTTGCCGTCAGCGGTCAGGATACAGCTCTTTTCCTCGTCGATGACGAGGGCGGCGTCTGGTACGCGGGCGCCGACACGATCTCCCCCGAGAGCTGGGAGCTTTCGATGATCGGGGTCTGTGAGGAGGAGTCGATCAGCGTGGAGATCCGTCGCTTTGAAAAGGGAAGCGACGATGCCCTGATCGGTGACATCCGCGCGCTCTGGTTCTCGGGCGAAGCGGTGTCGCTCCCGAGCGGCGCTCCCATCCTTCGCCGCGGCATCCGATTTGCCACTGCGGCATACAACGGCATCTTTTATTGCTTTGACTATCTGGTCTTTTCCGATGGCAGTGCTTATTTTTACGAGCTCCTTTCGGGGCGTGCGGTTTCGGTTCCCGCCGAGCTTGCGGAAAGGCTGCCTGCTCCGCAGGCAGAGGGGGAGCGGTGATGACGACGTGCAGTACCATGCCCCTGCGTGGGGAAAGCGGGCAGCAGGCGCCTCGGCCGAGAAGGATCCTGTTTGTTTGCACAGGAAATACCTGCCGTTCTCCGATGGCGGCGGCATTGCTGTATGACAGAGCCCGACGTCGGGAGCTTTGCTCCGCCGTCGATCCCGATGCACCGCCGCTGCCCCCCATGACCGTGACCTCGGCAGGGCTTTATGCCGAGGAGGGAGCGCCCATCACGCCAGACGCCGTGCGGGCGCTGCGCGAAGCGGGAGTGCCCTCGCTGCCCGACCACGATTATGCCGCGCACCGTGCAAGATCGGTCACGCCCGAGCTGATGCATGAGGCAGATGAGGTCATCGCCATCAGTGCTTCGCACGCGATGGGGCTTTTGATGCGCTTTCCCGAATGTGCCGCCAAGATCACCACGCTGCCCCTTGATATCAGTGACCCCTTCGGCGGAGATCTTGAGCGTTACCGAGCCTGTCTTTCCGAGATCTCCTATGCGCTGTCGCTTCATCATTTTTCCTTCGGAGAGGGAGAGTCATGAGGATCGAGCGCCTTTCGAGGGAGCATATCGACGCCGTGGCTGCGCTGGAGGCTCGTTGCTTTTCGGAGCCATGGAGCGCTCATGCCCTGCTGCGCCTTGTTGAGGGTGACGGGATCGGGCTGGTGGCGCTGACCGACGGGGGAGAGCTGATGGCGTACGTGGGTGCGCTGCTTGTGCTGGACGAGGCACAGATCACCAACGTTGCCACGCAGGAGGAGCATCGGAGAAGGGGCGCCGCGACGGCGCTGCTTGCCGTACTGACTGAGGTGGTAGAGCAAAGGGGTGTGCGTGAGCTTTCGTTGGAGGTGCGGGAATCCAACCTCTCGGCGATCTCGCTCTACCGCCGCGCAGGCTTTGCCGTGGCGGGACGTCGCCCCGGCTTTTATACGCATCCGAGAGAGGCGGCACTTGTCATGCTGCACAGGCTCGGAGAAGACTGATGAAAACAGGTGGATTATGTACATTTTAGGAATGGAAAGCTCGTGTGACGAAACCTCTGCCGCGGTTGTGGCGGTCGAGGAAGGGCGATTCAGGATCCTTTCCAATATCGTCGCCTCGCAGATCGAAACGCACCGTGTTTACGGCGGCGTCGTTCCCGAGATCGCCAGCCGTGCACACATTGAGGCGATCACGGGCATCACCCGCGAGGCGCTCTCGACTGCGGGTGTGGGTGTCGGAGAGCTTGGGGCGGTGGCGGTCACGGCATTCCCGGGACTGATCGGCGCTCTGCTCGTGGGGGTAAATTTCGCCAAATCCCTCGCCTTTGCCAACAGCATCCCACTGGTGGCAGTAAACCATATTAAGGCGCACGTGGCGGCTGCTTATCTTTCGCACGAGGCATTAAAGCCTCCCTTTCTCGCATTGGTCGTTTCGGGAGGACATACCTCAATCTTTGATGTGACCGATCCCACCGATTTTCGGGAGATCGGATCTACCCGTGACGATGCGGCGGGCGAAGCGTTTGATAAGATCGGCAGAGTGATCGGACTTCCTTACCCGGGCGGAGCAGCACTTGACCGCCTTGCCTATGAGGGGGACGGGAAGGCGATCCGCTTACCCTCACCCGCACTGGGGGGAGAAACGCTTGATTTTTCCTTCAGCGGGCTGAAGACCGCCGCGCTCAACCATATCAACACCTGCCGACAGGGTGGCGTTGAGGTGGCGCGTGCCGATCTTGCGGCATCCTTCACCCGTGCCGTGGTGGAGGGCATTGCGCAAAAGGCAGAGCAGGCGCTGACCCTTACCGGCAGGAAAACGCTGGTGCTTGCAGGGGGCGTTGCTGCCAATTCTCATCTGCGTCGCCGCCTTGGCGAGTTGGTGCTGCTCGCGGGCGCACAGCTTGTTGTCCCTCCCGTTTCGCTCTGCGGTGATAACGGTGCCATGGTGGCGGCAGCAGGCTATTTTGAGTTTCAAAGCGGACGGCTTGCGGACGTTTCTCTCAACGCCTCGGCACTCGACCACCCCGAGCCTTGATCCCGCCGTTGCCGAAAACCTTGTCAAGAGGTTTTTGAAAAAAAGATCAAATTCGGCACTTTGGATAAAGGCTCGCGAAAAATGGTAAAAAACGGTTTTCCACAATGGTTTTCCACAGCTTTGTGGAAAAGTGACCTTCATACACGATTTTATACGCTGATCTGCATAAAATTTCCTCCTGCCCGATTTTCGACGCTTGATTTCAGCCTGTTTCTCCTAATTTCTGTGGAAAACTCTGTTGAAAATGTGGATAACTTTTATTCATGTGTGCTGTGGAAAAGTAAAAAAACGGCAAATTGGCGGTTGCTTTTTTAAACGCGACATGCGAAAACCGCATTGTGCAAAGTTACAAAAATGAGTGTTTTTTAAAAGTTTTTTCGGCAAGAAAGGAAGGATCTGTCATGAAAAAGGATGTTGCGAACCGTCGTGATCTTGACCTTCAAAATGAAGTCAGCCCCGCTGTGATCAAGCGGCTGCCGCGCTATTTTCGTTATTTGCGTGAGCTGATCCGAAACGGCAAGCTCCGCATCAGCTCGGGTGAGCTTTCCGAGATGATGAACGTGACCGCCTCGCAGATCAGACAGGACCTGAATCGCTTCGGCGGCTTTGGTCAGCAGGGCTATGGCTATAACGTCAACTATCTCTATGCCAAGATCTGTGAGATCCTCGGCGTGGGAGAGGGCTATTCCGCCATATTGATCGGTGCGGGCAACCTCGGCAGAGCACTGGTCGGCAGTCCGATGTTTGAGAAGCGCGGAGTGGATATCATCGGCATTTTTGACGTTAATCCCGAAATGGTCGGCAGGACCGTGGGAGGGGTTTCGGTCATGCACATGGATGAATTTGAGCCCTTTTGCCATCGGCATGCGGTAGATATTGCAGTCCTGACGCTCCCTAAGGAATACGCAGTGGAAACGGCAGACCGCGTTGTGAAAAGCGGCGTGCCCGGCATTTGGAATTTTACGGGCAAGGAGCTTGATCTTGCCGAGGCTGATACGGTGACCGAAAATGTGCATATCGGTGATTCCCTGATGACGCTTTGCTATGAATTGCGCTGCCGCGATAATGAGAAAAATAAGGGGCGTTAAGACAATGAAATTGGATTTTCTTTACGGCAATCATGTGATCCTCCTGCCCGAGGCGGTCATCGGATGCCTTGAAAAGGCGACCAAAAAGGATATCAAGGTGCTGCTTGCGCTGGCATCGATGCCGCTTTCGCGCGTGGATCTCTCGGCGAGTGTTTCGCATGCTGTGGGCAGTCTTTCCATGACTGAGCAGGAGATCGAGGCATCCATTGCCTTCTGGCGCGGTGCAGGGGTGCTTGACGTGACCGAGGACGGTTACCGCTGCGTCGATACCGTTCAGACTCGCGCGGGGGAGGGCGCTATGCCTCCCGCGGCGGCAGCTACCTTGCCGAAGAAGGGACCGCTGCTGCCGGAGTCCCGAAAAGCGCGCCCTGTATCGGACCGCGGCTTGCCGGTCTATTCCTCGGACGAGCTGGCGAATATTCTTGAAACGAGAGCCGATTTTTCCGCGCTGGTGGATGCCTGCCAGCAGACGCTGGGTAAGATCTTCAACACCGCGGAGGTGGGCATCATCGCAGGATTGATCGATCATCTCGGCATCGACGGCGAATACGTGCTGCTGCTGATCTCTCACTGCGTGCGGATGGACAAAAAATCACTCCGTTACGTGGCAAAGACCGCACTTTCGCTTTATGACGAGGACATTACCGATGCCGAGGCATTGGAGGAGCGTCTGCGCCGTATCGAGGAGATGGCGAGTGCGACGGGTAAGCTGCGCAGCATGTTCGGCATCTCCTCCCGTGCATTGACGGCAAAGGAAAAGGCGATGTTCGAAAAGTGGGTCTGTACCATGAAATATGACGATGCCGTTTTGAGAAGGGCGTATGAGGTGACGGTGGATGCCACGGGAAAGGCGTCGGTCAGCTATGCCAATACCGTTCTTGAGCGTTGGCATGCCGAGGGCTATCGCACAGTCGAGGACGTGGACAAGGCGCTTGCCGAATATCGCCGTAAAAAGACGGGGGGCAGCAGCTTCGATGCGGATGATTTCTTCGAGGCAGCCTTAAAGCATACATACGGAGAGCAATGATATGGGATACAATCAGGAAAATTACAGGCGGATCCGCGAGACGTACCGCACTAAATATCTCAAGGCATACGATGAGGCGGATCGCCGCATGCGAGAGGTCCACCGACAGTCAAAGGAGCTGGAGCAGATCGACCGAAGGCTTGCGGGTGCGGGTGCGGAGATCGCACTTGCCGCCATCGGTACGGGAGCTGCTTACCGCGAAAAGCTTGCAGAGGTGGAGCGGCGTAACAAGGAATTGCAGGCAAGACGCCGTGAGATCCTCAAGGAGCTTGGTTATCCCGCCGACTACACTATGCCTCCTTATGAGTGCCCGCGTTGCCGCGACTCCGGCTTTGTGGATACCTCCATGTGTGAATGCATGCGCCGTGAGCTGATCCTTGCCGCCTACGAATCCTCGGGGCTTGGTGAGCTGATGCGCACGCAGTCCTTTGAGAGCTTTGATCTTGAATTTTATGCTCCCGAGGGCGGTGATCGCGCGCGGATGAAGCAAAATTTTGAGCTTTTGCGCGATTACGCCGAGCGCTTTTTACCCGGCGCGGAAAATCTGCTGCTGTGCGGCGCGACGGGGCTCGGGAAGACCCATCTTTCCACGTCGCTTGCGCGCCGTGTGATCGATCGGGGCTATGATGTCTATTATACGACCGCAGTGGGCATGGTTTCGGATTTTGAGCACGCGCGCTTCGGTCAAGGAATGGAGCGAGCCGCAACCGATACCGATCGCTATACCGAGTGTGATCTTCTGATCTTGGATGACCTTGGCACCGAGATCGCCAACCAGTTTACCCAATCGGTGCTGTATACCGTTCTTAATAACCGTATCAATCTCGGCAGATCGACCATCGTGAACACCAATCTGACGGGCAAGGAGCTTCAGACGCGCTACGCAGACCGTATCGCCAGTCGTATTCTCGGTGAATTCAAGCCCTTGCTGTTCGTTGGCACCGACGTGCGCCGTCGCAAGCTGAACCGCCGCTGAGAGGTGCCGGAATGTGCGCGCGGTCGCGAAACAACTTGTGCATCGGCTTCTGTGTATAAAAAATGCGAGCTTTGCAGATAATAAGCAAAACTCGCATTTTTTGATAAGAAAGGCGGTGCATTTGATGCAAGCAACCAAAGAGCTGATTACCGAGGAGAGCTTTCTTGACGCGATCTACAAGAACGTCAAAATGGGGGCGGATTCCATCATCAATCTCCTTCCAAAGGTGAAGGACGATTCTCTGCGCAGCATGATGACCTTGCAGCTTGACGGCTATGAGAAGTATGCTACACGCGCCGAGGAAGCGCTTGCCGCGGCAGGCGTGGCGGCAAAGGAGGAGAGCATTGTGGCGCGTGTTTCCGCACGCATGGGAATGGCATTCAATACGATGATCGATTCCACCACCAGTCACATTGCGGAAATGATGATCGAGGGCTCCAATATGGGCGTCACCGATCTTCTGAAGCTGCTCAACAATTTTGACACCTGCGGCGAGGACAGTGAGGCGGTGCGTCTGGCGCGCGAGATCCTGCGCTTTGAGGAGAGGAATCTCGAGATGCTCAAGCCGTACCTTTAAAAAAACACGGGCTGTACCCCCTCGTTTTGAGGGGTACAGCCCGTGTTGCTTTTATGACGAGAGGATCAGTGGATCTTCTTGATGAGGTTCTGCTCGATCAGCTCCTCGGTGGATGCATATTCCTTCAGGTACTTTTGAGCCTTGAATTTGGGGTTCTTGACCAGCTGCTCCTTTTCGGCGAGCATCTCGATCAGCTCAAGACCCCACTTCACACTGCGCTTGGAGGTCAGACGCAGACGGCAGGGCACGGTTGCGTATTTCTTGGCAGAGCCGGCGTCCGCAACATTGTACTTGCTGTCCTCCAGCTTTTCGGGATCAAGGGCAAGGAACAGGCAAAGGGTCTTGCCGCGGATGGCGAATTTCGCCAGCTGCTCGCGACCGCACTTGAAGGACTCGTAGCTCCAGCTGGTGCGCGCGTTGACCTTCTTGTAGGAGAGCAGTGCGTTTTTCAGGGTTTCATAACGCTCCTGAACGTCGGCGGGTGCCTGGATCATGCGAGCTGTGAAGGACTTCTTGTAGGTGGAGTAGATCACGTTTCCGTTGGCATCGGTCTGTGCGATCACAAGGCGGTCGGTGCCATCGTCGCTCTTGGGCGAGGCAACCGCGGGAGCTGCCTCCGGGGTGACGGGGGTTTCCTCCTCAACGTCGGCTTCTTCGGCGTCGTTGGCTGCATCGGCGGATTCCTCAACATCAGCCTCTTCCACCACAGGCTCTTCGACAACGGCTTCCTCAGTGACGGTCTCTTCAGCCACAGGCTCTTCGACGACTGCCTCCTCGGCGACGGTCTCTTCAGCCACGGGCTCCTCGACGACTGCCTCCTCGGCGACGGTCTCTTCAGCCACGGGCTCTTCGACAACTGCCTCCTCGGTGACGGTCTCCTCAGCCACGGGCTCTTCGACAACGGCTTCCTCAGCGACGGTCTCTTCAGCCACAGGCTCCTCGACGACTGCTTCTTCTTTTACAGGCTTTTCAGCAACCGGGGTTGCTTTTTTCTGACCTTTTGCAGCCTTTGCCGCTTTTGCTGCAGATTCCTTTTTCTTCTGCGATACGCCCTTGGCGATCATGGTGATCAGGGCAATCAGAAGGACCGCAGCACCTGCGGCAAGTGCGATCAGCTGCTTCTCGGTGAAATAGCCGAGTGCGGGAAGGAAGGGAATGATCACGTAGTTCTTCATTCTCTTCTTGAAGCTCGAGGTGCGGACCGCCGTAATCACAAAGAGGAGCGCGGCGAGTGCCAGCATCGCACCGAAAACGCCCCAGCTGCCATATGCGATCTTGGCAGCGCCGACATCTCCGTTTTCGGAGTACTGGAGCACGTATTTGCTGGCGTTGAAATCTTTGACTTTGATGATGTTTTCGTTGAATGATTTCGCAATCACGGTGGTTTCGCTGATCTCAAAGCCGCAGGCTACGAGAATGCTGCCACCGGTATAAGCCGTGGGCTCTGCGGCGCCGTTGTTGCCGACCAACGTATTGGAATAAGCCACAAACACGTCACCGTCAACGCCCTGAAGATAGGGGGTTCCGTAAATGCTGAGTATGCCGGTTCCTTCATTGGAAACCGCATAGGTCGAGGTGGAGGTGAATGAGCCCTTTTCAATTCTGAGATTTCCGCCCTGCAGTTTAAAAGCAGAGCAATTTTGAGCGTTCAGATGTCCGAGCTTGCCGGAATCGGTCACTGTAACGGTACCGGTGGACACGGTGAGAGCGGAAGAAACATAGGTAGTATAATTGCCGAGATCCAGCGTATAGGTGCCGCCGATCTCGCCGCCGCTGATAGCGGAGTGGCGTATGACCGTCACCTTCTTGCCTTCGCCAACCATCTTGGCGGCATCGGCAAGCGAGCCGGCTGCCACGTATTTGCCCGAGGCAGTTTCAACCGTGGCTACGGGGAGGGCGCCGGACAGGACGGGCGTGGTATTGCCGAAGGTCCATGCCTGTGCAACGTCGGAACGGAGGGGATAAAGGTTCAGCTCTGCCACCATGGCGGGAGCCTTCAGCTCGTCTGCGGTCTTGACCAATGCGACGGTGCTGTCATCCTCGGTCGTTTCGGCAACGGCAAAGGGAGCTGAATCCTTCAGGTAAAAGTTGCCCTTCAGGGAGGGGGTGTCGTCAATCAGCATCGCAATGATCGCACCTGCCGTATTGATATGATCCTCGTCCGAAATGGCAATGGTGCCTGCGTTGAGATTGTTTTCAAAGGTGCCCTTCTGTGCGCCTGCTACGATGCCGGCGGCGTAAGAATCGGCTGCTGTGATCGAGCCTGTGTTGAGGCAGTTGACGACCTTTGCGGCACCCATGGCAACCGAGAGAATACCGCCTACGCCGACGTCACCCTTGACGGTGCCGCTGTTGACGCAGTTGGCGATGACAGAACGGGTCGATGTGGCAACGATGCCCGCAACTGAGGAGCTGCCCACCACATAACCCGCGTTGGTGCAGTTCAGAACCGAGGGAATGCCGTTCTGGGTATATTCGAGCGAGGCAACGATGGCGGCAACGTTGAAGCTACCCTTGACGTAGCTGTTTTTCACGGTCATATCCTTGACGGTGCCAATGCTGCTGACTTTCGAGAACAGGGCGACATCGTTCTGATCGGAGTTGATGTAAAGACCGCTGATCGTGTGCCCGTCACCGTCAAAGGTGCCGTTGAAGGAAAGGGGAGCACCGCCGTCCACAAAGCCGATGGGCGTGAAGGAAACGGGCGTTCCGGTCTTTGCGGTGGTACCGTCAGGCTCGACCCATGTGCCATCGGCGGCAAAGGTGTCGGCATTTAGAGTGATATCCGCCGTCAGCTTGAAGGTCACACCACTGGTGTTCTTTCCGGCGCTGACGTATGCGGAAAGCATATTCAGCTCCTCTGCGGAGGAGATGGTGACGACGCTGCCCCAGGCAGGCGATGTTCCGTAGTTACCTCCGTCGTAGACTTGCGTCATGGTATATTCTGCGGTCGCGGCAGAGGCAGACATGCCAAGCACGCCGACCATGGATAACACCATGCACAGGGTGAGAAGACAAGCGAGAATTTTTTTCATCAGGTGTTCCTCCTAAGTATGAATTTGACTTTTTCGGGAGTCATTGAAGTCTGAACCTGTGATCAGGTTGCTTTATTATAACATGAAAGATAAAAAAATGGAAGTGTTTTTTGAGAATTTTATGAAGAATTTTTGAATATTAAGGCGGCAAACGGGTCGAGATATTTAAAAACATATACTTTTTGAGGAAAAAGCAACAAAATAAGGTGAGTTAGACGCGATCTCGTATCATTATATGACTATTTGAAAAAAGGCTTGCCAAAGGGAGCGAAAAAAGACAAGCACAGGAAGACATATGTAAATGAACTGTAAACAGGAAAAGACCCCGTCTCGGCAGATGCGGAGGCGAGGTCTTTTCTCATTTGGAGAAGCCGTGGATGAAGCCGTTGGTTTCGGCGGCACAGATATCTCCGCCGATCACACGGTTTCGGTAAACGAGGACGTTGGCAAGCACCGTTCCCTCATATCCCTCGTAGTTCGTAACGGTGTAGGTATAGCGCTCTACGGTTTTGGCAGAGTAGGGCGAGAGATCGAGTCCTTGCTTTCGTTGTAGCTCGTTGTAGGCGCCAAAGACCTTGTCAAATTCTCTGGGGATGGTCACGGTCGTCGACTCGGTGGGGGTCGCGTCCACCTGCCATCCGAACTGCGCGAGAAAGGCGATGCGGTCCTCGTTTGACGAGATCTTTTCAAAGGACACCGCTTCGCTCTGCTCGTTGAGTGCGGCGGCGGAGGGCTCAAGCTCGGGAACAAAGGCGACCAGTGTGATCAAGGCGGCAAGAGCGAGGAGCACGACACCGAAGAAGCGGATCGTGCCTGCGCGCATGGAATAGATGAACATAAGAAAAACCTCCCGTGTTTTCGCTTCGTTTAAAGCATATGAAGGGGGCATTCCTTTTATGATTGATCTTGAGCGATGAAGCAAAAAGCGGATCTGCGCACGCGCAGATCCGCTTTTTGCTCAACGGTTTTCGAGGATCAGTAGGCTCTTGCCCAAAGAACCATCTTCTTTGCGGGCTTGCCGCAGCACATACAGACCTCGCCGAGCTGTTCCTGCTCCAGGGGCACGCAGCGAGAGCCGATGCCGGTCACTTCCTTGACGCGGTCCTCGCACGCCTCCTCGCCGCACCACATTCCCTTGACAAAGCCGTCGCCGTTTTTCAGTGCCTCGTTCACCTCGTCAAGCGTGTGGCAAACGTAGGTGCGACGCTCTCGGTTGGCGAGCGCCTTGGCAAACATGCCGCTTCGCACTGCCTCAAGCAGCTCCTTTGCGGTGGTATCGATGCCCTCCAGCGAAACGAAGTGCTTTTCACCGTCATGGCGAGTCACTGCCACGCACTGCCCGTTTTCGATGTCGCGCGGGCCAAGCTCGATGCGCAGCGGCACACCCTTCATCTCGTACTCGGCAAACTTCCATCCGGGGCTTTGATCGCTGTCATCCATCTTCACGCGGATGCCTGCGGCGGCAAGGGCGTTTTTCACCTCGGTCGCCTTTTCGAGCACGCCCTCCTTATGCGCCGCAATGGGCACGATGATCACCTGAATGGGCGCAACGGCGGGGGGCAGGACCAGACCGCGATCATCACCGTGCGTCATGATGATGCCGCCGATCATACGGGTGGTGCAGCCCCAAGAGGTCTGGTGGGGATGGACCGGCTTGTTATCTTTGTCGGTATATTTGATGTCAAAGGCGCGGGCAAAGCCGTCGCCGAAATAGTGAGAGGTTGCCGCTTGCAGCGACTTGCCGTCGTGCATCAGTGCCTCGATGGCATAGGTGTCCTCGGCGCCGGCAAATTTGTCACTCGGGGTCTTGCAGCCCTTGACTACGGGGATGGCAAGGTCGTTTTCGTGGAAATCGGCGTAGACGTTAAGCATCTGTACGGTTTCTGCGCGCGCCTCCTCAGCGGTGGCGTGCATGGTGTGTCCCTCCTGCCAGAGGAATTCGCGGCTGCGAAGGAAGGGACGGGTGGTCTTTTCCCAGCGCACCACGTTGCACCACTGATTGTAGAGCTTGGGAAGATCGCGGTAGGAGTTGATGATGTTGGCGTAATGCTCGCAGAAAAGGGTTTCGGAGGTGGGACGGACGCAAAGGCGCTCGGTCAGCTTTTCACTGCCGCCGTGCGTGACCCATGCCACCTCGGGCGCAAAGCCCGCCACATGATCCTTTTCCTTGTTGAGGAGTGTTTCGGGAATAAAGAGGGGCATATAGATATTCTCATGACCGAGCTCCTTGAAGCGGGTATCCAGAATGCGCTGGATGTTCTCCCAGATCGCATAGCCGTAGGGGCGAATGATCATGCAGCCCTTCACAGAGGAGTAGTCGATGAGATCGGCTTTTTTGCAGATATCGGTGTACCATTTGGCGAAGTCCTCATCCATCGATGTGATCTGTTCAACCAATTTCTTTTCTTTTGCCATGTTGGGATGTTCCTTTCGTCTTGTCCGCGCAGCGGTCAAAGTTACATAATATATAAATATTATAGTCATTTCAAGCTGCGTTGTCAAGGCGTGCATGCCAAAAAATCGGCTTTTGTAAACATTCGCAAAATTCGATTGATTATCGTACCGAAATGTGCTATAATATGTGGGAACAAAAAATAGCCGAAAGGACCGGCGGAAGGTCGGTAGGGGATCGTGGCGACGCTAAGGAGCTTGACCCGCCCCTAAGGGAGAGAGAATGGACTATAAGGAACTGTACCAAAAATGGAAAAGCAGCACTGATGATGACGAGCAGACCAGAGCTGAGCTTGAGGCGATCGAGGGCGACGATGCCGAGATCTACGACCGTTTTTACCGCAATATGGCATTTGGAACGGCGGGTATGCGCGGTCTGATCGGTGCGGGCACCAACCGCATCAACCGTTACACCGTTCGCAAGGCAACGCTTGGCTATGCCCGTTATCTGAAGAGCACGGTCGGAGAGGATGCATGCGTGCGCGGCGTAGTGATCGCACATGACAATCGCCGCATGAGCCGCGAATTCTGCATGGAAACCGCAGGCGTTCTGGCAGCGGAGGGGATCCGCGCTTATATCTTTGACGGACTCCGTACCACGCCCGAGCTTTCCTTTGCCGTTCGTTACTGTCATGCCATCGGCGGTGTCGTGATCACGGCGTCCCACAATCCCCCCGAATACAATGGCTACAAGCTTTACGATGAGCACGGATGCCAGCTCGTGCCCCGTTATACCGACGTGCTGACCGACGTCATCAGCGAGATCGAGGACCCCCTTGGCATTTGCTCGCTTTCTCCCGAGGAGGCAGGGGATCTCATTATGATGCTGAACGCCGAGGTCGACGAGGCGTATTACAATGCGGTGATGAGCATCCGCCTGCGTCCCGATGAGGAAAAGGAAGGGCTCACCGTGGTCTATTCGCCCCAGCACGGCACGGGAAACGTGGCTGTGCGCGAGGTGCTTTCCCGCTGCGGCTATCGCGTGATCCCCGTCAAGGAGCAGTGCTTCCCCGACAAGGATTTCGTCAATACCAAAAATCCCAACCCCGAAACGAGGGAGGCATACGAGCTCTCGCTTGAGTATGCCAAGCGTACGGGTGCGGATATTGCCATCACCACCGACCCTGACTGCGACCGCCTCGGTGTGGCGGTCAAGGAGGGGGACGGCTACACGCTGATGAGCGGTAACCAGTCGGGTGCCGTTCTGCTCGAGTATATTCTCTCGACGCGCCTTGCTGCGGGAACGCTTCCCGCGAATGCCGTGATGTGCAATACCGTGGTGACCTCCACGCTGGGTGATCGCATTTGCGAGAAGTACGGCGTCAGGGTGGAGAAGACGCTGACGGGCTTCAAGTTCATCGGCGATAAGATCCATCAGTATGAAACCACGGGCGCTGCGACCTACGTCTTTGGCTATGAGGAGAGCTACGGTTGTCTGATCGCCGATTTCGCAAGAGATAAGGACGGCGTGCAGGCATCGCTCATGCTTTGCGAGGCGGCAGCCTATTACCGCCGTCAGGGCAAGACTCTGATCGACGTGCTGAACGATCTTTACGCCGAGCACGGCTATTTCCTCGATGCGCAGACCAACGTGGTGCACAAGGATGCGGCCGGCGTGGAGAAGATCGCGGCGCTGCTTGAAAATCTTCGCAAGGATCCTCCGCGCGAGGCGGCGGGTATCGCTGTCACCGAGGTGGAGGACTATCTTTCCGAGCGCATGAGACATCGCGGATTCCCCCCCTCCAACGTGCTGCGTTATCTGCTTGCCGACGGCAGCTGGGTGGCGGTGCGCCCCAGCGGCACGGAGCCTAAGTGCAAATATTATTACTGTGTGGTAGGCGAGAGCAGGGAGGAGGCGGCAGAAAAGCATGCCGCGATGAGAAAGGTTTTTGAAGAGTAAGCACGCCTTTCTTTCTCCGAAAACGGATATTTTTCACAAAAATGCATCTTGTTTTTTGCCAATGGACGACAGAATGCAAAAAAATGATGAATTTTTCACAAAGCTCTTTTCAAGCGGAAAATTTTGTGATACAATGTAAAGTGGTTCCAATCGTTATCCAAAAAATAAATACTATAAAAACGGAGGATTTTTACAATGTCTGTAAAAGTTGCCATCAACGGCTTTGGCCGTATCGGTCGCCTTGCTTTCCGCCAGATGTTTGGCGCAGAGGGCTACGAAGTCGTCGCCATCAATGACCTGACCAGCCCCAAGATGCTGGCTCACCTGCTCAAGTACGACACCGCACAGGGCGCTTACTGCGGCAAGATCGGTGAGAATACCCACACCGTCGAGGCTACCGAGGATTCCATCATTGTCGACGGCAAGGAGATCAAGATCTACGCTGAGAAGAACGCAGCTGACTGCCCCTGGGGCAAGCTGAACGTTGATGTTGTTCTGGAGTGCACCGGCTTCTACTGCTCCAAGGAGAAGTCCATGGCTCACATCCAGGCAGGCGCTAAGAAGGTCGTTATCTCTGCTCCCGCAGGCTCCGACCTCAAGACCATCGTCTACAACGTTAACCACAACACCCTGACTAAGGATGACCAGATCATCTCCGCTGCATCCTGCACCACCAACTGCCTTGCTCCCATGGCAAAGGCTCTCAACGATTATGCTCCCGTCGTTTCGGGCATCATGACCACTGTTCATGCATACACCGGCGACCAGATGATCCTTGACGGTCCTCAGCGCAAGGGCGACCTTCGCCGTGCTCGTGCAGGCGCGCAGAACATCGTTCCCAACTCCACCGGTGCTGCTAAGGCGATCGGTCTTGTGATCCCCGAGCTGAACGGCAAGCTCATCGGCTCCGCTCAGCGCGTTCCCACTCCCACCGGCTCTACCACCATCCTGGTTGCCGTTGTGAAGGGCAAGGACGTGACCAAGGAGGGCATCAATGCTGCTATGAAGGCTGCTGCCACCGAGTCCTTCGGCTACAACACCGAGGAGATCGTTTCCTCCGACGTCATCGGCATGCGCTACGGTTCTCTGTTTGATGCTACCCAGACCATGGTTTCCAAGATCGACGACGACACCTATCAGGTTCAGGTCGTTTCCTGGTACGACAACGAGAACTCCTACACCAGCCAGATGGTCCGCACCATCAAGTATTTCGCTGAGGTTTAATTCTCGGTTTTCATAAAAAAAGAGCTGCTGAAAAGCAGCTCTTTTTTTATCGAACTGTGCCAAAAATTCTTTCGTATGATGTGGCGTGTGTCGGTATAAAGTAGGAGAGAATGGATGGTGAAGAATGTGAATACAGTTTTTGGAAGTAAAGGTAATATGCCGCACTTTTCTGCGCTGGAGGAGGATATCGACACCGACGTGCTGGTGATCGGCGGTGGCATAGCGGGGATCTTAACTGCGCGTCTGCTCACTGATGCTGGCGTGGATACGGTCCTGCTGGAGGCGGAGCGACTCTGCACGGGGCAAACCGCAGGGACGACTGCAAAGATCACGCAGGGTCACGGCTTTTGCTATGCAAATACCCTGAAACGGTATGGAAAAGAGGGGACAAGACTGCGTTTTGAGGCGGGTGTGGTGGCGCTTGAAAAATACCGCCGTATGGCGAGGAGCATTGCGTGCGATCTTGAGGTGCAGGATCTTTACCTTTATGCAAAGCAGGACCGCGATGCTCTGGCAGAGGAGCTGGAGGCACTCTCGCAGATCGGTGCGGATGTGAGGCGGGTCAAGCCACAGGAGCTGCCCTTTCGCACGGTGGGTGCGATCCGCTTTCGGGAGCAGGCGCTCTTTGATCCTCAGCTCTTTCTGGCAGGGGCAGTGAACGGGGTGAAGGTCTTTGAAAACACCCCCGTTACGGCACTTTTTGAGGGCGGTGCGCGCACTGCCTCTGGGCGTATTGTCCGTGCGCGCCACATGGTGGTCGCGACGCATTTCCCTTTCTTACGGTTCCGAGGGGGGTATGCCCTCAAAATGTACCAAAGCCGTTCCTATGTGCTGGCGCTCTCGGGTGTCAGGCTGCCCCGTGCTATGTATGCCGACGGACTCTCCGAGGGGGTGGCGCTACGTCGTTGCGGAGATCTGCTGCTGCTCAGCGGAGCGGGGCATCGGACCGGTACGGCAGGCGGCGGCTACCGTGAGCTGGAGCAGCTTGCCGCTGCCTATTACCCCGGGGCAAGGGTCGAGGCAAGATTCGCCGCACAGGATTGTATCACGCCGGACGGCATGCCTTATATCGGGCGCTATACCAAACGGGATGAAGGTCTTTATGTGATCACGGGCTTCGGCAAGTGGGGCATGACCAATGCCATGACGGCGGCGTCGGTGATCACCGATGCCATCCTTGCAAGAGAAAATCCCTATGCCGAGATCTTTTCGCCCTCGCGCCCCATCCCTTGGGGGGCATTTCTGCGCGGCATGGCGATCACGCTGTCCCATTACGTGCGACCGACGGTGCCGCGCTGTCCGCATCTCGGTTGCGCACTTCGTTACAATGCGCAAGAGCGCAGTTGGGATTGTCCCTGCCACGGCTCGCGCTTCGATCGTGCGGGAAGGTTGATCGATGATCCTGCGCAAAAGGATCTCAAAAAAAGTCCCCGTATGCGGGGAAAATGAAAAAAGCCGCAGAGTTCTGCGGCTTTTTGATGCTTGATTTCAGTTGTGCTTGCCCTCGATGACCTTGAAAACCGATTCGGGTGTTTCGCAAAGGCAGAAATCGTCGGCAACAGCGGGAGAGATGAAGCCCTTGAGGATCGAGGTGCCGATCGCCGCAAGGATACCGTCCCAATAGCCGTTGATGTTGTAAAGAACCACAGGCTTGTCGAGACGACCGAGGATCTTGAGGGTCAGGATCTGGAAGAACTCATCCAGCGTGCCGACGCCGCCGGGGGTGATCACAAAGGCGTCTGCCTTTTCCTCCATGATCGTCTTGCGCTCTGCCATGGTTTCGGTGGTGATCAGCTCGGTGCAAAGGGGGCTTACGGGCTCAAGCGTGTCCATAAAGCGTGGGGTGACACCGATGACGTGTCCACCCTCCTCGTGCATGCCTCTGACGGCGGCGCCCATCAGACCGGTCGATCCGGCTCCGAACACCATCGTGTGTCCGCGCTTGGCAATGGCACGGCCAAGCTCCTCTACACCGTTGATATAGGCGCGGTCAATGCGTTCGCTGGCTGCTCCGTACAAAGTAATGTTCATAAGCGCTCCTTTCGTTTGGGGGGAATTGCTTGTGGGGGATCATTTGCTGTCGATATTTTTGTCCTCCAGAGTCTTTCCGATGCGGGCAAGCTCATCGGTCTGTGCCTTATCCTTCTTCCAGAGGTAGCTGAAGTGCAGCTCGGTACCGTTGCGGATGCGCTTGATATTCTGGATGTGACGGGAAAGGATGATCAGGGAGGCCACTCCGAGAATGGCAGCGCCCCACCAGCCGCCCTCGGCGCGCCAGAGCAGATCAAGATAATTCTTGCCGAAGAATACGTAGAGGAAGGGGGTGAGGATCGAGGCGGTGATGGGCACGATGCAGATATAATCCACGATCAGCACCAGCACGATCTCTGCCGTAAGCACGATGAGAAACAGACGGGGGTCAATGGCAAGCAGTACGCCGCCAAGGCAAGCAAGCCCCTTTCCACCCTTAAAGCCCATGTGGAAGGGGAAAATGTGCCCCGCAATGGCGCACGCGCCGGCAATTTCGGCGGCAAAGGGAAGATCGGCGAAGATCACGGGAGCAAGCCACATTACGGCGCTTGCCTTGAGGATATCAAAAATTGCCGAGAGGATGCCCACCGCTTTTCCCATGATAATGATGGCGTTGGAGGCGCCCGCGTTGCCCGAGCCGCGGCGGCGGATGTCAAAGCCGCGCAGGCGACCGATGATGTAGGTGGGGTTGATCGTGCCGATCACATATCCGAATAAAATGCACAGGATCACTTTTAAAACGAGAGGCATAATCTGCTCCTTTTCACATTCTTTGGAAGATCTTTTATTATATCAGTATAACACAAATTTCAAAAAAAAACAACCTGTCTTAGAAAAAGTTATGTGAATTTTGAAAATTCGGACTTTGGCGATCAAAAAGCGCTTTTTTGGGAAAACTCATAGCGACACGTCGCCGCGTCCTCGGAGATAAGAGCGCGAATCAAGCACGGCTTCAAGCGGAAGATTTCGGTCTATGCTGCCGCAAAGGATTTGTGGCGATCCGGGGGAAAGGACGTTGGAAAAAGGCAAAAATTCAGTTGACAAACGGGCGCGCACGCGTTATAATAATAGCAGTATCATATAAGGAGGTATTCGGAGATGACCGTTACCAAGGAAAGCATTATCGGTGATGTGCTGGATTTTGATCCCGCCACCGCACAGTTCTTTTTTGAGATCGGCATGCATTGCCTGGGTTGCCCCTCCGCACGCGGAGAGTCGATCGCAGATGCCTGCATGGTCCACGGTACCGATGCTGATGCGCTGGTGGCAAAGCTGAACGCACATCTGTCGGCAAAATAAGGCACCCTTTTTTGAGGAGCGCCGGCTCGCAGCGCGGGCGCGGAGCTCCTTTTTTCGGGGGAAGGGTCATTTTGAATTCTTTTTTTGAAAGGAGCGACCATGACGGTTTTTGAATTGTATTGCTATCTTGAGGAGCGCATCCCTGCGGCATTGCGTGCCGAATGGGATCATGACGGGCTTTCCTGCTGCCCGGATAGGAGTCGTCGCGCGTCGCGTGTGCTGGTGGCGCTTGATCTGACCGAGCAGGTGGCGGAGCACGCCGTGAGAAACTGTTTTGACGTGATCCTCACGCATCATCCCCTGCTGTTCCGTGGCATTCAGGCGCTGGTCGATGAGGGAACCGTGGGTAAAAAGCTCCTTCGGCTTGCCTGCAACGGTGTTGCCGCGATGGCGTTTCATACAAGGCTTGATGCGGTCACGGGGGGCGTGAACGATCTGCTTGCCGAGCGCATCGGGCTTTCGGACGTTCAGCCCTTCGGTCCTGCGGGCGAGGTCGCCTGTGGCAGAATCGGGATGCTGGCGGTGCCCGTAAAGGCATCCGACTTGGCACTGACCGTCAAAAAGGCGTTGGATGTACCTGCCGTCACGCTTTCGGGTGGCGGTACGGTTCAAAGGATCGCCGTACTCGGCGGCGAGGGAGGAGATTACGTGTCGGCAGCACGTGCTGCGGGCGCTGATCTCTTTCTTTCGGGCAACGTGGGCTATCACCGCGCTCTGGATGCCCCCGAGGAGGGAATGGCGATCATCGAGGCGGGGCATTACGCCACCGAATTTCCGATCTGTGCACGTCTTGCCGAGTGGGTGAAGGAGGCGGATCCCACCGTCACGGTGGAGATCATGCCCACGCGAACCGCCGTAATGATCTGAAAAGGAGAGATACGATGACTTATGTAATGGCAAATCTGCACGGTGCACTGGATCGATACCGTGCCATGATCGAGAAGATCGGCTTTTGTGAGGATGATGTGCTTTATGTCCTTGGCGATATCGTTGACTACGGAGAGGATTCGATGAAGCTGCTGGTCGAGCTCAGCATGTGCGGCAACGTCTTTCCCGTGGCGGGAGAGCACGATCTGCTGGCATTGCGCATGCTGTCGGGCTTTGATAAGATGCTGAAGGAGGGGAGTATGCCTGATGCCGATTTTGCCGCCGAGATGACGGCGTGGGCGGCGGATGGCGGAAAGGTCACGCTGGAGGGATTCCGCGAGCTGGATGCCGATCTGCGCGAGGGTGTGCTCGATTATCTTTCGGAGTTTGCGCTTTATGAGGAGGTCGAGCTGGATGGCGCACAGTACGTGCTTGTGCATGCGGGCGTTGCGGGCTTTGATGGAAGGACACCTCTTGAAGAATATGAGCCCGAGGCGTTTTTTGTTCCCGTATCGGGGGAAAATCGCTATTTTGAGGGACAAACCCTGATCGTCGGTCACGTGCCCACGGCGCAGGGCAGGATCGAACGGCGCGACAACGTCATCCTGATGGATTGCGGTGTCAAGCAGGGTGGCGCGCTTGGTTGCCTGTGCCTTGAAACCGGTGAGGAATATTATGCCTGAAAAAAACAGAAAGCCGATCGTCAAGGGCGATCGGCTTGCGCTCGTGATAGAGGATCTCAATAACCTCGGCTGCGGTGTGGGAAAAGCACCCGACGGCAGGGCCGTGTTCGTGGCGGGTGCGGTCGCAGGTGATACCGTGCTTGCCGAGGTCATCAAGGTGAATAAGACCTATCTGGTGGCAAGGCTGCTGACGGTGAGTGAACCCTCTCCCAACCGCGAGGAGGGCTTTTGCGAGGCGCCCCTTTCCTGCGGCGGCTGTATCTACCGTCACCTTACTTATGAAAAGGAGCTGGTACTCAAGCGCTCCTACGTGCAGCATGCCTTGAAGAAAGCGGGACTTGGGGAGGTCGAGGTGGCACCCGTTCGGACGACGGGTATGCCCTGCGGCTATCGAAATAAGGCGGAATACCCCATCGCGGGTGGAGAAAAGGGACTTTGGGGCGGCTTTTACGCGCAAAAGACACACCGTGTCGTGCGAGGAGATTCTTGCTCGCTCCAGTCGGAGATCTTTGGGCAGATCCTGCGCACCGTCTGCAATATTCTGACAAAGCAGGGTGTCAAGGCATACGACGAGGAAACGGGAAAGGGACTTTTCCGCCATCTCTATCTGCGGATGGGCAAGGGAAGCGGCGAGATCATGGTTTGCCCGGTCATCAACGGCGAATCGTTGCCCGACGAAAAGGGCTTTGTGCGTGATCTTTTGAATGCCCATCCCCAGATCACGTCTATCCTGTTGAACCTCCATACAAAAAAGACCAATGTGGTGCTCGGCAAACGCTATCGCACCCTTTTTGGTACGCCCGAGCTTGAGGATGTGCTTTGCGGCGTGCGGTTTCGTATTGCCCCGGGTGCCTTTTATCAGGTGAATCACGACGGCGCCGAGCTGCTCTATTCGCTGGCGGCAGCGGAGGCACTTGAGGGGGGGAAGGGCGGAACGCTCCTTGATCTTTACTGCGGTGCGGGCACGATCGGGCTCTCGATGGCAAAGCATTTTTCGCGTGTGATCGGTATTGAGATCGTGGAGGAGGCGGTCGAGTCCGCCAAGACCAATGCGGCACTGAACGGTATCGAAAATGCGTCCTTTTATTGCGGAGATGCAGCCTGTGCCGAGCAGCTGCTTCAGGCGGCAGAGCAGGCGTGCGGCAAGCTCTTGCCCGACGTCGTTGTGCTCGACCCACCCCGTAAGGGCTGTGATACGGCACTGCTTCGCTTTCTTGCCTCCCGTGCCGTTCCGCGCATCGTATACGTTTCCTGTAATCCCGACACGCTTGCCCGTGATCTCGCGTTTCTTTCATCCCTTGGCTATGCCCCCGGCACCGTAACTCCCGTCGATATGTTCCCGAGGACAGGGCACGTCGAGTCGGTCGTGTGTCTCACACGACGACTCGACAACTAAGTTCGCCTACGGCGAGTGAAGTTGCAAGCAGTGAAGTTTTGGCTATCGCCAAAGTGAAGTTTGCGCCACGAGTGGCGCAAGTGAGAAGTAGCTTTGGGGCGAACTTAACTTCACTTTACGAGCATAGCGAGCAAAACTTCACTGTGAGCGTAGCGAACAACTTCACTACGAGCGAGAGCGAGTAACTTCACCAAATCGGGCTTCACTTTTGCGAAGCAAAAACTTTACTAATTCGTTGGGACAAATGTGAGTTTTGAGCAAAGATCGAAAGTTCATTTTACAGCAGTACGGTATAACATATCGAGTGGAGAATCAATAATGAAAGTTTGTGTAATTCAACCCAAATATTCCTTCGAAGAGAAGGATATAAAACAGTGCTTTGAAGGTCTTTTGGCTTTGCTTGACAAATGCGATGAAAGCATGGATTTAATCGTTC
>SVTT01000008.1 GCA_015063625.1 Oscillospiraceae bacterium
GGAGGGCGGCAAAAAAATAAAATTAAAGAAAAAATATCTTTATTTTACCCCGGTCAAAAAGGCGTTTGACCTTTATGACGATCCGTCAGATCAGCTTTTACATACTTACGCCCACATAACCACCTCACCGCCGATCACGGAGCTTACAGGGATAGAGGTAAGGGAAGATACTCCTCTTTGTGACGCGGTCGCTCTTTGGAGAAAATATATACATAGCGACGACTTTGAGCTGCTGACGTCAATCATCAATCTCATTCTTTCTCTCGTCGAAGCACAAACGAACCTCAAAAGCACACTCGCCGAAAAAACGAAAAAAATGATAGACGGAACAGATACCTACTCATTTGACACCGGCGAACTTTGTGCAAAGCTGGGCTACAGCCGCGAGCATATTATAAGAGAATTTTCCGCGACTTACGGAATTACTCCCAAGAAATATTTCACAGCGACGCGAATGAACGCAGGACTTGAGTATCTGATATCAGGAAAAAGTGTCAAGGAGATCTCGCTCATGCTGAATTTTTCATCCCCTTATGCCTTCAGCAAGGCGTTCAAGAACCACTTTGGAATGTCACCGAAAAAATATCTACCTTCCCTAATGGATGCGCAAAAATCGGTAAAACGCAATTAGTTATTTTTCCATGATCATATTAATTGCGTGTTATAAAATTGTTTGTAAACACAAGCATTTTCGGTACTTTGGGAATATGTTTCGGTGTCCTCGGCTCTTTGCCTTAAATTACATCTGGTATGAACACCCCGACCAACGCAGGTCGCCCCGCGAGGGGCGGCCTTTTTGCGTTGGTCGGGGTGACCGCTTCAAATGGCGCACGCTTGAACATCATTCATTTTGAAAACGGCTATTGACTTTTTTTCCATTCCATTGTATCATGTGCGTGAAAAAGCAATAGAGGATCATCAAATCAAAGAGAACACAAAAGGAGGAAACGAGGAATGCTTTACCCCAAAAACAAAGAAAAGGAGCTCTCGCACGCGCTTTTTAAGAACCCGACGTGCGAATACCGCGGCACACCCTTCTGGGCGTGGAACTGCAAGCTGACGGAGGATGAGCTCCTGTGGCAGATCGAGGTCATGAAGGAAATGGGGTTTGGCGGCTTCCACATGCACGCCCGTTCGGGACTCGCCACCGAATACCTCGGCGAGGAATTTATGGATCTCGTTGATGCCTGCGTACGCAAGGCAAAAAACGACAGCATGCTCGCGTGGCTTTACGACGAGGACCGCTGGCCCTCGGGCTTTGCGGGCGGACTCGTCACAAGAGATAAGCAGTACCGCATTCGCTATCTTCTCTTGACGGTAACGCCTTACACGGACAAAGAGGTGAGTGCGCTCCATTACAACGAGCAAAATATCGGCTGCCGCGGCGGAAACGATGCAAGGCTGCTCGCAAGATACGACGTCATACTCGATGAAAACGGATATATGACGTCCTATAAGATGCTCGCGGACGGAGAAAGCGCCGAGGGCAGGCTTTGGTATGCCTACATCGAATCCCCTCGCGAAAATCCCCGATACAACCGCACGACGTCGGTAAATACGCTCGACAAAAAAGCGATAGACCGCTTCATCGAGGTCACGCACGAAGCCTATAAAAAGAAGATCGGGCACGAGTTCGGACATGTCGTTCCCGCGATCTTCTGTGACGAGCCCCAGCACACCTTCAAGACCTCTGCGAGATTCGCAAAGGGCACGGACGACATCATCATGCCGTTCTCGGACGATATCGAGGAAACCTTCCGGGCGGCGACGGGTCTTTCGCTGATGGAAAGCCTTCCCGAGATCTTCTGGGAATTGCCCGACGGAAAGGTGTCAAAAATACGCTACCTTTATCACGACCACGTGGCGGAGAGGTTTGCGAATGCCTTTGCCGACAATATCGGCGCGTGGTGCGAGAAAAACGGCATTGCACTCACGGGGCATCTGATGCACGAGCCCACACTTTCCTCACAATCGGGAGCCGTCGGCGAATGCATGAGAAGCTACCGTTCGTTCGGCATTCCCGGCATAGATATGCTGTCCGACCGCCACGAATACACGACGGCGAAGCAGGCGCAGTCGGCGGTCAATCAGTACGGCAGGGAGGGTATGCTCGACGAGCTTTACGGCGTCACGACCTGGGATTTCGATTTCAGAGGGCATAAGCTCTACGGCGACTGGCAAGCGGCGCTCGGCGTCACGGTCAGAGTTCCTCACCTCGCCTGGCTCTCGATGGAGGGAGAAGCGAAGCGCGACTATCCCGCCTCCATCAACTATCAGTCGCCCTGGTATAAACAATATTCTTATATCGAAGATCATTTCGCGAGAGTCAACACCGCGCTGACACGCGGCAAGCCCGTTGTCAAGGTCGGCGTGATCCACCCGATCGAAAGCCTTTGGCTCCGTTTCGGACCTGCGGATCAGACGGCAACGGCTCGCGAGACGCTTGACAAGAATTTCAGCGACATCACGAATTGGCTGCTTTTCGGCGGCATCGACTTCGACTTCATCTGCGAAGCGACCCTTCCCGAGCAGTGCGAGCACGGATCGGCTCCCCTTCAGGTGGGCAGGATGGCTTACGACGCGATCGTGGTCCCCGCCGCCTGCGAAACGCTCCGTTCGACCACGCTTGAACGGCTTGAGGCGTTCAGACACGACGGTGGCAAGCTCATATTTATGGGCGAAGCTCCGAAATACGAGAACGCCGAGCCCTCCGAGAGAGCCCTTGCACTCTGCGCAGATTGTGTCAGAATTCCAATCGGCAGAAGCGCGCTGCTTGATGCGCTTGACGACAACCGCGTCGTCGAAATGAGAAGCGCATCCGGCTCTCTCACGAACGACTATTTCTACCGTATGAGGGCAGACGGCGATCGGCTCTGGCTCTTTATCGCGAGAGCCAGGGATGCTTATAACAAGGATATTTCAACCGTCAACGATATCACGGTCAAGGTAAAGGGCAATTATTCGGTTACGCTTTACGATACGCTCACGGGCGATATCCGTCCCGACGTGTACAGCTTTGACGGCCCGCACACGTTGATTCCCGCAGCACTGCATCAGCACGACAGCAGACTCTGGCTTCTCACCCCCTCCGACCAAGCATCCCACGCGGCAGACGGGGCTGAGGACAACGTCGTGACCCCAATAAGCACCCCTTGTGCAGTACCGTTCACACTCGACGAGCCCAACGTGCTCATGCTGGATCAGGCGACAAGATGGAAGCTTGACGGCGGCGAATGGCAAAAGGAGGATGAAATACTCCGTATCGACACCGCGATCAGACGCGCATGCGGCTGGAATCCCCTCGGCAATGCGTGTGACCAGCCCTGGTATCTGCCGAGAAAGGCCCCCGATCACGTGGCGGAGCTCATTTTTGAGTTCAACAGCGAGACAGAATACGAGGGTGCGCTTCTCGCACTCGAAAAAGCCGAAACGGCATGGATCGTGCTCAACGGCGAGAGCGTGGCAAGCAAGACGCTCGGCTACTACGTCGATAAATCAATAAAGACAGTAAGGCTCCCCAAAATCAGAAAGGGAAAGAACGAGCTTTGCGTCAGATATCCTTACGGCGAGGGCTCGGCACTTGAGCGCATGTACGTTCTCGGCAAATTCGGAGTTCGCGTTGAGGGCAGACGTGCGGTCATGACGCCTCTTTCCGAAAAGCTTGCCTTCGGCGACATCGTTTCACAGGGGCTCCCCTTTTACAGCGGAAAGCTGACGTACCACCTCAATGCGAGAACCAACGGCGGCAAGCTTCGTGTGAGAGCTCCGCAATACCGCGCGGCGGTGCTTCGCGCAACGGTCGACCGCAACGAAAGCAAGCTGATCGCATTCGCCCCCTATATCGCCGAATTTGACCTTTCGGCAGGAGAACACAGCATCGATATCGATGCATATATCAACAGGACCAACGGCTTCGGTCCGGTTCACGACGCGGACGAAAAGACGGGCTATCAGGGTCCTAACATCTGGCGTACCAAGGGCGACAATTGGTGCTATGAATACAGACTCGCAAGAGAAGGCATCCTCGTTTCGCCACAGCTTGCGGAAATCGAAAAGCAATAAAAAACGATCCCGCCCGAGCACTTAAGCAAAAACCCATATACGTGAACCCCCGAAGCTCATACTTCGCTTCGGGGAACCCCTACACAAGCCGAAAGAGAGAACAAATCGGTTAGCAGCCGAAATGTTCTCTCTTTTCTGTTGGTTTTCAGTTTGGAGTTATGAGGCTCGCTTCGCTCGCCGTTATGAATTTGCTACGCAGATGTGATGATATGATTGCACGAACCTAAAACTTGGCGAAGCCAATCATAACTACGCGAAGCGTATCATAACTCATAACTTGCCCATAAGGGCAATCATAGCTTAGCGTGAATGCTCCGTTAAGAGCATCACGCTATTCTCTGTCCCCTTTTCTGCTTCTGCCGACACAAAAGCAAGATCAGGCAAGCACCTTGAGCGTAACGATCTCAAAGCCCGAGAAGGAGAGCTCGACCTTGCCGTCGACAAGGGGCAGCTCGCACAGCGGCTCCTCCATCATGTTACAAAGCTCCACGCGCTTGGCGGGAATACCGAGGGTGAGGGTCGCCTTGGTGCGGCGGTTCTGGCACTCATAAAGGCGCAGCACGGTTCCCTCTCCCTTCTCCGCCGCCTTGACGGTTTCGCAGATCACATTCTCGCAGTCAAGCGAGAGCGCCGAGAAGGCGGTGGGCAGGCGGTCGCCCTTGCCCGTTGCGGGCAGTGCGGTCATGGGATAATTGAGATAATAGGCGTTCTTGACCACGTCGCTTTCGGCAAGTCTGCCCTCATGAGGCATCATCGAATAGGTCACGGGGATCTCACCCTGATCCGCTTCGGGGTTCGGATAGGTGGGAGAGCGCAGGAGCGAAAGCTGCATCACGCCGTTGTGAATATCATAGCCGTACTTGCAATCGTTGAGAAGCGCCACGCCGTAGCCCTCCTCCGAGAGGTCGGCATACTTGTGTGCGCAGACCTCAAAGCGCGCAGCATCCCACGAGGTATTGTAATGTGTGGGACGCTCCACCGTACCAAACTGGATCTCATAGGTCGCCTTGTCGGCGTTGATCTCAACGGGAAATACCGCCTTCAGCATCTGATGGTGCTCGTGCCAGTCGGCAACCGTTTCAAAATCAATGCGGCAAAGCGCATCGTAGAACCATACGGTCTGGGTCACGGTGGAATGCATATGAGGACGGCAGATCCGAATGCCGCGACGCACGCCATCCTCGACGACGCACACGTCACGCACCTCGGTCAGTGTCTTATACTGCGGCAACGAGTATGCCTGCCACTCCCAGCCGTCAAAATCGTCGGGGTGATCAGCATGCACGCGCAGCTCGTTGCCCACGGCACCCTTCCGAAGCACCTCGCGACCGATCAGCTTATCATAGATCGAGGTGATCTGCCAATGTCCGTCAAATTCGACGCACAGACGATCAGTCTCCACGCGATGTCCCTCGATGCGAATGTGATTCTCGGCAACGAGGCGATCGGTGGCAAGATAGCCCTTGGCAGGGATCGGCTCGGTCATAGCGGTCACACCGTTCACCTTGACCAACCCTGCGGTCGTGAAGGAATGGGGGTTAAAGACCACATAGCCGTGTGCCGCGTCGACCGATGCTGCCACACGCTCTCTTGCTTCATCCACGACACCTGTGCCGATCTCCCTTGCGGTGGCGTAATCGATATCACTCTGATCGTAGACCTCCTTGATCGACGAGCCGGGAATGATATCGTGAAACTGGTTGGTCAGAATGATCTCCCAGCCGCGGCGAAGCTCTTCCTGCGGGAAGGGGCTTCCAAGCAGTGCCGCCGCCGTCACGCCCATCAGCTCGGCATCGGCATAGAGGAACTCACACTGACGGTTATGACGCTTGTTGCGCGCCATCGTGGTATAGGTGCCTCGATGGAACTCAAGATAAAGCTCTCCCTGCCAGATCGGTACGTCGGAGCGCTGCTTCATGCGCTCGGCAAGGCGACCAAGGAAGCTGCCCGCAAAATCGATCTTGACCGCAGGCGCACCGGGAATGCCCTTGGCACCGCGTGCCGCCAGCTCCAGATCCTCGGGGGTAGAGCCTCCGCCACCGTCGCCGTAGCCAAAGGTGAGCAACGCCTCGTCAGAGAGCTGCTTTTGTGAATAGCGCTTGTAGGTACCAGAGATCATCTTCGGGGTGATATGCGCCACATAGGTACAGCCCTTACCCGTTTCGCCGCCCTCGTCCTTTTGTGCCGTGAGGAAATAGCTGTCGATCTCAGTTCCGTCGATGCCGCGCCAGCGG
Source organism: Oscillospiraceae bacterium (assembly GCA_015063625.1). Lineage (GTDB taxonomy): Bacteria > Bacillota > Clostridia > Oscillospirales > CAG-272 > Firm-07. The sequence continues at coordinate 6,297 of SVTT01000008.1, forward strand.
AAGGTATCGTAGGGCATACGGTTGGTGTCGTTCCAGGAGATCTTGGAGGTCACGAACCAATCCACACCACTCTTTTTTAAGATCTGGGGCAATGCGCCCGAATAGCCGAACACATCGGGCAGCCAGAGCACCTTATTGTCCACGCCAAACTCATCGCGGAAGAAATTTTTGCCGTAAAGCACCTGTCTGACAAGGCTCTCGCCCGAGGAAAGGTTGCAGTCCGCCTCGACCCACATCGCGCCCTCGCACTCCCAGCGTCCCTCGGCAATGCGCGCGCGCACCTCCTCATAGACCTCGGGTGCCTCCTCCTTGAGATTCTTGTAGAGAAATGCCTGCGAGGACATAAATTTATATTCGGGATAACGGCGCATCAGCTCCAGCACGGTCGAAAAGGAGCGCTGCACCTTCTCGCGGGTCTGACGGAGCGTCCAGAGCCACGCGCAATCGATGTGTGTGTGACCGATACAGACCGTGGAGGTCCTCCCGGGCTTGCAATAGTCCTCATAAAACTCCTTTTTGAGGAACTCACGCACCCTTGTCACCGACGCCAAAAATTCGGACGAGGAGAGATCAAACAGATCCAGCAGATTCACGGCACGCCAGAGGTAGTCAACGATGGCGGCGTATTCCGCCGATTCCTTACCGAGGAAGGAAAGCATCTCAAAAGGATAACGGATATCGTAATAAAGCCCCTCGATCTCGGGATCGATCTCGACCACGTCTGCAAACAGCTTTGCCTTTTCCACGCGCGGTCCCGTATAGGCATAAAGCGCAATATCCACGGTCTTGCCTACCTCAAGCGGCACCTCGCGATGGTTGACGTCAAGCCCTGCGCGCATCTTGCCGTCGACGTAAAGAATGAACTGTGGATTATCGGCATCCCACCCCGATCGCTCGGTGGAAATGCGCAGGAAGGGATGCGCCGTCTTTGGCGTGATCGAAAAGCGGAACCACGCGTGCGTGTCCTTTCCGTATCCCCATTCGGTGCCTGCCTCAAAGGGTGTCATATGGGACAGAGGGGGCAGACTGTTATCGGTCTTGTAGTCGGCGGTGCACATCACGATCCCTGTCACGGGCTCGGTGCTCCGCACACGCTGCTCTCCGAGCAGCTTCATGTATTTCTTGATCTGACGAAGCTTTGTTTTCATGGCTCTTCCTCCTTCTCGGTGAATACCTCGCCCTCATTTTATCACGATCGCTCTTGCATTTCTACCGCTATGATGATATAATAAATACGGTATTGTGATATTTTGAAAAAAGGAGACGCGTGAAATGGAACCAAAACTGCTGACAGCCGACCGTTTTGTCGATCAAAAAACAGGGATCTCCTATCGCTACGTGCACAGCGATACCGAATATTTCCGCCCCCATTATCATGACTATTACGAGCTGTTTTTACTGCTTGAGGGGGAGGCGCTGCACATGATCAACGGCGAGCAGCTGCTTCTCTCTCCCGCAACACTTGTATTAATACGCCCTTTTGATATTCACGATTATCTCACGGCAAACGAAAAGCCCTTCTCCATGCTGAATATCACCTTCACGCGCGAAACGGTAGAACAGCTTTTTTCCTATCTCGGCAGCGGCTTTCATGCAGAGCGTCTGCTCTCTCCCGCGCTTCCCCCCTCAGTCCTGCTCTCCGAATCCGCCTTTTCCTATATTCTGACGCACATGACCGAGATCCGCACCATTGACCGCGAGGACTCCGCCCATCTTCGGAGCGCTCTGCGCATCCTGCTCTTTCGCGTGATGACCCGCTTTTTCTCCCAAAACGCAACACAGCCAAAAGAAAACGTGCCCGAATGGCTCTCTCGGCTTTGCCTCACCATGCAGCGTGACGGCAACTTCACCGCGGGGATCTCCCGCATGATCGAGCTTTCGGGCAAGAGTCGCGAGCATCTCTCGCGCTGTATGAAGCAATATTACGGGATGACGCTCTCTCAATTCGTTAACGATCTGCGTCTGCGTCTGATTGCCAACATGCTAAGGAACAGCAACCACAGCATTGCCGACATCGTGTTTGAAAGCGGCTTCGGCAATCTCGGCTGGGCAACCGAGCTTTTTTGGGGGAAATACGGCATGACCATGTCGGATTACCGCAAAGGCTCTGGCGGGGAGAAGGAGGAGCCGATATAAGGCATCAGACTGCTCAGCTTTATGCAAGCGGAACGATGGGAATGTACATCGGTATTCTCTCCGACTATCAAAAACCTCTTCCGCCCGTCAAAGGAGATGCCCGCCTCCATCATCACGTCGATGATGCCTGCGGTGAACAGCCCTCGCACGGTGCCGCCCTCTCTGCTCGACCCCGTTTTCATTTAAAAATCCAATCTGTTCTGATACCGTGTGGGGAGATTTTCGGCATACAAATGTGCATCGTTGGACAGGGTGAGCATACGGGGCACACTGATACCGTCAAGCACGCGGAATTCGATCACCGTCAGGTCCGAGTGCGACATATCAAGCTGTGCCGCCACGGTGGGATACGGAATATCCAGGACCGCAGAAAGGAAGCAGAGCCCAAAGCCCTGGTGGGCAAACAACGCCACACGGCGATCGTTTGGCTCCACAGCGCGGTAAGCGCCCAGCTCCTCTTCATAGTGATACCCAAGCCCTTTTAAAAAAGCATGCGCTTCCCGTCGCACGCGCGCAATGCCCTCCCCCAAGGGCATTCCCGCGAAGGCGGGATGACGGTACCACGCGTCGCCAAGAGCGCGCATCTCGGGCGTGACTGCCATGTTTCTGAAGCGGTTGCTCTCAAACACCCAGCGGCGACCGCCGTCGGTATCCACACAGGTCATCTGCTCCCACGCGAGGCTCTCGTGTGCGAAATCCAGCCGCACGGGCTCCTTTTTCAGAAGCTCGCAGACAGGCACTGCCGTTTCGATGGCTCTGTCCGACGTAGAGGTATAGATCTCATCCAGACCGTAACGCGCAAGCCGTCTGCCGAGCGCCTCTGCCTGTCTTTTCCCCAAGGGGGTCAGCGAATCGGGTCTGTAAACAGGGTCACCGTGACGCACATAATAAAGTAGCATAGCCGTTTCCTCCGCATATTTGTATGGCACACGTCCGTATTCAAGCCCATGTGCCGAAAAGGGGCTGATTCATTTAGCGCCGAACAAAAACACACAAAGAGGAAACTGAAAAATGAAGCCGCTTTATCTGTCAAAAATGGCAGAAAAGGCGGCTTTTTAGGTAGAAATTCTTGCGAATTTCAATTTAAATGTGTGTTTTTTAGGTGCGCTCTTGGCACTCGACGTATTTGTATACGCCTAACGTGCCAAGATCACACCTTCTGCATCTAAATGACGTAGCCCCATATTTTTATATGAACAAGGGTGCAAACACCACTGCCACAATGCTCATCAGCTTGATGAGAATGTTCAGCGAGGGCCCTGCCGTATCCTTCAAGGGGTCGCCCACCGTGTCACCGATGACTGCCGCCTTATGAGCCTCGCTGTTCTTTCCGCCGTGGTTGCCCTCCTCGACATACTTCTTGGCATTATCCCAAGCGCCGCCCGAGTTTGCCATGCTGATGGCAAGCAGAATGCCGCAAAGCGTTGCACCGACCAAAAGACCCGCGAGCGCCGCCTTGCCGAGGATCAGACCCACCGCGAGAGGAGAGATGATCGCGATCAGACCGGGCAGGATCATTTCCCGGATCGCCGCCTTCGTGCTGATATCGACGCACTTGGCATAATCGGGCTTCTCCTCGCCCGCCATGATACCGGGATGCTCTCTGAACTGACGGCGCACCTCCGCGATCATATCGTTTGCCGCACGGGAAACCGAATTGATGGCAAGCGCCGAGAAAAGGAACGCGAGCATGCCGCCGATGAGCAATCCGCTGAGGACCGAGGCGTCCAGCAGATCGATGCTGCCCCGCAGATCAACTGCCGCGGCATAGGATGCGATCAACGCCAGAGAGGTCAGCGCCGCCGAGCCGATGGAAAAGCCCTTTCCGATGGCGGCGGTGGTGTTCCCCACGCTGTCGAGATTGTCGGTGATCTCGCGCACCGAGCCGTCAAGACCGCTCATCTGCGCAATGCCGCCCGCGTTGTCGGCAATGGGTCCGTAGGCATCGACCGAGATGATCATGCCGACGGTTGCAAGCATACCGAGCGCCGCCAGCACCACGCCGATCTCCTGTGCCGCCATATAGGACAGCACAATGGCGATCACCACCACAAGCAGGGGGAGCGCCGTGCTCTTCAGACCCGCGGCGTAGCCCGAAAGGATATTGGTGGCGCAGCCCGTTTCACCCGACTTGGCGATCTCCTTGACCGTCTTATATTTCGACGAGGTATAGATCTCGGTGATCTTGCCGATCAGCACGCCTGCCGCGATGCCGCAGAGCACGCCGAGGAAGATGTTGATCTGTCGGAAGAACAGCAAAAAGGAAAGCCCGACCAGCAGCACCGACGAGGTATATGTACCGATGTTCAGCGAAAGCGCCGCATCCCTTGCCTTGATCAGGCGCACGGTCACGATGCCGCAAAGCGAGGCAAAAAGCCCTGCCGCCACCAGCATCAGCACGTGTGCGCGGTTGATGGTATCGGGGGTCACGGCAACCAACAGCAGCGCCGCCACGATGCAGCCGACATAGCTCTCGAACAGATCGGCGCCCATGCCTGCCACATCCCCCACGTTGTCCCCGACGTTATCGGCAATGACGGCAGGATTTTTGGGGTCGTCCTCGGGGATGCCCGCCTCGACCTTGCCGACGAGATCTGCGCCCACGTCAGCCGCCTTGGTATAAATACCGCCACCCACGCGGCAGAACAGCGCGATCGAGCTGGCGCCGAGCGAGAAGCCCGTGAGAATATCGGTTTCCTCCGAGATGAGCGAGAGCAATGCCACACCGAACGCACCGACCGACACCACCATGATGCCCATCACCGCACCGCCCGAGAAGGCAACGCGGAAGGCGGCACCAAGACCGTTTTTTGCCTCGGTGGCAGTCCGCACGTTGGAGATCACCGCCGTACGCATTCCAAGGTAGCCCGCCAGCACCGACAGCAGTGCGCCGAGAAGGAAGGAGAGCGCCAGGCGCACACCCAGCCCGGGAAGAAAAGTCAGAAGCAAAAACATGAAAACAAGGAAAAAGACCAGCACCTTGTACTGACGGTAAAGATATGCCATCGCACCGTGTTTGATGTAAGACGAGATCTCTCCCATTCGCTCGTTTTCCACGCGCACTCTCTTGATCCCAAGGACCAGAAGAGCAGCAAGCAGAACACCGAGTCCGCATAGGATCAAGACCAAGGGTGCGGCAAATCCAAGCAGCTTGTCCGGCATAAAAACCTCCTGAAGTCTTAAATTCGGCAATACCAAACTTTTTGTCTTTTTTCAAAACAACTACGAACTATATTATACTGCACGTCCCCCAGAATGTCAAGTTTTTAACAAACTTTTGTTAAAAACACCGCCGAAGCGCGCGCTTCGGCGGTGTTTTCGTAAAAATGATACAAATTCCGGCGCCCTCCATCACATTGCACGGAGCGCATCCGACAGCGCGCGGTAAAGTCGCCTGAATATCGCATAGCCATTCTCATAAACGGCAACATTCTCTCGCCTGGGGGTAAAGATGCGCTCGGTCCTCACTCGCTTTGCGGCATCCTCATAATCGGTACACACCGAAAGCCCGATCAGAGCGCTGTATGCCGTACCCACCGCCCCCGCATGTCGGGGAGAGGTGGGTACGCGAACCGTCACGTTCAGCACGTCGGCAAGCATCTGCATCCATATGCCGCTGACCGCACCGCCCCCCACCACGCAGATCTCCTTGCCAAGCCTGCGGCCATGCTGCGTGCTCTGATATTCGGCGCCCATCCGCAGCTGATAGCAGATGCCCTCCATAACGGCACGCACCATGTGCTCACGCCCGTGCACCGAGGAAAGCCCGAGAAAGCTGCCCCTTGCATCGGCACCGTAGAGGGGCTCGCGCTCCCCGAAGAACCACGGCGTGGCAAAAACACCGCAGGAGCCTGCGGGCACACGGTCGACCTCACCGTCCACGAAGGCGAACACGCGATCGCCAAGCGAGGACATCTCGGAGGCATACAGCATCCTGACGGCGTGATTGAAGGCAAGCCCGATCGCCTGCAGGGCAAAGATCGCCACGTCCCTTTGCTCGTCAAACGGGCAAAAATACAGCTCCTTGGAGGAATGGGGCACGGTATAGCCGATCCAGCCCGAGGAGCCGAAATAGACGTGCGCGCAGCCCTCCTTGGCACACCCCGAGCCGACGGCGATGCCAAAGATATCGTTGTTGCCCCCAAAGACGGGAACGCCTGCCGCCACACCCATCTCGGCGGCGGCACGCTCGGTGACGTGACCCACAAGGTCGGTGGGCTTCACGAGAGGAGGCAGCTTCTCCCTCGGGATATCGGCAAAGGCAAGCACCTCGCTGTAGAGCGTATCCAGCTCGGCATCGGGCGAACGGGTAAAGCAATTGCTGATATCGCTTGCCGCCACGCCCGTGGCACGCCATTTCAGATAAGCGTTGGGCTCAAGTATGACCGCCGCACGCTCGATGACCTCGGGGTGATGGCGGCGAAGCCAAAAAAGCTTTGCCCAATAATCCGTGGGGCCGAAAATCGGCTTGCCGAAATGCTCGTTGAGAAGCGCAGCCTCCTCGCTCGCACGGGAATCCAGCCAGATGATGCTGCGATGAAGCAGCTTTCCCGCACTGTCAACGGGGATCATTCCCTTCCATTGCGTGCCGAATGCGATTCCCGCGATCTCATGCGGTGCCACGTCTGCGCTCGCCATCACGCGGCGACAGGCAGTGCAAACACCGCGCCAGTAGTCCTCGGGGTCCTGCTCGGCATAGCCCTGTGACGGATTGTAAAGCGGATAGCTCTCGGTGGCAACCCTCAGCACCTCACCCGCCATATCGAGCAATACCGCCTTGACACCGCTGGTGCCGAGATCAAACGCCAAGATCCTTTGTTTCATCTTCCACTCCTCTTTGGGGAAACCCCTTTTTCATTCTCTTTTTTCATCTTATCACGTCCCACGCGCAAAGTCAATAAAAAAGGCGCAAACGGGAATAGACGCCTCCGAAAACGCAGCTATAAAAAAAGCATTCGGGCGCGCGCACCGTGAATTGCCGCTGCAGTGCAGGAATCGCCCTCGCCTCGCGGCACATTCGGGCATGATCAACCCCGGTAGGGGTCGGCGCCTTCGACGACCCGTTTGTCGGTGCCTTCGACGACCCGATTTCCGGCGCCTCGACGACCCGTTTTCCCACACCTTCGCGGCACATTCGGGTATGATCAAACCCGGTAGGGGTCGGCGCCTTCGACGACCCGTTTGTCGGCGCCTTCGACGACCCGTTTGGGGGTGTCTTTGCGGCACATTCATAGATGTCATTTGTTTATCACGGGCTGTCGTGGGCGCCAGCCCCTACCGGGTACGATATAATTTGAACATTGGTCAATCGAACCATGGGGCGCTGTGAACAAAGGGGCGACCGTCGGTCGTTGCCGTCGTCCTCGCGGCACGTTCGGACATGATCAACCCCGGTAGGGGTCGGCGCCTTCGACGACCTGATTTCCGGCGCCTTCGACGACCCGTTTGGGGGTGTCTTTGCGGCATGCCCCTGATCCGCCCAACCCGGTAGGGGTCGGCGCCCTCGACGACCCGATTTCCGGCGCCCTCGACGACCCGATTTCCGGCGCCTTCGACGACCCGATTTCCGGCGCCCTCGACGACCCGTTTGGGGGTGTCCTCACGGTACGTTCGGGTATAACCAAACGCGGTAGGGGGTGACAAGGCATTCCAAAATGCCGCAAGGCGCCGAGTTTGGCAAACATTTTTTGTTGGCAATTCCTTTCTCGGTCAAAGCAAAAGATCGGCAGACCTCTAAAAGAGGATCTGCCGATCAATTTATCAGGCGGTCGACCGCTTTTGCGGTCAAGCTGCGCTTTATTAAACGCCCTTCAATCCTTGCAGCTCAGGCGCTCTGCCGTAGCAATCAAAATACGAAGATCCTGCTCCGACATATGGCGCGTGAGATCGTATAAACGCTGCACAAGCATAGGGTTTTTGATTTCGGCATCAAAAAATTCCTTAGGAGTCACACCCAGATACTCGCATATATAAAGAAATTCACCCAGCGATGGAGCAGCTCTTCCCGAAGAAATGCTCTGCATATAGCTCTTGCTGTGCCCCAAATCCATGCTCATCTTATATTCCGACACATTCTTTTTTGTCCGAAGGTCAGAAATTCTTTCTCTGACAAACTGCAAATCCATCGAAAACACCTCGCTTTTCATTATTGTATAATAATTTAAGCGGTAATATTCACGATAAAACTGCCGATTACAGTTGAATTATACCGCTTGTAGCGGTATAATTATTTTTAGATTCAAAATAAAAGCAGTAGGTCAAGGTATCGCATGAAAAAAATTCTCTTTCCATTAATCATCATTGTCATGATGGGTTCTCTGCTCATATACAATCATTCGGCGAAGCGGGATCTTCAGAGCCTGATCGACACGGATGTGGATGAAACTGTTTATACGACCTCATCCTACCAAAATTATGCCTATGCTTTGCAAAAAGCATCTTCTGTCAGAAAAAACCCATTCGTCTTTCCCGGTGCGGTCCATCAATCCCAAGCAGATCTGCAACAAGCGATCGACAATCTTCAACCGGCATCCCTGGGACTATATAAAATTGATTATCGGTTTACCTTAGATTTCAACGATCATGTCGGGCAAAATTGGGAAACATCTCTTTCTTATAACGGAGCACCTTTCGATAGTGGCGCAGCATTTATCGCATCATTTGATTCGTTGGCTCTTATCGAATACTCCGTCACAGAATGCGACCTCATTCCCGACAGCACAAGCGGAGCGATACGGATCATTTTAAGGGATGCTTCCACGTTCACCGAACAAATAAAAATCTCCGAAAATAGAGGTCTGTATTCCGGAAATATTGCGATATGGAATTTAGAATGCTCGGTTCATCTGATTGAGCGAATTTAAAAAACGGGACCGCGTTATTTCTCGGTCAAAGCAAAAGATCGGCAGAGGATCATACCTCTGCCGATCTTTATTTGCAGGAACGAGAGAGTGACCCGAACACAGACCCGAGAGTGCTCCGTCGGTCGATCTGTCGGTCGATCCGCGGGTCAGTCGTTATCGGCCTCGGGGGCGGTTGCGCGGTCAAAGATCTCGGTGATCTCGGTGCCGGGTGCCGCGGTGAGCAGCGAAACGGCAACGGCGATGATGCCGCCGATGATAAAGCCGGGAACGATCTCGTAGATGCCGGTATTCACAACAGTGAGCTTGTCGGTGATGGTCGCGGTAAAGAACAGGAGCCAGAGCACATCGGCAACCGCACCGCCGATGATACCCGCAACGGCGCCCTGATAGTTGAGTCTGCGCCAGAAGAGCGAGAGAATGACCACGGGACCGAACGCCGCGCCGAACAGACCCCATGCGTTCTCCACCATGTTCATGATATTGCTTGCCCATGCACCACTCTTTCCAAGACCGCTGGCGGCAATGGCGAACGCCACAACGGCAACCACGGCAACGATACCGCGGCTCATCCAAGCGACCTCATTGTCGCTTGCCTTGCCCTTGCGGATGATCGGCTTGTAAAGATCAGAGGCGAAGGAGGAGGAGGCGACCAGCAGCTGGGAGTCTGCCGTGGACATGGACGCCGCGATGATGGCGGCAAGCAGGATGCCTGCGATAAAGCCGGGAAAGATGCTCTGCACCACATCGATGAAGATGTTTTGCTGCGCGCCGACGGGGATCAGCTTTTCGGCAAGCGACATACCGTCAGCAAGGATATAGGTTCTGCCAAGGAAAGCGATGAAGATGGCGGCGGTGAGGGTGATCACCAGCCAGACGATAGCGACCGACGCCGACTTTTTCACCATCGACGCCTTCTTGATCGACATGAAGCGCACAAGGATATGGGGCATGCCGAAATAGCCAAGACCCCAGCCAAGACCCGAAATGATATCGGCGGCAGAAGCCTTGAAGGGATTGGTGTTAAAGACGCTGACGCCGTCGGCAAAGGCGCCGTAGAAGGCATCGTTGTGCTGTCCCACCGCCATGGCGATCGGAACGGCAAGCAGTGCAACCAGCATCAGAAGCCCCTGGAAGAAGTCGGTCCAGCAGACCGCCTTGAAGCCGCCGAGGAAGGTGTAAACAAGAATGATCAGCGCAAAGATCGCCATTGCCAGAAGCTCGCGCCCCTCAAAGACCGAGGGGAGCACCGCCACGAATACGTTGGTGCCCGCATTGAAGGCAGAGGCAACGTAGACCGTGAAGCTGACAAGGAAAATGATCGCGCAGGTCACCTTGAGTACGGGACTTGCCGAAGCAAAGCGATTGGTGAGATACTGAGGCAGCGTGATTGAGTCGCCCGACGCCTTGGAGAAATTACGCAGTCTTCTCGCAACCAGCAGCCAGTTGGCAACGGTGCCGATGGCAAGGCCGATACCGATCCACACCTTGCCCATACCAAAGGCAAGAATGCTCCCGGGAAAGCCCATCAGCAGCCAGCCCGACATATCGGACGCCTGCGCGCTCATGGCGGTGACCCAAGGACCCATCTGGCGACCGCCGAGGAAGTAATCCTTGTCGTCCTTGCTGCGGTCACGCAGGAAGAAGTAGACACCGATACCGAGCATCAAAAGGAAATAAAGGATAAATGCGAAAAATTGGGATGTCATGGTTCTTTTCCTTTCATATTTTAAATAGAACTCGTTCAGTATAGCACACTTTTTCACCGAATGCAATAGAGAACGCCGTACAGACTAAAGTCTATACGGCGTTGCTGACAATTCCAGAAAACCGTTTTATTTACAACGGTTTGCGGCTGAACGATTCAATGGACAAAACGCAAAACGAAACCTGAACAGAAAAATTATTTTTTCAAAAACGACAAAAGAAGCGGAAATTGCCTTGCGGCATATTCGGCAAGCGCGTAATCTCCCCCACGCAGGCACCAGTCGTAAAGCAGCGCCCGTTCGGTCATGGCATAGACGCGCAGCATCTCGCCCGCGCTCATGCTGTCGGTCAGCTCGCCGCGCGCCTGTCCCGCCGCGATGATGCGGCGAAGCAGCTTGAAGTACACGCGGTTATGGTCAAGCAGCTGCTTTCCTCCCTGCACCGTCAGCTGCGTGGAAAGCAGCCTTGACAGCAAGGAGATATCAATGCGCTCCTCGATCATCAAAAACAGCTCCCGGTTGAGAAAGAGCAGCGAGGAAAAGGCGTTTCCCTCGGGATCAAGCCCTGCGGCAAGCTCCTCGTATTTCTCGTCAAACAGATAGGCAAGCGAGCCGAGCAGATCGTCCTTGCCCGAAAAATAATGGTAAAAGGACCCCTTGGAGGTCTCGGAGCGTGCAATGATCTCCTCCACCGTGGTATCCTCATAGCCCTGCTCGTAAAACAGCTTCCACGCCGCATCCACAATGCGGCTTTTGGTGTTGCGCGTATTTTTCTTGCCCATTGCGGCGCCTCCTCCCGTAATTATCGGTGGTAAAGCTTTTTGGTCTGGTAAGAGGGCTCACAGGTCATCTGGATGCCCAGCTTTTTCAGCACGCTCTCGTCGACCTGCGAGAGGATGACGGTGGAATGCGCATCACACCATGCAAGCTGCCCGAGGCAATCGAGTGCACGGCGCGCCGTTTCCTCGTGCACCGCACAGATCGAAAGTGCGATGAGCACCTCGTCGATATGCAAACGGGGATTCTGGTTTCCAAGGCGCTCGACCTTCAGCGCCGAAACGGGTGTGAGAATATCGGGTGAGATCAGATCGACCTCGCGCGGAATGCCCGCAAGCGTCTTGAGCGCATTGAGCAGCATTGCCGACACCGCACCGAGCAGCTTGGAGGTCTTGCCCGTCACCATTCTACCGTCCGTAAGCTGCAACGCCACGGCGGGTGCACCCGTTTCCTCTGCCTTTGCCAGCGCCGCATCGATCACAGGCCGCGACGCCCTGTCAAGTCCGATGGATTGCATGATCATTTTGATCTTATCCGCCTCGGCACCGTCGCTCTCGCCCTTTCGGTGCGAGCAGAGTGCGCGGTAATAGCGGCGCAGGATCTCGTCCTTCGCCCCCTCCCTGACCGCCTCGTCGTCAAAAATGCAATACCCCGCCATATTGACACCCATATCGGTGGGCGACTGATAGGGGCAGGAGCCGTAGATGTGATCAAACATCGCCTTGACCACGGGGAAGATCTCGACGTCACGGTTGTAGTTGACCGCCGTTTCGCCATACGCCTCAAGATGGAAGGGATCGATCATATTCACGTCGTTGAGGTCGGCTGTCGCCGCCTCATAGGCGAGATTGACGGGATGCTTTAAGGGAAGATTGAAAACGGGGAAGGTCTCGAACTTCGCATAGCCCGAGCGAATGCCGCGCTTATTGTCGTGATAAAGCTGGGAAAGGCAGGTCGCCATCTTTCCCGAGCCCGGACCCGGTGCGGTGACCACCACGAGAGAGCGCGTGGTTTCGATATACTCATTGGCTCCGTAGCCCTCGTCACTCACGATCCGCGCGACGTCAAAGGGATAGCCCTCAATAGGATAATGACGGTAGACGCGAAGCCCCAGCGACTCCAGCTTCTTCTGAAACGCCGCGGCGGCGGGCTGCCCCGTATAGCGCGTCAGCACCACGCTTCCTACGTAAAGATTGAAGTCGCGGAAGGCGTCGATCAGGCGAAGGGTGTCCTGGTCATAGGTGATACCGAGATCGCCCCGCACCTTGTTCTTTTCGATATCTGCGGCATTGATGGCGATCACGATCTCCGCCTGTGCCGCCAGCTCAACCAGCATACGGATCTTGCTGTCGGGTGCAAAGCCCGGAAGCACACGGGATGCATGATGGTCGTCAAACAGCTTGCCGCCAAACTCCAGATAGAGCTTGCCGCCAAACTGCTCAATACGCTCACGGATGTGCTCCGATTGCTTTCGAATGTACTTTTCGTTGTCAAAACCGATCCGATACATAAATCCCCCTTGGCAAGAGATGTGCCCTCGCCCTTTCAAACAGATGAAAACAGTATATCATATTTAAATGATCAGGACAAGTCTTTTTTGACTTTTCGAAAAGTTTTTTGCGGCAGGCATGCCAAAAAACGCGGCTGCCCACGGTGTTCTCACACCTTATTGAGCTCGTCTGCAAGGTTGTAAAGGCGCACACCCCTTTTGAGTGCATAGGAGCAGGTATAGAGCGTCCCTCCGCGGTTGGCGGTCAGGTACGCCACGCATGCGTGGCTGCCGTCCACCAGCGCGCGGTTGCGTGCATGCATGCACTCGGGCGTGTAGGCATCGTAAAGAAAGCGGACCTCGTCGGCACGGGACAAAATGTACCCGTAAAGCGTGCGGTCCCTCTCGTTCCAGCTCTTTGCCTGATCGCGACAGGGCAGCACCAGAGAGAGCCGCACCTCGGGTCTTGATTCCTTTAAAAAAAGCACGCGCAGGGCGGCAAGGGTATCAAACCCGAGCGCTCCCCCGGCGCGGAACTCGCGCACGCCCCCCTCTGCCAGCAGCAGCAGGCGGCGGTCAAGCGCCTTCATCAGGGGCAACTGCCGTTCCTTCTCAATATGTCGGTGTCCCGTAAAGCAACAGACCTTCATCAAGTGTCCTCCCCTCTGCCGCAAGCGCCAAAATCAACCAAAATCGTTTTAGGATCAACATGAGTATAGCACAAATCCGAGGGGGTGAAAAGCACTTTTTGAAAATTATTCCTCTTTTGCCGAAAAATCGTTCGACAGATCCCGGGGCGCTTCCCGTCGGTTTGCTCGGCTTCGCCACTCTCATACAGGATCCGACCCGCACGGTCAGACTTCGTCGGCGAAAGCCGACACGCATTTCCACCTCACGGGTCTACAATAAAGGCAACGGGGCTGTAACGGGCGAATGCGCGGGTGCATTCGACGTGCCCCCAACAAGGAGGTTTATATGCAACAGGAAATCCGCGAAAAAACGACCAAACCATCGCACGGGAAGGACCGAAGCGACCTTGCCGAGCTGGCGCTTTGCCACCTGCTCTTTGCCGCGATCGGCGCGCTGGTGGGCAGCGCCGAGCTGCTATTCGGAGTAAGGCCCTTCGGCGTGGCGCTTGCCGCCGTTGCCACGTCGTATCTGCCCGCCATCGGAGGTGGGATCGGTCTTTACTGCCTTTTAACCAGAGATTATCTCAGTCTGATCTCGCTTCTGACCGTGCTGCTCCTGCGGCTTGCCTACTCGCTCTTCCGTTCGGGCACGGCAAACGGCAGATCGGGCGGGGAGCGCCCCGCCTTTCGCATATCGGCTGCCGCCATTGCGGTATTCACGGTCGGGATCTACACCGTGGTCAAGGGCGGCTACCGCTATTTTGACCTCTTCGGCATTCTGCTGGCAGTTGCCGCCGCCCCTCTTGCCGCCTTTCTCTTTCTCGGCATCTTTGAGGAGAAGGACAAGCTCTTTCCCATGAGCCGAGAGGCAGGTCTTGCGGCCCTTGCACTGACGGCGATCTTTGCCGTTCGCGCGGTCAGCTTCTTCGGCATCTACCCTGCGGCGGTGGCGGCGGCGGGCGCGGCGTTTTTGCTGGTGTCCCATCGCGATCTGCTCTGGGGCTCGCTCGGCGGCGCACTGGCAGGGCTTTGCTTTGACTGGCGCATGGCGCCCGCCTTTCTGCTTTGCGGGGTAGCGTTCGGGCTTCTGCAAAAAAGCAGTCGGGGTGGCGGCGTGATCGCAGGCAGTGCCGCCGCAGGCACCTACGCCTTTCTGCTCCGCGGCACGGCGGGCATCATGACACTGCTCCCCGCACTGCTCACGGCAGGTGCTCTCTTTCTCGCCTTTGACAGCGCAGGGCTCATCGAGGGAGCGCCCGCACGGGTGCTTTCGGTGGCACGGCGACGCGCCGCGGCGCAGGCGGCAAAGGCGGGAGAGGGTGCTGCCACCGAGCGTCGGATGCGCGAGATCGCGGCGGCGTTCCTTGATCTTTCGGGCACCTTTTATGAATTGAGCAGCCGTCAACGACGCCCCGCACACGCAGATCTGCGTCATCTCTGTGACAGCGCCTTCAACGGCGTGTGCCCGGGCTGCCGAAACCGTGACGTCTGCTGGGGAAGCGAATACGGCGCCACCGCCGACGCCGTTTCGGCGCTTGCCGCCCGTCTTTATCAAAACGGAACGGTCACGGAAGCAGGTGTGCCCGCGAGGCTCACGGCGCGCTGCACCGAGCTCTCGGGGATCCTCAAGACCATCAACAGCGGTGCCGCCGCCCTTTCGGGAGAGGCACTGCACGGCGACAAGACCTCGGTGGTGGCGATGGACTATGCCGCCGTGGGGCGCATGATCAACGAGGCGATCGAGGAGGGCAACGAGCGATTTTCGTTTGATGCCGCAACCGCAGAGCGCATCGAGGCTCGCCTTCTGCGCCTCGGCTACCATGTGGAATCGGTAGCGGTCTGCGGCAAGCAGCACCGACGCGTGATCCTGCGCGGCATCCGTCTGCCGGGCAGACACCTGAAGATCCGTGAGCTGCGCCGAGAGCTTGAAAAATTCTGTCACTTTCCTCTCGGCGAGCCCCAGACGGGAAGCGGCGATGGGCTTTCGGACATCACCTTCCCCGAAAAGAATCGTTTTTCCACCGCCACGGTCAAGTTTACCCGCAAAAAGGGGAAGGGCGAGGGCAAGCACTGCGGCGACACCGTGATGTCGCTCTCGGGAGAACGCGGCTATGACTACGCACTGATCTGTGACGGCATGGGAAGCGGCAACGCCGCCGCACTCACCTCCGCACTCGCAGGCGCCTTCCTTTCAAGGCTTTTACAGGCGGGGGGCAGAGCCGATTCGGCGCTCCGCATGCTCAACGGCTTTCTCGCGGCAAGGGGGCGACAGGGCTCTGAAACAAGCACCACCGTTGATCTTTTGGAGATCGACCGCGTCAGCGGAGAGGCGTCACTTTTCAAATGCGGCGCCGCCCCCACCTATCTGCTGCGCCGCGGAGAGATCACGCGCTTCTTCTCGCGCACCGCACCAGTCGGCATTCTGGAGGCTCTCGACGCCGAGCGCATCCGCTTCTCGGTGGAGGCGGGCGACGTGATCGTACAGGTCAGTGACGGCTTTACGGGCGGCGAGGAGGAATGCCCGTGGCTTGCCCGGATGCTTGCCGAAAAATGGGACGGTGACGCCGAGGATTTTGCAAGGCTTGCCATCGGGCGCGCCGCCAAGGAGCTGTCGGACGATCTCTCCATCGTGGTGACCGAGGTGCTGAGCGAAGCGACGGCGGCCGAGGAAAAACGGGAAACGGCATAAAACGAGGCTCACCGCGCATGCTGCTCCCCGATTTCGCGGCACATCGACGATCCTTCGGTTTCCTTCAGACAGGGCTCGCGCAGCAGGCGACAAAAATGCCGCTTTTGCTTGACAAAGCGAGCACACGGATGCTATACTGTTCTCGTCAACGGTGCGACACCGCGCCGCACCGAAAAATAACGGGATATCCCGAAGAACGAGGATAGCATGAAGCAGATCGATACAAGAGCCGTCAGCACTGCGGCGCTTGCCTATCTCGGTGACAGCGTGATCGAGCTGGCAGTCAGAAGGAGGCTTGTCGGGGAGGGGATCTCCTCCTCCAAGGCGCTCAATACCCATGCAAGACGGTTTGTCAGCGCCCCCGCGCAGGCAGCGGCAATGGAACGGCTTTCTCCTCATCTTGACGAGGAGGAGGCGGCGGTCTTTCGCCGCGGGAGAAACATCGGTCATACCAACACCCCCAAAAATGCCACGGTGGCGGAATACCGCAATGCCACAGGCATGGAGGCGCTTTTTGGCTATCTCTCTCTTTGCGGCAGAGAGCAGCGCATCGAGGCACTGCTTGCCATTGCCTATCCCGAAGCATGAAAGGAAGCAGCATATGAACCATCCCATCATCAAGATCCATGTTGAGGGCTTCGGCACCATGACCGCCGAGCTCTACCCCGAGGTGGCGCCCCTGACGGTCGCCAACTTCCTCTCCCTGATCGAAAAGCATTTCTTTGACGGTCTGATCTTCCACCGTGTGATCCCCGGCTTTATGCTCCAGGGCGGCGGCTATACCGCCGATATGCAGCACAAGGAAGCAGACGCCATCAAGGGCGAATTTGCCGCCAACGGCTTTAAGACCAACACCCTCAAGCACACCCGCGGCGTGCTTTCCATGGCGCGCACCAACGATCCCAACTCCGCCTCCTCGCAGTTCTTTATCATGCATGAGAACGCGCCGTATCTTGACGGCCAGTACGCCGGCTTCGGCAAGGTAACCGAGGGCGAGGATGTGATCGATGCGATCGCCAACGTAACGACCGGCAACTACGGCTATTACATGCAGGACGTGCCGATGGAAGCAGTTGTCATCAAGACCATGGAGATCGTTTCGGAATGATCTCCGCGCCCTTGCGTGAGCTTGCGGTGGGGCCCTCGCTCCATCGCCCTCCTCAGCAGGGCAACGGTTCTGTCGGGCGATATCGTGTTCGGTGCAGGCGGCGGTGTGCTCTTCATTCCCGCACCTCTTTGTGCAGGGGAAGCCTAACATTATATATTTGGAGGTACAAACATGAAGGTCATCACATTCGGCGAGCTGATGCTCAGACTCGCCCCCAACGGATATTACCGCTTTTTCCAGAACGACCAGCTGCAAGCAACCTTTGGCGGCGGTGAAGCAAACGTTGCCGTTTCGCTTGCCAATTTCGGCATCGATGCGGCGTTCGTCAGCAAGCTGCCCAAGCACGCCATCGGCGAGGCGGCGGTGAATTCGCTTCGTTACTTCGGCGTAGACACCTCTTTGATCGCACGTGGCGGTGACCGCGTGGGCATCTATTTCCTTGAGAAGGGCGCCTCGGGACGCGGCTCGGTCTGCATCTACGACCGCGCACACTCGGCGATCGCCGAGGCCTCCTCGGAGGATTTTGACTGGGACAGCATTCTTGAGGGCGCCGATTGGTTCCACTTTACGGGCATCACGCCTGCGCTTGGAAAAAATGTGACACAGATCTGCCGCGAGGCATGCAAGGCGGCAAAGGCAAGGGGCATAAAGATCTCCTGCGATCTCAATTACCGCGGAAAGCTCTGGACGCGCGCCGAGGCACGCGAGGCAATGACCGACCTGTGCCAATACGTTGACGTCTGCATCTCGAACGAGGAGGACGCAAAGGACGTCTTCGGCATCGAGGCGGAAAATACCGACATCTACGGCGGAAAGCTGGATCACGAGGGCTACAGATCGGTGGCAAAGCAGCTTGCCGACAGGTTCGGCTTCGAAAAGGTCGCCATCACCCTGCGCACCTCGATCTCGGCAAGCGACAACGACTGGGCAGGTATGCTCTACGACGGCGAAAATTACTGCTTCTCAAAGACCTACCACCTGCACATCGTGGACCGCGTCGGCGGCGGCGACTCCTTCGGCGGCGGACTCATCTATGCACTTTTGAGTGGCAAGGGCACACAGGAGGCGATCGAATTTGCCGTGGCGGCATCGGCACTCAAGCACACCGTGGAGGGCGATTTCAACCGCATCACGGTAGGCGAGGTGGAAAAGCTGGCGGGCGGCGACGGCTCCGGCAGAGTACAGCGCTGAGCTGTGCCAAGTCAAGGCACCGGGGGATCCGCAAAAAGGATGCGATCCCGAGAAGGGTGCCCACAGGAAAACCGCAAGAAAATTGACGCAAAAGAGGAAGGCTTGGGTTTTTGTAACCTGAGCCGTCCTCTTTTTCTTTACAGGCACCGCATCGGACGACCCAAAGCAAGCACGGGGGGCGCAACAAAAGTTTCCTTCGAAAAATCGAATATGCTAACACCTCATTGCATTTCGTCATTTTTTGTCATTTCGCAACCAGCAGTTGCGCAAAATTCAAGGTCGGCTTGGTTGCGTTTTTTTCCGTATTTTGGTATGATATAATCGTGTATATCATATACTGTTTGTTGAACATGCAAATATTAGCAGAAGAGGTGTATTATGACGATTGGTGAAAAGATCTACCGCCTGCGTACCACGGCAGGCATCTCCCAAGAGGAGCTTGCCGAGCGCCTTTCGGTATCCAGGCAGTCGGTATCGAAATGGGAAATGGACGGTGCGCTCCCCCAGATCGACAAGGTGCTGCGACTTTGCGAGCTGTTCCATCTCTCTACCGACGATCTGCTGCGTGACCGTATCAGTGTCGAGGGAAGCACGGATCTTGCCTCCCGAAAAAGCAAATACTTCGGCACCGACGGCTTCAGGGGAGAGGCAAACGTGGATCTGACCTCCATGCACGCCTACCGCATCGGCAGGTTTCTCGGCTGGTATTACGCTTCCCCGCTCTCGGGCTGCGAAAAGGCAGGATACCGCCCTCGCATCGTGATCGGAAAGGACACCCGACGCTCCAGCTACATGCTGGAATACTCACTGGTGGCAGGGATCACCGCCTCGGGTGCTGACGCCTATATGCTGCACGTCACCACCACGCCCAGCGTTTCCTACGTCACGCGGCAGGATGAGTTTGACTGCGGTATTATGATCACCGCCTCGCACAATCCCTTTTCGGACAACGGCATCAAGATCATCAACCGCCACGGCGAAAAGCTGGATGACCGCACCACGCTGCTCATCGAGGCATATCTTGACGGCGATCTCGCCGCCATCGGCATCAGGGAAAACGACCTCCCGCTTGCCAAAAAGGACCGTGTGGGCTGTATCGTGGACTACGTGGCGGGCAGAAACCGCTACGTGGCTTATCTGATCTCGATCGCCTCTCATTCTTACAAAAACCTGAAGATCGGCCTTGACTGTGCCAACGGCGCCTCCTGGATGATCGCACGTGCGGTGTTCGGCGCGCTGGGCGCCACCACCGTGGTGGTGGGTGCCGAGCCCAACGGCATCAACGTCAATCTTGATTGCGGCTCCACCCATATTGAAAATCTTTCCCGCCTGGTGCGCGAGCAGCATCTTGACGTTGGCTTCGCCTTTGACGGTGATGCCGACCGCTGCATCGCAGTGGACGAAAACGGCAACGTGGCGGACGGAGATACCATCCTTTACATCCTCGGCAAGCGCCTGCAGGCGCGCGGCATGCTCAACGGCGATACTGTGGTTGCCACCGTGATGTCAAACAGCGGCTTTGTGGAGAGTCTGGCGCGCGAGGGTATCCGCTGCGAGCTGACCACCGTGGGCGACCGCTTCGTTTACGAAGCAATGCAAAACGGCGATTACAGCCTTGGCGGCGAGCATTCGGGACACATCATTCTGAAAAAATACGCCACCACGGGTGACGGATTGCTCACTGCCATTATGCTGGCAGAGGAGATCTGCGATACCAAAACTCCGCTTTCCAAGCTCGCCGAGCCGGTGACCCTTTATCCACAGCACCTCCATAACGTGCGCGTGAAGGATAAGAGCGCCGTGCTTGCCGACCCCGAGGTGCAACGGGAGCGCGATGCGGTGGCAGAGCTGATCGGCACAAAGGGGCGTGCCCTTTTGCGCGAAAGCGGGACCGAGCCCGTGATCCGCATCATGGTGGAATGTGAAAACGAGGAAAACTGCGTGGCATATATCAAGCGCATCGCCGATGTGATCGTAAAAAGGGGGCACAGCGTTGAATAACGGCATCAGAATTTCCGACCTGTATGATTCTGTTCCCGCTTATCTGACGGCACTGTTTGAGAGCGCCGAATACCCATGGCAGGTCCTCCCAAGGCTGAAGAGCTTCATTTCCCTGCTGCTTGAATGCGGCATTGAGGGCTACTCTCTCTTGAAGGAGGGTGTGCTCGTCGGCAAGAACGTCAGCATTGCCCCCACCGCCACCATCGAGGCACCCGCCATCATCGGCGAGGGCACCGAGCTTCGTCCCGGCGCTTATCTGCGCGGGAACGTCATTGTGGGAAAGGGGTGCGTGATCGGTAATGCCACCGAGCTGAAGCACTGCATTCTGCTTGACAGCGTACAGGTCCCCCATTACAATTATGTGGGAGATTCTGTGCTCGGCAACCGTGCTCACATGGGTGCGGGAGCGATCTGCTCCAATCTCAAGTCGGACGGAACAAACGTCGTCATTCGCGCCGAGCAGCCCCTTGACACGGGGCTGCGCAAGGTGGGCTCCTTTCTCGGCGACCACGCCGACATCGGCTGTGGCTGCGTGCTCAACCCGGGAACAGTGGTGGGAGGGCAGACCTCGGTTTATCCGCTGACCGCCCTGCGCGGCGTTTATCCGTCACACGCCATCGTCAAGGACGCCCGTACCGTCGTCCCCAAGGAAGAAAGAGAAATTTGAACACCTCCCGAAAGAAAAATCCGCATCCGCATCGGGCAATTTCCTTGTCACATCCGGGTGTTGACGCTTTCGGTCCATTTTACCGCGCGGCTCTGCAGAGCCGCGCGGTTTTTGTGCCGCCAAGGAATTCATTGCGTTGTTCGCCGTAAGGCACAGAAATTTTCCGCCGTAAGGCTTGTGCGTTCGAATATGATCAGACCGGTAGGGGTCGGCGCCTTCGACGACCCGATTGTCGGTGCCCTCGCGGTACATCCGGGCATGATCAATCCCGGTAGGGGTCGGCGCCTTCGACGACCCGATTGTCGGTGCCCTCGCGGTACATCCGGGCATGATCAATCCCGGTAGGGGTCGGCGCCTTCGACGACCCGTTCATGGTTACCGTTTGTCTGTTACGGGCTGTCGTGGGCGCCAGCCCCTACCATGTATGATATAATTTCAACATTGGTCAATGAAACCAAGGACCGCGATCATCAAGGGAACAACCGTCGGTCGTTCGCGGTGGAAACAGGGCGCACGCGCACCCGATTTCCCACACCCCGCGGCACGTTCGGGTATGATCAAACCCGGTAGGGGTCGGCGCCTTCGACGACCCGATTGTCGGTGCCCTCGCGGTACATCCGGGCATGATCAATCCCGGTAGGGGTCGGCGCCTCGACGACCCGATTGTCGGTGCCCCCGCGGCACGTTCGGGTATGATCAAACCCGGTAGGGGTCGGCGCCCTCGACGACCCGTTTGTGGGCGCCTTCGACGACCCGTTCATGGTTACCATTTGTTTGTTACGGGCTGTCGTGGGCGCCAGCCCCTACCATGTATGATATAATTTCAACATTGGTCAATGAAACCAAGGACCGCGATCATCAAGGGAACAACCGTCGGTCGTTGGCGGTGGAAACAGGGCGCACGCGCACCCGATTTCCCACACCCCGCGGTACGTTCGGGCATGATCAGACCGCGGTAGGGGTCGGCGCCTCGACGACCCGTTTGCCGGCATCCTCGCAGCACGTTCGGGTATGATCAAACCGCGGTAGGGGTCGGCGCCTTCGACGACCCGTTCATGGTTACCGTTTGTCTGTTACGGGCTGTCGTGGGCGCCAGCCCCTACCGTGTATGATATAATTTCAACATTGGTCGATCAAACCAAGGACCGCGATCATCAAGGGAACAACCGTCGGTCCTTCGTTGCAACAGCGAGGCGCACATGCGCACCCGTGTCATCCTGAGCGAAGCGTAGCGCAGTCGAACTGCGAAGCAGCACCGAGCGAAGCGAAGGTGGGATCTCGGGCGAATATATCATTCTCCCCCATCGCGGCATGTTCGGGCATGATCACCCCCGGTAGGGGTCGGCGCCTCGACGACCCGTTTGTCGGCGCCCTCGACGACCCGTTTGTCGGCATCCTCGCAGCACGTTCGGGCATGATCACCCCCGGTAGGGGTCGGCGCCTCGACGACCCGTTTGTCGGCGCCCTCGACGACCCGTTTGTCGGCATCCTCGCGCATGTCCTTATATCCGCCATCCCCTCGCAGATCCCGATGCTCCGCATCGCCCTGCGGGTTCGACTGCGGGCTTCGCCCTTCGCTCAGGATGACAACGAGGGGGTAGGGGTCGGCGCCCTTGCCACCCCTCTGCCGTGAGGTAACAAAAAGCCTAGCGCGCTCAAAATTTTGTTTTTCATTGACAAATGAGAGCGCGCGTGCTAAACTGTAATCAATGTCATCCAAGGAGGTTGCCTTATGAAAAGACAACTCATACGCATACTTGCACTTGCGCTCGTACTGCTCCTTCTCATCCCTTCCCTTTCCGGTTGCGCCAAGATCGGCAATCTGGCAACCACCTTTAAGCTGAACAAGCTGGAGGAAGGTCATCGCGCGAAGGCACTCCTTGGCGAGATCGGGAAAAGCATGGATGAGCTCACATCCCTGACCCTCACCTCTACCGTTGATCTTTCCCTCAAGACTGCCGCACAGCAGATCCTGGCAGGCGGCACGGGAACGACCGTGATCAGCCGTGAAAACGATTCCTTTGCCGAGCACAGCGAGGTGACCTCCACGATATATACAAAGCAAGGCGGATCCTCCACCACCTCTACCTCCACACTGGTCGAGGGCTTTCGTGACGGAAAAATGTATCACAAGGAGATCGACCAATACGACAAAAGGACCGCCTACTCCGCCGACATGACCGCAGAGGAGTATCTCCAATACCGTGCACTTTGCACCGACGTTTCGATGCTGACCGAGGACGTCCTCTCCGATTGCTCCAAAAGAACCTGCGTGCAAAACGAGGATGAGACCTGGAGCGCCTCCTATTCGGCATTCAAGGGAAAGGCGTTGCAGACACTGACGCTTCTCATCGCCGATCTCGCTGCCGCCTTTGCCCCTGACAGCCCCATCAAGGACGTGGAAATCGTGCTTGCGGCAGACAAGGACTTCCGTCTGCAATCGATGGAGATGGTCTTCCTCTTTGACAAGGCACCCGTGCTTGACCTCTCGCTGACCATGAGCGTTGAGGTCAGCGACATCGACAGCTCCTCCCCCAAGACCGAGAGCCTCACCGGCTACACCGATATCGAGGGCTTCCATTACGCGCCGCTGATCAAGAGCGCTCTCAACAAGCACCGCTTTGCCGATAAGGGCTCCTTTGTCCTCACCTGCACCCAGACCATGATGGTGGGTCCCTCCTACCGCGGGCAGGACACCTTTGCCTATGCGGGCGATTACAAAAACACCGATAACAAGCTGACCTTTGACGTCGAATATGAAACGGGCGAGGATCGCTACAACTACGTCTACGACGGCAAGGATCTGACCGCCCCCACCTTCGAGGGGGACGAAACCGTCAGCACCAAGCTTTCGTCCTGCGCCGCACGCCTGGTGCTGGACGAGTGGCTTGACCCCACGCAGTTTGATTTCAGCAGCATTGAAAAGATCAAAAAGAAGGATAAATTCGCGGAATACACCGCGCACCTCGGCATCTCGCGCGATCTGGTGGAGGGTCTTGCACTCCGAGCGGGACTCGGCAACAATCTCGGCGATTACTCTGCCAAGCTGACGGTCACGATCTCGGATGATCGGATCACCTCCTATTTCCTCGTCATCGGCTTTGACGTCACAACGCGGGGCACCACCTATTCCGTCGCAACGCAGATCAACATCAGCTTCGAGCTGGAGGAAATCAGCAGCATCCTCGAAATCTTCGGTTGATTCTCACACCGTATGCCCCCTTAGAGTCCCCCTGAACGAAAAGGGGCTGAGTCATTAACTCAGCCTGAAAAAGGAAAAAGCGGATGCTCTTTACCAAAAGGTATTGAGCATCCGCTTGCTTTATTGTATCATTGAACTACCACAAACAAAAGGCTGAGCCATCCGCTTAACGAAAAGCTTTTGACTCAGCCCTTTTTGCTTGCTCCGTCGCGGCTTGTCGCCGACGGAGGCATCAGCATCAGATCTCGGGAATCACGATCTCGACCTCTCTGCCTGCCTCTGCCGACTTGGCGATACCGTCGATGATCGCCTGGTTGTAGAGGATCTGCGAGGAGGGCACGGGTGCGGTGCCGCCGTTCTTGATGGCGTCGCAGAAGGAACGGATCTTCTTATCAAAGAGGGTAATGCCCTTCTTTTCGTCAGAAGAAACGATGATCGGGATCTCGGTTTCGGTCTGCTCTCCGCAAACCTCATGATAAAGCTTCATTGCACCGCCCACCGTGCCGTTCCAGCACTCGGTGGAGGGAATGCGCAGACCGCCCTTGGTACCGAGAATGATGGTGTCACCGGGGGTGTCCATATTCATCGCCCAGGCAATGCGGAAGTCAAGCACGATACCGCCCTCAAGACGGACAAAGGCAGCGGCAAAGTCATCGACCTCAAACGCCTTGGCATACTCGGGGTGACCGGTCTTCTGGTAGTTGGAGTAATTGGGGTCGGTGCCGAAGAAGGCAGACTTGTAGCCCGAAACCGTCAGGGGCTTGGGATAGCCGATGGCGTTCAGCACCATGTCGAGCGAGTAGCAGCCGATATCGCCGAGCGCACCGATGCCCGCGGTCTTGTCGGTGATAAAGGTGGTACCGAAGGGCGTGGGAATGCCGCGGCGGCGTCCGCCACCCGTCTGGATGTAGTAGATCTTGCCGAGCACACCCGAATCCACGATCTTCTTGATCATCTTCATGTTCTCGTCAAGACGGGGCTGGAAGCCGATGGAGAGGATCTTGCCGCTCTCCTTCTCTGCCTTCATGACCTCAACCGCCTCGTCAAGCGTGACGGTAAAGGGCTTCTCCAGCAGGACGTGCACACCCTTCTTGAGTGCGTAGATGGCGGGCTCCGCATGCTGACGGTTGTAGGTGCAGATGGTGACCGCATCCAGCTTCAGCGACTCGTCATCAAGAAGCTCCTTGTGAGAGGCATAATCGGTCTTGACGCCCTCAACGCCGTATTTTTCAAAAAATGCCTTTGCCTTGCCGGGAACAAGGTCAGCGCCCGCCACGATCTCCACGTCGGGCTGCTTCATGAAGGACTTGATGTGCGAGCCTGCGATCCAACCGCAACCGATGAAGCCGACGCGCAGCTTACGGCTGGTGTCGATCACAACCTCCTCTTGCGACTCCTTAAACGCATTCAGATCCTTATCTTCTGCCATGATCCATTCTCCTTTTTTTATTTTGATGATTCGGTTCAGCAACCGATAGACTTCAGATAGTTGATGCTCTTTTCCATGCACTCCATAGGGCTAAGACCCATCGAGGGCTTATCCATCTCAACGACGACCCATTCGGCACCCGCATCTCTGGTTGCCTCAAGAATGGCAGGAAAATCCTGCAAGCCGTATCCGACGGGACGGAACTCGAAATTGCCGGGACGCACGGGCTTTTCCTGATTGATGCCGATCAGCTCGTACATATCCTCCGATTTTTCGCCGTAAAAGTCCTTGTAGTGCACCACGGGAGCGCGGCCCGTATATTTGCGAAGATACTCCGCAGGATTCTCGCCGCCCACGTTGACCCAGCACATGTCAAGCTCGGTCTTCAGAAGGTCTGCGGGAATGGTTTCGTAAAGCGTATCCAGTGCGTACTTGCCGTCGATCTTGAGAAACTCAAAATCGTGGTTATGGTAAAGCATGGTCATGCCGAGTGCATTGACCTTGGCGCCAAGCATGGCAAGATTCTTCAGCACGTCTGCAAATCCGTCGCCACCGGGACGGTCTGTCTCGGAAAGATAGGGAATGGTGACGTACTTCACACCGAGTGCCGCATAGGTTGCAAGGACGCTGTCGGGATCGGCAACCAGATCCTTATAAGGAACGTGTGCCGACAGCACGGCCAGCCCGAGCTCCTCGCACTTTGCCTTGATCTTCAAGGGGTCCTCTCCGAACAGGCCCGCAAATTCAACGCCGTCGTAGCCAAGTGCCTTCACCTTCTCCAGCGTGCCGAAGAGGTCGGTCTTCATATCATCGCGAACAGAATAAAGCTGTATTGCAATCGGAATTCTCATAAAAATACCTCCTTTGAGATCCTCACAAGTTCATTATAGGACATATATTTCCTTTTGACAAGTCATATTACGGCACTCATCGGACAAATATTGCTTATTTTTTCAAAAAAATGGGAGAGCACATCCCCCAAAAAGCTTTCCGAAAAAGGGATTTTCCATTGACAGATCGGACAAAATAAGTTATTATTAGATTGAGGAAAGTGAGGTGAGCCCATGCTGTTACACGAAGAGCAGTATGCCGAGCGCATGAAGGAGGAGGTTCTTCCCTATCTTGCCGCACGCCGCGCGGAGGACACCTTTGCCACCCCCGATGGCTTGCAGCTTTACCGCGCACGCTACACGGCGGATCAGCCCCGCGCCACGGTGCTGCTGATCCACGGCTTTTCCGAAACCGCGGAAAAGTATCTTGAAATGATCTATTATTTTCTGCGCGACGGGCTTTCCGTTGTCACCCTGGATCAGCGCGGGCACGGTCGCTCTCCCCGCGCTGCCGCCCACTCGGTCACGCACGTAGACCGATTCGACGAATATCTTGACGATATTTCGGCACTGCTTGACGACATGAAGGATACTGCCGTAAAGCCCCTTTATCTGTACGCGCATTCCATGGGCGGTGCGGTGGGCGCACTGACGCTGATCCGCTATCCCTCGCTGTTTCGTCGCGCTGTCCTCTCCTCCCCCATGATCGCTCCCCGTCATGACGGGCTGCCGCTGTTTGTCTGCCGTGCCATCTGCCGCTTTTGCATGCTGACGTGGCGCGCACAGAAGCCCATCTTTGTGGCAAAAAACAACCGCGAGCACGAAAGCTTTGAGCATTCCTCCTCCCTGTCCCGCGTGCGCTTTGACTTTTACCGCGAGGCAAAGGAGAAAAACCCGCTTTTACAGGGTGGAAAGCCCACCTATGCCTGGACCTATGCCGCACTCGGTGTGACCGCACGCATTCTCAAAAAGGGGGCACCCGAGCGTGTCAATACCCCCGTGCTCATCTTTTCCGCCTCAAACGACCATCTGGTACAGAACGCCCCGCAGGAGACACTCGCAAGACGTCTGCCCGCGGGCGGTCTGATCGAGCTTGACTGCAAACACGAGATCTATGCGGCTCACGACGAGATCCTCCACCCGTACGTTGACCGCGTGCTGGAGTTTTTCAAATAACTCCCAAAACGGGATCAAAAAAGGCGAGATCCTTAGCGTTGTGTCCTTAAGGACACAACGCAGCGATATTCGCCTGACGGCGATCAATATGCACTTCGTGCTCGATATGTCCTTGCGGACTCGATATGTGCTTCGCACGAGAAGAACACAGGCGAATATCATATCGAAACCAACCGTAAGGGCGGTTATATCGCATTTGAGCGAAAGCGAAAATATTTCGCGTTTGCGCGAGCAAACATATCGCCAATAAAAAGAGCCTCTGTGGACACAGAAGCAGTACTTCCTAAGACTAAATTAAGGACTACAAAAGTTTATGGCTATTTTGCAAACAAACAGGTTTGCAAAAACAAAAGGCTCCCTTGTGTAAAGGGAGCTGTCGCGAAGCGACTGAGGGATTGTTTTAGCGTAAATCTAATCTTCTACAATCCCTCCGTCACGGCAAGCCGTGCCACCTCCCTTTACACAAGGGAGGCTTTTTTACCTCCCGGAAGGTAATTGCATGGGCTTTTGATATGAAAATGTCAAAAGTGCCTTTGCGTTGCTTTTGTCATAGTAAGGTCTGGGGGATTTCTGTTTTGTTAATTGTTTCGCTTTTTGAATCAAATCCGGGGAAACAAAGCAAAAAGTAGTCGCATTCGTCGCAACAGCATTCAAAGCCTTGCTCTCCGTTGCCAAGACAAACGGCAGCTCTCCGGGTGTAAGTTCTACGCCGGTAATATCTATTATCTTTCTTGGTATATCATTATTGTTCATATATTCTCCCCTCAGTATATAAAAAAGTGCGCCCCATGAAGGAACGCACCGAAAAAGTGTTCCTTCATTGTTGTCACACAATCTCTCGCCAGTGTTAGTGGGTATGAGAAAAAAAGGAAACACCTTTTACCAAGGATAGTTTCCCACTAACACGAAAAAATATTAGATTGTGTGACAAGTATATTTTATCACATTTCTGTTGATTTGTCAATAAAGCTTGATAATTTGACAAAGACAAAATTTGGTGTCTTTAATTAAGTCAGTGCTTGTCAAGAAAAAAGGACGGGGAATTTTTACAATTCCTCGTCCTTTTCCTATCGGTAGGTAACGCATTCTATTGATTGTCAAAGACTGTTCTTAAGGAGTACGCCCCCTTGGATCCTCGCCTTTTTTCGATCAAAGAAACGCTTACTTCTTCTCGTAGGTGATCTGGTCGATGACGTTGCGCAGGCACTTTGCACTGTGCTGGAGCCTTTCCTCCTCTTCCTTGGTAAGGGCTGCGGGGATATGACCTCTGATACCGTCCTTGCCGACGATGGAGATGGTGGAAAGGCAAACGTCGTCCACGCCGTACTCGCCATGCATCATGGTCGAAACGGCAAGTGCAGTTTCAATGCCGCTGAAGATGACCTTGCAGATGTCCACGGCTGCGCAGGCAACGGCATAGAAGGTAGCGCCCTTGCGCGCGATGATCTCGCCGCCCGACTTGCGCACGTACTCCTCAACAGCTGCATGGTCGATGGGGCTGTCGGGGTTCAGGATCTTCTGGTAGTCGTCCACATTGGTGGTGCAGATGGCTGCCTGAGACCACGGAACGAAGGAGGAGTCACCGTGCTCGCCGAACACGTATGCGTGCACGTTCTGCTGGCTGATGTTGAAATTGTTGGACAGCCAGTAACGCAGGCGGGCAGTGTCAAGCGTATTGCCCGAGCCGATGATGCGGTTCTCGGGAATGTTGGTCACCTTATGGAATACGTAGGTCATCACGTCAACGGGGTTGCTGACGATGACGTAAACCGCGTTGGGCGCGTACTTGGTGATCTGGGGTGCAATGCTGCAAAGAATGTTGATATTGGTCTGAGCAAGGTCAAGACGGGTCATGCCGGGCTTGCGCGCCATGCCGGAAGTGATGACAACGATGTCGGAGTCAGCCGCATCCTCGTAGTCACCGGAGCTGATCTTGACATCCTCCTGGAAGAACAGACCGCCCTGCGCGATGTCGATCGCCTCGCCCTCTGCCTTTTCCTTCTTGATATCAATGATCACGATCTCATTTGCCACGCCCTCTACTGCAAGGGTGTATGCGATGGTGGCACCAACGTTGCCTGCGCCGATGATTGTTACTTTTCTCATGTTCGTAATTCCTTTCTCGTGCTTATGCTTTATTAAATAAAATCACTTACTGGTGTGTGCCAACATATCGTAGGCCTCTACGATCTCCGCGCGGCGTCTTTCGGCAAGTGCTCTCATCTCGGCAACCTGCTCGGGGGCAAAGGCATCATGATCGCCCGGCTTGAGCTTGTTCTTATAGGTGCGGTCCGCGATCAGTGCATAATTGATATCGGTTTCCACGATCTTACCATCGACCTCGCAGATGACCACGTTGCTCTTGCCTTCCATCAGCGTTTCCACTGCCGCCACACCCATCTTGGTCGCCGTCAGACGGTCGCGAAGCGTGGGGCTGCCGCCACGCACGACGTGTGCAAGGCGTGCAAACTTGGTTTCAACACCGGTGCCATCGGCAATGCGCTTTGCCAGCACCTCGCCGTATTTTTGCCCGTCGGGGGTGAGAACGCCCTCACTGACCACGACAAGGAATCCGCGCTTGCCGGTACGGGCAAGCGTCGAGATGCGGTCGATCAGCTCCTTCTCGTCAAAGGGGACCTCGGGCACGACCGCGCCCACCGCGCCGGATGCCAGTGCCGTGTAAAGCGCGATCTGTCCGCAATCGCGACCCATGACCTCCACGACGTTGCAGCGCGCGTGGGACACACAGGTGTCGCGCAAGCAATCGATCATATGCATCGTGGTGTTCATCGCCGAGTCAAAGCCGATGGTGTAGTCGGTTGCGGTGATATCGTTATCGATGGTACAGGGAATACCGACCGAGGGAATGCCGCGGTTGGTGAGGTCGGTCGCACCGCGGAAGGTGCCGTCACCGCCAAGCGCCACAATGGCGTCGATCTCATGGGCACGGCAGGTGGCGATCGCCTTCTGCATGCCCTCCTCGGTCTTAAATTCAAGGCAACGATCGGTATAGAGCATGGTACCGCCGCGCGAGATGATATTCGAAACCGAACGGGGGGTCAACGGGATGATATTCTCGTTGATCAGACCCGAATAGCCGCCGATGATCCCGACGACCTCAACGCCCTCATCCAACGCCTTGCGTGCTACGGCACGGACGGCTGCATTCATGCCGGGAGCATCACCGCCCGACGTCAGAATACCGATCTTGCGAAACTTTGCCATTTCATTTTCCTCTTTCTTCCCAAGCAGGTACAAAACATAGATTAACAAGTTTATTTTAATATATCAGACCACACTTGTCAAGCGCGTTGATAAATATTTCACAATTTTTTTCGCAGGAAGGAAAGCGCCAGCACCAGCGCGTGGTTGGCTGCCACCTCGCGGATATACGCGCGGTCGCGTCGGGAGGACAGCGAAAGACGGGTCACCTCCGCACCGTCGCGATCGGCGATTGCCACGTATACCGTGCCGACAGGCTCCTGCTCGGTGCCCCCGCCCGGACCGGCATAGCCCGTGGTGGCAATGGCAAGCTCGGCATCAAAGCGGGAAAGCGCGCCTTTTGCCATTGCTGCCACCACCGCCTCACTGACCACGCCGTGCTCCTCAATGAGCGAGGACGGCACACCGAGGATGCGTTCCTTTTCCCTGGTCTGGTAGGTCACGGCGCTGCCCGCGACTGCGTCGGAGCAGCCCGCCACGTCGGTCAGCCGCTTGGCGATCAGCCCTCCCGTGCAGGATTCTGCCGTCACCACGCTCATCCCCCCCGCTCTCAGTGCATCCACCAGGGCGGTTTCGGGATTCGGCACGTCGATCCCGTAGATATATCGGTCGATGGGCAAGCGGCGCAATTTCGATACCGTTTCGTCACATAGCGCCAGTGCCTCGCGCTCGCTCGCCGCCCTCGCCGTCACGCGAAGACGCACCTCTCCCGTCGCACAGTAGGGAGCAACGGTGGGGTTGGCAGCATCGAGGATCTCGCGTGGGATCGCCGCCTCCACCGCCGATTCTCCCATGCCCACGATGTGGAGATTGCGGCTGACCATCACGGCGGAGCAGCGCTTCATGAGATAGGGCTCGACCTGCTCTCTGAAAAGCGGCTCCAGCTCACGGGGAGGCCCCGGGAGCATGACCACCACCTTGCCCTCCCCGCTCTCCAGCGCAAGGGCGGGAGCCGTGCCGTAATCATTCGGGAACACCACAGCGCCCTCGGGCATCATTGCCTGCTTTTTGTTGTTATCGGTCATCTCGCGTCCCGCAGCGCGGAAATACTCCTCGATGTGGGTAAGCGACGGCGCATGCAGCCGCATGCGCCGCCCGAAGAGATCAGCCGCGGTTTCCTTGGTGAGATCATCCATCGTCGGACCAAGGCCGCCACTCATCACCACAAGATCGACGCGCTCAAGCGCCGCAGAAAGATCGGCTCGCAGGCGTTCGGGGTTGTCCCCCACCACCGCCTGTCGGTAAACGCCGATGCCAAGTGCGGCAAGGCGGCGTGAGAGATACGCCGCATTGGTGTTCACGATATCTCCGATCAGAAGCTCGGTTCCCACACAAAGGATCTCCGCCTTCTCAAGGTATTTGCCGTTCATGATCCGTCCTCCGTAACTCATTTCTCACTCAATATATCATAAATCTCGGAAAATTGCTACCGAAACTTGAAAAAAAGCCGCAAATGTGCTAAAATAACGGCATCCGAAGCAAGGGAGGGACGCAACATGGGCTGTACGCTTTGCCCGCGCCGATGCGGCGCGGCGCGCGAACAAAATAGGCAAGGGATTTGCCACACCGCCGACACCCTGCTGGTCGCGCGCGCCGCCCCTCACTTCTTTGAGGAGCCGCCGATCAGCGGCACAAGGGGCTCGGGAACCGTCTTTTTTGCAGGCTGCTCGCTCTCCTGCATCTTTTGTCAAAACCGCGAGATCAGCCGCACCGCCAAGGGAAGACATGTGACCGAGGACGAGCTTGCCGAGCTCATTCTGTCGCTTGCCGACCGCGGCGTGCACAACATCAATCTGGTGACGGGCACGCATTTTACCGACAGGATCGCCCGCGTTTTGCGCACCGTGAAGCCACATCTCGGGATCCCCGTGGTATGGAACAGCAGCGGCTATGAGTCCCCCGAGGCGCTCTCGCTGCTGCAAGGACTGGTGGACATTTATCTGCCCGACTTCAAATATGCCGATGCGGCGCTGGGGGCGCGCTATTCGGGCGTGCCCGATTATCCCGAGGTCGCCGCCGCGGCGCTTGCCGAGATGCACCGCCAGACGGGAAGGGTCGAATTTGACGGGGACGGCATGCTCAAAAGGGGCACCGTGGTACGGCATCTGGTACTGCCCGCGCACCGCGCCGATTCGATGGCGGTGCTGCGGCGGATCGCCGACACGGTACCCGTTAAGGATATTCTTCTCTCGCTGATGTGCCAGTATACCCCGGACTTTGCCGATGCAGATGCGCCGAAAAACCTGCTGCGCCGCCTGACCTCGTTTGAGTATGACAGTGTGGCAGGGGAGGCGGAGCGCCTCGGCTTTGAGGGATTTTCACAGGATAAAAGCGCGGCACGCGCCGCTTACACCCCCGACTTCTCTGCCCTTTTCTGAAACCGACGCGCGTAGCCGCAGCGGCGGCAGAGCGCCTCGGTGGCACGGTTTGCGCCAAAGCCCTCGTAGATGGCACGCGCACGGGGCGAGGCAAGGATGTCCTCGAGGGACGTGTCATGGAGATTTCCGAGCGTGATCACACCCTCGGCATCCAGGCAGCAGGGCAGGACACTGCCGTCGACCAGAACACCGATCTGATCGCGCAGCCCGTAGCAGAAAAGGGGCTCTCCCTCCCCGATCGCCTCTGCCGAGAGATCGGGCCATGCAAACTCCCTGCCCCATTCGAGGAACAGGTGGGGGGCAAGGCACATACCGCTGCGATTTTTACGCCATTCTCCCTCAAATGCGCGGTGCAGTGCCGCCAGCACCGCCTCATTCTCGCGCTCTCCCTCTCCCCCGAGATTCCAGAGCCTTAGCACCGTGATGATCCCCTTTTCCGCACTGCGGCGTGCAAAATCCAGCACGTCGGCAAGATAGCGGGGGGCGGAGAACGCCGCGTTGGCGGCAGGCGCGTGCAAGGAAATGCTGATCTTATAGGGCATCGCCTCCAGAAGGGCTTCGCCACGCTGTCCGAGCAGAGTTCCGTTGGTGGTCAGCATGGGGCGGAAGCCCTTTTGCCTCGCGCGTAGCACGAAATGCCCGAGCAGGGGGTGCAAAAGAGGCTCTCCCATCAGATGAAAATAAAGATACTGCACACGACCGCAAAGACGGTCGGTCAATGCCTCAAATTCCGCCTCGGTCATCATGCGTCCCTCACGCGCCGTCTTGTGACAAAAGTCGCAGGAGAGATTGCAAAGATTGGTGATCTCGAGAAACGCTTTATCGATCATAATTCTCCCCCTTTAAAGCAACTGCTCTTGATTCATTGTACCACAAGCCATCCCTTCTGTAAAGAGAAAAGGAGCTACGTCATTTAGATGCAGAAGGTGTGATCTTGGCACGTTAGGCGTATACAAATACGTCGAGTGCCAAGAGCGCACCTAAAAAACACACATTTAAATTGAAATTCGCAAGAATTTCTACCTAAAAAGCCGCCTTTTCTGCCATTTTTGACAGATAAAGCGGCTTCATTTTTCAGTTTCCTCTTTGTGTGTTTTTGTTCGGCGCTAAATGAATCAGCCCCTTTTTGCCGTCAAGTGTGCCGACGCTTCTTTGCCTGTGTGTGCAGCACGGCGTAAACCGGGATCGAAAGCAGCGGAAAGAGCGCGCCTGCCAGCATCCCCAGCTTCATGCCAAGCTGATCGGCGGCAATGCCGAGCGAGAGCGCCAGCTCATTGATGCGCGGGCTTGCGATAGAAAGGTCGGTAATGACACCCACCAGCTGCGGCCCGACCGAGGCGCCGAAATCGCCCCCCGCCGCCATCATGGCAAAGATCACGACGCCGCCCGCGGGGAAGCGCTCCGAGGCAACGACCAGGGAGCCCGGCCAGAGCATCGACACGCAAAGACCCGTGAGTGCGCAGGCAAGAAGCCCCACAGCGGGGATCGGAACCAGTGCCGCGACCAGATAGCAAAGGGTGGCGCCGATGCCACCGAGCAGCAGCACGCGCGTGGGGCATCTGCCGATCTTGGAATACAGCGTACGGCCCATACCGAGCATGACGGCAAACAGCGCCACGCCGAAGATATCTCCCCAAAGCTTCTCGATGCCCAGTGCCCTTTCAAGATAGCCCGAGCACCACTGTGCCATGGTGCACTCGGCGGCTCCCCCGAGGAAGATGGCGGCGACTGCCAGCCAAACACCTCTGTTCCGAAGCAAGGAAAAGGCGCCCGAGGTGCGCTCCGGGGTCTCCATGACGGGGATCTCGGCACCGGAAAACAGGATCGCCGAGCAAAGGGGCACCAATGCAAAAAGCAGAGCAAGGATATGCCAGCTCCCGCCCCCTGCAAACAGCAGGAACACCGTGCCGAACAGCACGGTACCCACCACGCCCCATGCATAGACCGCATGCAGCTTGCTCATCTCGCGATCGGGATCCTCTGCGGGGATCGCCGCAATGGTGGGGCTGATCAGCACCTCGGCAAGTCCGCTGGACGACGAAAAGATCAGCGTGCCGATCACGATCCCGAGATATGCGTGCGAGGGAAACAGACGGGGCAGCAGCGCGTACACCGCAAGCCCCACCACGGCAAGCACGGGGGTCATGCGAACGGTTTTCGCGATCGGAAAACGGTGCGAGAAAAAGGAGAACACAAGATCGACCGCCAGCTGCGTGACAAAATTGATCAGCACCAGAAGTCCCAGCAGCGAATAGGAGATCCCGTAAAGTGAACGGAAGGTCAAAAACAGGAGGGGCGACAGGTTACCCACCACCGACATGGTCAGATTGGTGGTATAGCAGGCAAGCCTTGTGCGCCGATAATCGGGGGTCATTTCTTGGCGGCACCCACTGCCTCGGGCGCCTGCTCCTCAACCGATTGAGAGGGCGTGTTGCCCTGCTTGCCTCTTGCGCTGGTCTTGCCCTCGGGATCGATCTCGCCCGCCTTCAGCAGTGCCTGCTTGGTGAGATAAGGACCGACGATCTCATAAATGAGCACCGAGAAGAGCGTGATATTGGCAACGATCATGCCGGGAGCGCCGAGCGCCTCCGCCTTCATTGCCATACCGAGCGCCACGCCCGCCTGGGGGAAAAGCGTGATGCCGAGATAGCGCCGCACCGTGGCAGGTGCATGAGAGATATCCGAGCTGATGCGTGCACCGTAGTATTTGCCGACGCAGCGGGATACGATATAGACCAGACCGATCAGCACGATAATGGGATCAGTAAAGACAGACAGCTCCAGCTCCGCACCGCTGAGCACAAAGAAGAGGATGAACATCGGGCCCGTCCAACGGTCAAGGCGGTCCATCAGCTCCTCGGAGAAGTCACAGAAGTTGCAGAAGATGGTGCCGAGCATCATGCAGGTCAGCAGAGAGGAGAAGCCGACGTGTACGGGGCCGATGTGGAATTTGAGCATCGACAGTGCCACGGCGAGCAGCACGAAGGATACCGACATCGAAAGACGCTTGGAGCGAGAATGGAAAAAGCGCTCGCAGTAAGTAAAGAGCAGACCGAGCAAAAGACCCAGCAGCAGCGAGCCGATGACCTCCACAAGAGGCTCGACCAGCACCGAAACGAGATCGACCGAGCCCGAGATCAGCGCCTTTGCCACACCGAAGGAGATGGCGAAAAGCACCAGACCCACAGCGTCATCCAGTGCCACAACGGGCAGCAGCGTGCTCGTGACAGGTCCCTTTGCCTTATACTGACGGACGACCATCAGCGTGGCGGCAGGGGCGGTTGCCGATGCCACAGCACCCATGACGATGGCGGCGGGCAGCGAGAGCTTATCGGGCATGATAAAGTGCAGGGAGATCAGCACCGCGTCCACCACCAGCGTGGTAAAGACCGCCTGGGAAATGCCGATCACGGTCGCCTGCTTGCCGATCTGCTTCAGCTGGGCAAGACGGAACTCATTGCCGATCGAAAAGGCAATAAAGCCGAGCGCCACGTCCGAAATGATCGCAAAGGATTCGATGTACTCCATGCTGCCAAAGCCAAGCCCCTCCACACCGAGCGCGCCGAGGCAGTAAGGGCCGATCAGCACGCCCGCGATCAGGTATGCCGTCACGGCGGGCAGCTGAAATTTCTTGGCAAGACGCGAAAGCATCAGACCCGAAAAGAGCGCCACCGAGAGAGAAAGTAAAATGTCCATGATTTCCTCCGAGAGATGATAGTTTTTACACCGATTGTCGATTGTATCATGTTCTCCTCGGTTTGTCAAGGGGAAACGCTTTTGATAAAAATATATTATCACTGATAACATATCACGATCATTGCCGGCGCGGCACATCCCGCAGGGTCAGCAGATCCGCCAAAGAAAGGAGCTGCGCGAGCCCTCGGCTCGCGCAGCTCCTTTTCTGATTATGACTGCTTTGACGTGTCCCGCGCACCCTTTTCCGTCTTTTTGGGGAAAAGGCGAAGCTGTGACACCACGACGGCGAGGAAAATGAGTGCCATACCGATCAGCTCTGGCGTCGTGGGATAAAGGCGCAGCACGATCATGCTGGCGATCACCGCCACCACCGATTCAAGGCTGAGGACCAGACACGCCACCGCGGCGGGGGTGCGCTGCTGCCCCACGATCTGGAGCGTATATGCCACCGCCGAGGAGAAGATGCCCGCGTAAAGCACGGTCCACCATCCCGTGAGCACGCCCGAAAGCGTAGGAGCTTCAAACAGAAGGGCGAGCAGGGCGGATACGATGCCAACCGTGAAGAACTGCACACAGGAAAGCTTGATGCAATCGATGCGCTCCACCACATGGTCCACCAGAAGGATCTGACAGGCAAAAAGAAGCGAGCAGACCATAAGCTGGATATCTGCCGTGGTCAGCTCCGAGCCGTTCATACAAAGCAGCCAGAGCCCGAGGAGCGCAACGCCCACGCAAACGTAGACGTGCGGCTCGGCGCGTTTTCCGAGCAAAAGTCCCAGAACGGGCACGAAAACGATATAAAGTGCGGTGATGAACGCATCCTTGCCCGGCGAGCCCGCATTGCCCGCAATGCCAAGCTGCTGGAGTGCCGAGGCGGCGCAAAGAAACAGCCCGCATCCGATGCCCCCCGCAAGGAGGAGTCGCTTTGACTCGGAGGTGGCGGTTACTGCCTCCTTGCGGTGTCCCCTCAGCCTTCCGCGCACCAGAATGACAAGAAGAAGGGCAGTCGCACCCACGAAGGAGCGCAGTGCAAGATAGGTGAAGGCGGGGATATGCTCCGCCGCACGGTCCTGCACGACAAAGGTGGTGCCCCAAAAGAACGCTGCCAACAGACAGCAGAGCGTTCCACCGAATTTTTTCAGATTCATAAAAGATCTCCCATTCTCGATATCGTTGATCAAAGCAAGGCGACACCGCCCTATTGCTTTTTCCCGGCAGTTCCGAGCTCCTCGCT
The DNA here is from genome assembly GCA_015063625.1 of Oscillospiraceae bacterium. Classification (GTDB taxonomy): domain Bacteria; phylum Bacillota; class Clostridia; order Oscillospirales; family CAG-272; genus Firm-07. The sequence goes on from SVTT01000008.1 coordinate 44,717, forward strand.
TTGATAGCATCCGAGGCTGATGCTGTGCTTGCCGAATTTTTTTCGGATGACATGCATGGTCTCCTCCACGCTCTCTCTTTTGTCAAGCGCTATGTCGTTCATGCTGAAAATGTCCAGCTGCTCCTCGGTTTCCTGCTCGCCGATCAGCCCTGCTGCCGTCACGGTAATGGCGCGGATCTGATTGCCGTAGCCGAAGCACTCCTTGATGAGCTGCATGGCGCGATCCACAAGATCGCGCCGAAGCCAGGTGGCACGGGAAAGCGTGCACTGCCGCTGCACGGTGCGGAAATCGGGTGTCTTGACCTGCACCTGCACCACGGTACATTTGAGATCCTCGTCACGAAGGCGCGCCGCCACCGAATCGGCAAGCGCCATCACGCCCGCACGGATCTCCTGCTCACCCGAGATGTTGCGGCGGAAGGTCATACCGTTGCCCACCGATTTGGGGCGCTCGCGGTGGAAATAGGAGCGCACGGGCTCATCGTCAAGGCCGTTGGCATAGCGCCACAGGGTATCTCCCGCCTCGCCGAGCAGCGATACGATCAGGGCGCGGTCCGCCGCCGCCAGCTGCCCGATGGTCATGATGCCGATGCGCGCCAGCGCCTCGGTGGTGCGCTTGCCCGCGAACAGCAGCTCCCCGACCGACAGGGGGTATGCAACCTCGCGGAAATTGTCACGGTCGATGACCGTGGTGGCATCTGGCTTCTGATAGTCACTGCCCAGCTTGGCAAACACGCGACAAAAGCTGACTCCCACCGAGATGGTAATGCCGATCTCCTGGCGCACACGCGCGCGAATGGTATCGGCAAGCTCACGCGGCGTCATGGGAAAGAGATGCATGCTGCCCGTGACGTCAAGAAAGGATTCGTCGATGCCGAAGGGGTCAACAAGGTCGGTATAATCGAGGTAGATCGCATTGACGCGTCGGGATATTTCGTGATATTTCTCATGCCGTGGCGGCACTAATACGAGATCCCTGCATTTTTCCCTTGCCCGATGGACGGTTTCCGCCGTGCGGATGCCGTATTGCTTGGCAAGCTCATTTTTGGCAAGAATGATGCCGTGGCGGCTTTCGGGATCGCCCGCCACCGCCATCGGGACGCCCGCAAGCTCGGGGCGGTCCAAGGTTTCCACCGAGGCAAAAAAGCCGTTACAGTCACAGTGCAAGATCACGCGGTCTTCCATCAAGCCGCCTCCCTTCTCGACAGGCTCCCTCTTGCCCATCGTTCAGTCAAGTGCAGGTAAAAATACCGTATCGGCAGGAAGCCCTGCCGTCATCCCAAAGGGTCGTCCCTCGGGGTCGGGCGTACGCAGCCGATAGCGCGCCGCACCGAGGAAGGCGGCGGCTCGGGGCGCAGCCCCGCTGTCACCGCACCATTCCTTGAAATATACCGAATCGCCCTCTCTCTCGTAGAGCGCGGCAAAGCTGCCCTGCTCGCCGACGGCTCCCCCCGTCATCTCGGCAAGCTCCAGAAAGGCAGGCGTGGGCGTAACATGCGGCAGGGGCAAAAGCTCTTCCCTTGCCTCGGTGTAGGCATGCATGGTAAGCGAACGAATGCCGCAAGGATCTCCCGCCGCCTCGCCCTGCTCCTCGCGATAGGGAGAAAAGGGCACAAGACCCACACGGCGGTAAAAGGAAAACAGGCTCTCGTCGGCAGGGCGCAAAAACAGGGGAACGCCCCTCTCCATCTCGGCGTGCAGCAGCTCTGTGGCGTATCCCCTGCCGCGCTGCTCGCGCGGCGTCGCAACACCGAAGATATAGCGCGCATCTGCCACACCGTCGGGGGTCTTTACGGGATACGGGATGGAAAACAGCATGGAAAGCAGCTTGCCGTCCCTTGCAAGAAATCGCACGTGCTCGGGGAAATAGCGTGCAAACAGTGCGTCGTTCCAACGGGCTGCAACGCCCGGAAAAGCCTCCTCAAACAGTGCGCGGCAGGCGCCGTAAGGCTCCTTCATTCCTATCCCCCCTTTTATTATATGTCACAAAAGATGCTCCGCGGTAACAGTATACCCCATTTTCACCCTTTCGTCAAGACTCGCACCTTGACGAAAAATCCTTTTTGTGGTACAATAAAGCAGACCTTCAAAAAAAGGAGCGCACATGGAAAGCAAGCCCTTTGCCGCATATGCCGCCACGCCCGCACATCCCGACTACCGCACGCTGACCAAGCGCAGCTGCGGCGCGCTTTACGAGCACGATACTGAAACGCGCTCCCCCTTCATGCGCGATTACACAAGGATCCTTCACAGCACGGCGTATCGCCGCTTAAAGCACAAGACCCAGGTGTTTTTCAACACCGAGGACGACCATATCTGCACCCGCATCGAGCACGTGTCACACGTGGAGTCAGTCAGCGGCTCGCTCGCCGAGGCGCTGGGGCTGAACACCGAGCTCACCCGTGCCATCGCCACGGGTCACGACCTCGGGCACGCCCCCTTTGGTCACGAGGGAGAAAAAATCCTTCGCGAGCTGTCGCGCGCCCACCTCGGAGAGGACTTCTGGCACGAGCAAAACGGCGTCTATCTCGCCGACCGTCTGGAGCTTCTTGAGGATGATCGGCGCATCTTACGCAACCTCAACCTCACCTATGCCGTGCGGGACGGCATCATCTCACATTGCGGCGAGGTCGACGAAAACGGTCTTCGCCCCCGCGATATTGCCATCCGCCCCGAGGATTTCACCCGCGCGGGGCAATATCAGCCCGCGACCTTTGAGGGCTGCGTGGTCAAGCTTGCCGACAAGATCGCCTATCTCGGCAGAGATATCGAGGACGCTCTTTTGCTGGGGCTCTTCTCGCGCCACGAAAAGCGAGAGCTGGAGGCGCTTGCCACACGGCACGGCTTTGCCGCCATCAACACCACGGTGCTGATGCACGGCATGATCAACGACCTGCTGGAGCACAGCACGCCCGAGAAGGGGCTTCTACTGAGCGAGCCCTACCGCGCGCTGATGGACGATGTCAAGCGCTTTAACACCGATCACATCTATTCCCACCCCCGTCTTGCCCCCTTTTGCCGCTATGCGCATCTCGTGCTCTGCGAGCTCTTTGCGGCGCTTGCCGCGCATTACCGCGGCGCCGAAACCCCCCGTCATCTTGCCCGCGCCATCGATCGGGGACAGACTCCCCTGCTGCTCCGCGGCTTTCTCTCCTTCCTCTCGCGCTATGTCACCTGCCCCGTTCCCCAAGCCATTCTTACAAGGGAGGATGCCGAACGGTATCAAAATGACAAGGTCTACGGCGACCTCGGCACCGAGCGACAGTACCTTCTTGCCGTGCGCGACTACCTTGCCGGGATGAGCGACGGCTATGCCGTACGCATGTTCGGCGAGCTGCTCTCGCTGATCTCAAGATGAGGTGTGAACCCCGACCCTGAAAAAATACCATACTTGCTCTCAATAACGACATAAGGAGTACCTGCCATGAGCGTCAGAATCATCATCGACTCGGCGTCCGACCTCCGTGCCGAGGTCGCCGCAGAAAAGGGGCTGCTCTTCGCCCCTCTCAAAACCTTCCTCGACGGAACCGAATACCGCGACGGCATCGATATCACGCCCGATGTCTTTTACGACAAGCTGAAGGCGAACAAGGAGCTTGCGCGCACAAGCCAGGTCAATGCCTCAGAGTTTGCCGCTCTTTACGAGCAAGCGATCGCCGCAGGGGACGACGTGCTGGTCATCACCATATCAAGCGGACTTTCGGGCACCTATCAGAGCGCCGTTCTCGCGAAGGAGGGCTATGAGGACCGCGTGCTCGTGCTGGACAGCCTCTCCGCCTCCGCAGGCGAGCAGGTGCTGATCGCACGCGCCGTCGCGCTGCGCGACGAGGGCAGATCGGCAAAGGAGATCTACGAGGAGCTGCTCGTATTGCGCAAGCGCCTTCGCCTGATCCTCCGCGTGGAAACGCTCGAGTATCTGAAGCGTGGCGGCAGGATCTCCAAGACCGCGGCATTCGTGGGCGGCATGCTGCGCGTGATGCCCATCCTCATTCTGAACAGCGAGGGCAAGCTGGAAAACGTGGGAAAGGCGCGTGGCGTCAAGATGAGCCACAAGATGCTCAACGAGCAGATCGCGCTTAGCGGCATCGACCCCACCATGCCCGTTGCCATCACCTATGCGGGCAGCCTTGACGACGGCGCCGTGGACGCTTATCTTGCTGACAGCGGCGCGCTGTTTGACGAGGAGCGGGACAATCTGTCGATCGGCGAGCTCGGCTGCGTGATCGGCACACACACGGGTCCCGGCGCGATTGTCATCGGCTATATTTCGAAATAATCACCCACAGCTAAGAGGGAGGAGCCGTGCGGCGACCTGTGATCAGGCAGGTACGCCGTGCGAGCTCTCCCTCTTTTTTCGTGCCCTCGCCTGCTTTTGATCGCCGCTTGCCCCTTTGTATGGTGGCTCGGCTTCGGGGGAAAGATACCTATAACCTTCTTTCTCTCGGAGGCGCTATGCTTTTTTCTTCCTTTACCTTTCTTTTTTTCTTCTTGCCCGCGTCGCTGCTGCTCTACTTTCCTTTGCCTGCCGCGCTGGGTGCGCTGTTCCCCCGTGCCATCGGCAAGGGGGGCACTCTGCTGATCAGAAATGCCGTTTTGCTGGTGCTCAGCCTCTTTTTTTATGCATGGGGAGAGCCTGTCTATCTTCTTCTGATGCTGGCAACCACGCTGTTCAATTACCTCATTGGGCTGCTTCTTCCCCGTGCAAAGCACCGAAAGGCGCTACTCTGCTTTGCCGTTTTTTCCGACCTCGCCGTGCTGTTTTATTTTAAATATGCCCCCTTTTTCCTCTCCCTACTCGGCATCTCGCTCACCGTGCCCCACATGCCCATCGGCATCTCCTTTTACACCTTTCAGGCGATCTCCTACGTGATCGACGTGTATCGGGGCGGCGTGAGGGCAGAGCGCAGTCTGCTCCGCTTCGGCACCTATATTGCCCTTTTTCCCCAGCTGATCGCAGGGCCGATCGTGCGTTACAGTGATGTGGCAAGCGCCCTTGGAGAACGGGAGCACTCTGTGCCTCGCGCGGCACGGGGCGCGCGCCGCTTTGCGGCAGGCCTTGCCAAAAAGGTGGTGCTTGCCAATCCCGCAGGGGCGCTCTTCCAAAGCATGGTGGCCTTGCCGAACAACAGCCTCTCCGCCACGGGCGCATGGCTTGCTCTGATCGGCTTCTTTTTTCAGATCTACTTTGATTTTTCGGGCTACTCGGATATGGCGATCGGGCTGGGCGAGCTATTCGGCTTCTCCTTCCCCGAAAACTTTGATTACCCCTACACCGCACGATCGATCACCGATTTCTGGAGACGCTGGCATATCACGCTATCCTCCTTTTTTCGGGAATACGTCTATTTTCCGCTGGGCGGAAGCCGCAAGGGCAAGGTGCGCACCCTCCTCAATCTGCTGGCGGTCTGGTCGCTGACGGGGCTTTGGCACGGCGCGTCCTGGAATTTCATTCTCTGGGGCATCTATTATTTTGTGCTTCTGGTGCTTGAAAAATTTCTGCTGTGCCGTATGCTTCCCCACCTGCCCCGCGTGCTTTCGCACGTACTCACCCTCGCTGCCGTCCTGTTCGGCTGGCTGCTCTTCGCCTTTGACGGCAGCACCGACGCGCTTTCACTCTCGGTGCTCGGAAGCTTCATCCCCGCATTATTCGGGAAAAACGGCGTCATGTGGGGGGAGGATGCCTATCATCTCCTTCGCCATCTCCCCTTCTTTGCCATTGCCGCGCTGGGTGCCACGCCCCTTCCCCGACATCTTTACCGTCGGCTTTCCAACGGAAGAGCAGGCGGCACGATCTCGCTCCTTCTCCCCCTCGCCGCACTGGTCCTGTCACTTGCCTACCTTGCGGACGCCTCCTTTAATCCCTTTCTTTATTTCCGTTTCTGATTCTTTTCTCCCGAAATAAAATTTTTTTCGAAAACCTATTGCATTTTTTAAAAAAGTGTGATAAAATAGAATCGTTCTAAAAAAGAACCGCGTAAAACGCGCCAATTTATCACACGAACAGGAGAATTTGAATATGAAAAAATGGAGATGCACCATCTGCGGTGAGATCGTGGAAAGCGACGTACGCCCCGACAAATGCCCCCTTTGCAAGGCACCCGGCGAAAAGTTTGTCGAGGTGAAGGAGGAGGGTATGACCTGGGCTGCCGAGCACGTGATCGGCGTGGGCAAGGCAGAGGGCGTTCCCGCCGAGATCATCGAGGGACTGCGCGCCAACTTCCAGGGCGAGTGCACCGAGGTGGGCATGTACCTTGCAATGGCACGCGCCGCTGCACGCGAGGGCTATCCCGAGATCGCACTTTACTGGGAGAAGGCCGCCTTTGAGGAGGCAGAGCACGCCGCAAAGTTTGCCGAGCTGCTCGGCGAATGCGTTTCCCCCTCCACTGAGGAGAATCTGCGCGTGAGAGTTGCCGCAGAGAACGGTGCCACCGCAGGCAAGTTTGAGCTTGCGAAGATGGCAAAGCAGCTGAACCTTGACGCCATTCACGATACCGTTCATGAAATGGCACGCGACGAGGCAAGACACGGCAAGGCATTCGAGGGTCTTTTGAAGAGATACTTCGGTTGATTTTTGACTGAAAGGAGAACCGTCATGAAGGAAAATTACATGATCTGTAACTGCAAGCAAGTCAGCTACTCGGATATCGCCAATGCGCTGGACTCGCACAACAAATTTGAGAACGTGCTGGAGGTTTTTGAGGATATCCAGCGTCAGACCCATTGCTCTACGGGCTGTGGCGGCTGCCACCAGAAGGTGCTTGACACCATCTCCGAGATCATGATGGGCAAATGACTTAATGAAAAACCGCCTCAGACCAACGATCTGCGGCGGTTTTTTGACACTCTGTCCGAAAATGCTTCAAGCCGACTCGGTGCGCAACGGCGTGCGGTCGGCAACGCGCATCAGCGCCCGGGGCGAATGACAGCGCGCCACACATTCCTCACCGCAAAGACGCGGAAGCCGCGCGGATCTTATCGGCAGGGCAGTAAATACGATCAGCTCTATACGGGAGCCTTTGAGTTTGAATAACAGCCTGATATTTCAAAAGAACATTGACGTTATATTGACAAGATAAAGCTATTGTGATACAGTAATATCATGGTATAGTCCTATTGTCTTGTAAGAAAGTGAGGGAATTTTTGTGAAAAAATTCAGAAAAGCAAGAATACTTGCGGCTCTTATCTGCGCGCTCATGCTTGTTCAGGCTCTTGGACTTGGCAACCTTGGAATACCCGTGAGCGCGGCAAATGAGTCGGTATTCTTCGAGGACGACTTTGACTATGACAGCTTTGACGATATGAGAGATACGGGACTCTGGGACGTTGAGACCTTAAAGAGACACGATAGGACCGACTCACTTGAGCCTACTCTTGACAACGGAGTTCTTAAGCTTCGCGAAACGAGCAGCGTTCAGTTTATGTGGACCGAGGTTGACGGTATCGGCAATTTCTCCACAAATAACACGTATACCTTTGAATTCGACTTCAAGGTAACCGACCTTGGCGACGGAAGCACCTGGGGCGGACCGGACCACACAAGAGCGCTCTACGGCGCTATGGGCGGTTGGTATAACCTTATCGAGATCCACAACAAGAACGGAAAGATCCGTCAGGGTGCCGAACTGATTGATTATGACACTGCTAACGTTTTGAACAAGACTCTTCACGCTACTATCGCGTGGAGCAACACGACAATAACCACCACCATAACAAAAGAAGACGGTGGCATACTTGTTTCGGGTAGCAGAAGCAACGTTTGGTTTGCCGATATGAACGCTGAGAGCCGAGCGATGACCTATCTGGTGCTCAAATGCGAGGACGGAGCTGCCGAAATATCCAACTTTGAGTTTTCCTGCCGGGACGCATCCGCGATAAATTCGCAGGTCACTACCTACACAGCAGACATTACACACGCTAAGAACGGAAGAACTGTTCTCAAGATGGACGGCACGGAGATATTCTCGCTGAATGGCTCTACGCTCAAGCTCTGCAACGCGGAGATCAAGGGCTCTTATAAAGAGGGCAACTATTCTATCAAGGTCGTTGCAACCCCCTTGCAGAAGATCATGTACGTTGAGCTTACTCTCGCTGACGGAGGTACTGTTCGCAGAGGTATTCCTTGCTACGCCAAGCCCAATTCCTTCTCTTGGGAATGTGGCAACAATGACTCGATAAGCAATGGAAAAAAGACCGAGCACACAGGGGCTGCGGCAAGAGATTATACCTTGGTTACCGTAGAGCCTACCGTACAGGGCTTTGGCTCAAAGGTATATAACCTTGTCAGCTCGTTCGACGATCCCGCTACTACAAGGCTTCTCGCTTGGACCGCTGATCCTGCGTTCGTGGGCGGTGCCGATATGGCTGTAAAGTACAGAGTAAAGGGCGAGAGCACATGGCAGGAAATCAACGCAAGACGCATGAGCGAGAAGACTTTGATCAGCAATGAGGATTACTACAAGGCTGACATTACCGGACTCAGCGCCGGAACCGAGTACGAATACAAGATAGGCATCAAGAACGCCGATGATTCGGCTAAATGGAGCAAGACCTACACCTTCAGGACCGCGAAAGCGAACATAGACAGCTTTAAGTTTGTAGCGATAGGCGATACTCAGAGCAAAAGCTGGGGCGGACTTACGATCAACGACAAGGGATACACCTACACGCATGCCGCGCTTGACCTGGCAATAAAGGATGCCGGAGACGCCGCGTTCATATTGAACGCGGGCGACATTACCGACGACGGTGATGACCTCAATATGTGGAACTGGTACTTCAAGGCACTCGGCGATTACGGCGCTACTGTTCCTCACTTCGCTACCATCGGAAACCACGACACGTGGTCTGACGATAACAACAACTACTTCTCGCTCCACTTGAACCACCCCGATAACGGAGCTGACGCCCTTGACCAGAGCTTCAGTGCTAACGTAAGCAACGGATATGTCAAGAAGCAGTTCAGTGCGTACGAGGATACAATATATTCTTACAATTACGGCGACGCTCACTTTATCGTTCTCAATTCGGGTGCGTACTATGCAGACGACCGATATCTTCTCGAGGCACAGAGACAGTGGCTCACAGAGGACCTTGAAGCTAATAAGGGCGCGAAGTGGAAGATACTCATGGTACACGAGCCCGTATATCACAGAAAGGGCGGCTCTGAGGACAGACCTTGGCTCTTTGACGTTATTGAGAGCTACGGAGTAGACCTCGTTATCCAGGGACATTCTCACCTCGTGACAAGAACCTATCCTATGTTGGACGGAAAGATCGTTACCAAGGAAAGCCCCGACCTTATCAAGCAGGGAACGGGAACTGTATATACCACTATCGGCTCGACAACACTCAATCACGATTCGCTTGGAAATCCTAACGTGGAAGCGTGCATGACTGTCATTTCGCCCGACTCCGACCAGGCGGCATACACTGTAGTATCTGTTGAGGGCGACAGGCTTGTTATGACCGTAAAGCAGCTCAACGGCTACGTGCTTGACGAGTTTACCATTCTTGCTACAGATGGAAACGCCGATGTGTCGACCGATCCCACTACCAATGCTCCCACTGAGGAGAAGAAGGACTACACAAGCGTTATCATAATAGGTGGCACGGTTGCTCTTTGCACAGCCGCAGGCTTGGGCGCAGCTGTAGTTATCAAAAAGAAAAAACGCAAATAACGAGTAAATGAAAGCAAAAGGGGCTACGTCATTTAGATGCAGAAGGTGTGATCTTGGCACGTTAGGCGTATACAAATACGTCGAGTGCCAAGAGCGCACCTAAAAAACACACATTTAAATTGAAATTCGCAAGAATTTCTACCTAAAAAGCCGCCTTTTCTGCCATTTTTGACAGATAAAGCGGCTTCATTTTTCAGTTTCCTCTTTGTGTGTTTTTGTTCGGCGCTAAATGAATCAGCCCCTTCTTTTATAGAGAAACTCGGTATGCAGGTTGATCGAGCTTGACGATGCTGATGAGGGTAAGATACTCAAACTTAAGCTGACGGACGGGAAGGACCGATATGACATTACCGCATAAGCCGTCTTGTTTTCGTGTGGGGTCATTTTCGTGCAGGGTCATAAGCTTTGCCGCATCGTCCTGTTTGGCAATACGCATTGAACACCTCTGCCACTGTACTTCTGTTCTTTTTAGGTTTTTGAGGATATCCGGCGTCAGACCCATTGATCTTTGGCGGTTTTTTGACACTCTGTCCGAAAATGCTTCAAGCCGACTCGGTGCGCACCATCGCCTCAAGGCAGGTGTTGCCGTCCTTTTCGGTACGGAAATAAAAGGTGCCGTCCTCGCTCTGCGCACGGCTGACCGTCACGGTGTCGCCAAACGCCGCCTCGCGGTAATAGGCAAGCGAGATGCCCGTGACGCGCACGGCGAGAGGGTCCGGAAGAAAATCGCATACCATATCGGGGTATTTGGTGTTGTTCATGTGCAGATTATAGTCAAGATCGGTGTAGACGATGCGACGCTCGCCCACCGTCTGAAGCTCTGCTCCCCGCGGGATCGCGAAGCGCAGGGGCATGGCGGTTTCCTGCAGGGGCTCATCCCCAAAGCAAAGAGGAAACGCCTCGGTACGCACCAGCGTGCGGTCGGCAACGCGCATCAGCGCCCAGGTCGAATGACAGCGAGCCACACACTCCTCACCGCAAAAAACGCGGAAGCCGCGCGGAAAGGTCAGCGCGTGCCCGGGGCAGGTAAAGGTCTCGACCAAAAGCTGCTCATATGCCGAAACGGGGCGCAAAAGATCAACGGCGATCCGTCCGAGAACAAAGCCCACGCCCTGCTCGTCGCGGATCTGCTCCAGCGATCTGCCTGCACGGAGAAATTGCAGATTGCTGGTTTCCTGCATCATCGCAAGCATGGCACCCGGGCGCACGCGGCGAAGGGCATCGGTATCGTGCCAGCGTGCCGTAAATGTTTCTTGATGTATCATGGCTCCTCCGAAAAAGGGCTGTGACGGGATCCCGTCACAGCCCTTGCTGCTTTTTGATCACTTGCCGAGTGCACCGCTGGAGCCGAGCACGTTGGCGATCTTGTGCTGAACCATCTTCTTGACCTCTGCACGGGCAACGGTCAGGTAGCCGCGGGGGTCAAACACAGCGGGATCGTTGGCAAACACGCGGCGAATGCCTGCGGTCATGGCAAGACGGATATCCGAGTCGATGTTGATCTTGCACACTGCCATCGAGGCTGCCTTGCGGAGCTGCTCCTCGGGAATACCAACAGCATCGGGCAGCTTGCCGCCGAGCGCGTTGATCTCCTTGACGCACTCCTGGGGAACCGAGGATGCACCGTGAAGAACGATCGGGAAGCCGGGAATGCGCTTTTCGATCTCTGCGAGAATATCAAAGCGAAGCGGAGGGGGAACCAGAATGCCCTGCTCGTTGCGAGTGCACTGTGCGGGCGTGAACTTGTAAGCACCGTGGGAGGTGCCGATGGAGATGGCAAGCGAGTCGACGCCCGTGCGAGCCACGAACTCCTCAACCTCCTCGGGACGGGTATAGGAGGACTTCTCGGCAACCACGTCGTCCTCGACGCCGGCAAGAACGCCAAGCTCACCCTCTACCACTGCGCCGCGCTCGTGCGCGTACTCCACGACCTTGCGGGTCAGAGCGATGTTATCCTCAAAGCTGTGGTGCGAGCCATCGATCATGACCGAGGAAAAGCCGCCGTCAATGCAAGCCTTGCAGATCTCAAAATCTGCGCCGTGGTCAAGGTGAAGGGCGAGATCGATGCCGCTGTCCTCGATCGCTGCCTTGGCAAGCGCGAGAAGGTATGCATGCTTCGCATACTTGCGTGCGCCGGCGGAAACCTGAAGAATGACGGGGGATTTCTCCTCTGCCGCTGCCTCGGTGATTGCCTGGATGATCTCCATGTTGTTGATGTTAAAGGCGCCGATGGCATAGTGGCCTTCATAAGCCTTTTTAAACATCTCTTTGGTCGTAACAAGAGCCATTTTCGTTCTCCTTTTTGTTTATATATTTTACCAAACTTTATTGTAACGAAAATTGCCCAAAAAATCAAGAGCTTTGCCGAAAAAAGTGAAATGTTTCTTCAAGAAGGCAGGAAAAGGCCTTAAAGTGGCTTTGCGTTCTCCCTCATTCCCGGCTGTTCGGCAAGAGAGGTGGCAACGGGTGAACCGGCAGAGGCGGCGAGAGGCGATGCGGCGGCGAGGGTGCTCCCGTCGGTCGCCGTGACACCCGACGCGGCAGGTGCGCTTACCTCTGCGGCAGATGGGGGGGCGACCGACGCAACGGCGGAAAAGGGTGCCCGACGGGTTGCAGGCTCCCGCGCGGGCAGACGGGCGCCGTGAGGAACCAGCCCCAGACTGACGGCAATGGCATTGTCGATCTCCCACATGATCTCCTCGTCAAGATGTCCCATCCGTTCCTTCAGACGCCGCTTATCCAGCGTGCGCAGCTGCTCCAGCAGGACCACCGAATCGCGCGAGAGCCCTGCGCGCTCGGCATGGACGTCGATATGTGTGGGCAGCTTGGTCTTTCCCATCCGCGACGTGATGGCGGCGGCGATCACCGTCGGGCTGTAACGGTTTCCCACATCGTTCTGAATGATGAGCACGGGGCGCATTCCCCCCTGCTCGGAGCCCACCACGGGGCTTAAATCGGCATAGTAGATATCTCCTCTTTTGACGCTGATCATGCATTTCCTCCGTTCGCCGCGCGGGGCAATCATCGCTCGGGCAACCCCGACCATCCCTTTGCGGCTATGTGTTTGATGCTATTTTGTACCCAAAAAGCGCTCCTTAATCAAGCCGATCGGCGATTTCGGTTCCTCGGAGAGGGCGTACTGTGCTTCCCTTTGCTTTCTCCTCTCCCGCGAACGCACGCTTTTTATCAGCATATGTCAAAAAGCGGGGCGGCGCGCGAATTTTGTCATATCGAGGCGCTCCAAAAGCCTTGTTTTTTCGGCTTGCGTGTGATATAATGATGAGGTTAGATGTCCGCGTTGATCGGACGACGGGGGACGGAGCTCCCCGACCCGTCAATTGATCTTCCCCGACATTGCCATCCAATCAAAACGGAGGTAGCCATGACAAAGCCGTCGTCACCAACCGTCAAGCAGATCAGCCGCGCCGACGCACAGCGGCGTCACCTGCTTTCGACGGGCATGCTCTCTCGGATGGGGCTGATGCCCACGGGCGATCCCATTGCCTTTGCCCTTGAGGGGGAGGAGCGCATTGATTTTTACCATCCCGACCGCGTCAAGGAGGCACCCGTCGCCCCCTTGATGCGCAAAAAGCCCCGTCCCGTGCTGCCCCCTCCCGGGGAGGACGGCGCGCTGCCCCTCATCACGCCGCGCCGCGCCGAGGCACTGGGGCTTCACACCAAGGAGGCGCTGAGGCGTGCCTTTTTTGAGCCGACCGAGCCTCCTGTGGCACTTCTCGAGCGCAAGAACGGCACGTGCGCACCCCTTTATGACCGTGCCGCCTGCCGCCGCCTTCCTCTCCCCTGCGTGCGCTGCGGCACAACACCGCGCCACCGTGCCAAGCTCTGCCTTTCCTGCTACAAAAAGGAGATCGCCCTGCGCCGCACCGCAGGCGATGCACGCCGTTCGGCGGCATACGGCATGCAAAAGGAGCGTGTGCTTTTCTTTGATCTGGAGCTGACGGGCGTGTTTGAGCGCGACGAGATCCTGTCGATCTCTATGATCAACGGAAGGGGCGAAACGGTATTCGATTCGCTGGTACGTCCCGTGCGCAACAAGCGCTGGCGCCGCACCGAAAAGATCCACGGCATCACCCCCGAGATGGTCAAGGATGCCCCCACGCTTGCCGAGCTGACCCCACGGCTTGCCGCCATTCTTGACAGCGCCGACCGTCTGGTCGCCTACGGCACCTCGACCGACTTTTTCCACCTGCGCCGCGTTTACGCCACCAAGGCAGAGCGCGACCGCTTACACGGCAAGCTGCTTGACTGTGCCGCCGAATTTTCGCATTACGTGACCGAGCACGAGCTGGAGCAGACCCACCGGTCGCTCTCGGATGCCATGGCATGCCTCTCTCTTGATTGGCAGGGCACGGCGCACACCTCGCTCGCTGATACCGACGCCTGCCGTCGCGTATTTGAAACGCTTTTCCCCCATTTTTATGAAAGTGAGATATCCTGATGGACCGTTTTTTCGGACTTGACCGCGCCGCCCTCGAGGGGAGCGAGCTGCGTCTGCTTGCCACCCTTTACGATGATATTCTTGTTGAGATGTACGAGGCACTGCTGAAGGAGGAGGGTATTCCATTCCTCAGAAAGGACCGCAGCGGCGGTACTGCCATGCGTATTCTGATGGGCAATAATCTGCAGGGCACCGATCTTTACGTGCCTGCCGAGCGCTTTGAGCAGGCGCAGGCGCTGTTCACCTACGTGAACGAAGAAGCGGCAGAGGATGCCGAGGATCAAACCCCTTAAGGAGGCATTGATTTTCATGAGAGAGATTTTACTTTGCAAATACGGCGAGATCGTCCTGAAGGGCGGCAACCGCAAATATTTTGAGGACGTCCTGCTCAAGGAGCTTCGCTATCGTGCCTCCTTCTTCGGCAATTTTGAGATCACGCGTGCACAGAGCACCATCTACATCGAGCCAAAGGATGCAGAAGCCGATCTTGAGGGCATGTTCGGTGCGGCGAGAAGGCTGTTTGGCATCGTTGCCGTGGGACGTGCCGCCGTTGCCGAAAAGAATATGGACAGCATTCTTGCAACCGCCAAGGCATATCTGCCCCCCTTCCTTGCGGGCAAGCACAGCTTTAAGGTGGAGGGCAAGCGCTCGGACAAGAGCTTTCCCCTCTCCTCGCCCGAGATCTCTGCACAAACGGGAGGTGCCATCCTCTCGGTCATGCCCCGACTGAAGGTGGACGTTCACAACCCCGAGATCACGGTTCGCGTGGAGGTGCGCGAGAGCGCCGCTTATATCCATGCGGGTCAGTTCAAGGGCGCGGGGGGACTCCCCGTCGGCACCAACGGCAAGGGACTGCTGCTGCTCTCGGGCGGCATCGACTCCCCCGTTGCCGGCTATATGATGGCAAAGCGAGGCGTGAAGCTGGAGGCACTTTACTTTGAATCCATGCCCTACACCAGCGAGCAGGCGCGCGAAAAGGTGCTGACCCTTGCCGCACTCGTGGCACGCTATGCAGGCAGCATTCAGGTCAATGTCATCTCGCTGACGCATATTCAAGAGCTGATCGCAAAGCATTGCAACGAGGAATATTTCACCCTGCTTTTGCGCCGCTATATGATGCAGATCGCCAATATGGTCGCCGAAAAACGGGGCTGCGAGGCGATCATTACGGGCGAAAGCCTCGGGCAGGTGGCATCCCAGACCATCAAGGCACTGAACGTGACCAACGCATTGGCAAAATACCCCGTGTTCCGCCCGCTGATCGGCATGGACAAGGAGGAGATCGTGGAGATCTCGCGCCACATCGACACCTATGACACCTCCATCCTTCCCTTTGAGGATTGCTGCACCGTCTTTACCCCCCGTCATCCCAAGACAAGACCCGTGCTTGAAAAGGTCGAGGAGGAGGAGCGCAAGCTTCCCTTCGACGAGCTTTGCCGCGAGGCGTTCGAATCGCTTGAAGCCTTTTATATCAAGGCAAAATTTTAATAAGAAGGTGTGAATATGACCAAGATCGATATTTTTTCGGGCTTTCTCGGCGCGGGTAAGACCACGCTGATCAAAAAGCTGATCAAGGAGGCATACTCCGGTGAGAAGCTGGTGCTCATCGAAAACGAGTTCGGCGAGATCGGCATCGACGGCGGCTTTTTGCAGGACGCGGGCATCAATATCACCGAGATGAACTCGGGCTGCATCTGCTGCAGTCTGGTCGGTGACTTCAACCGCGCCCTCATCAAGGTGCTGGACGAGCTTGCCCCCGACCGCATTCTTATCGAGCCCTCGGGCGTCGGTAAGCTCTCGGACGTGATCCGCGCAGTACGCGACGTTGGCTCGGACCGCCTTGTGCTTTCGGGCTTCGTCACGGTGGTGGATGCCGCCAAGTGCCGTATGCACATGAAAAACTTCGGCGAATTCTTTAACGACCAGATCGAAAACGCGGGCACCATCGTGCTCAGCCACACGGCAAAGCTTACCGAGGAAAAGCTTGCCGCCGCCATTGCCGCACTGCGTGAGCATAATGAAAGCGCCGTGATCGTATCGACCGATTGGGACGCTCTCTCGGGTGCTCAGCTGCTCGCCGCCATGGAGAGAAGCGACACCCTTGCCGCCGAGCTGGAGCGACTGAAAAAGGAAGAGATCTGCCCCGTGTGCGGTCATTCTCACCACCACGAGCACGGGCATCATGATGACCATGAGCATGAGCATCACCATGAGCACGACGAGCACTGTGACTGCCACGGGCATCATGAGCATCACCATGAGCACGACGAGCACTGCGACTGCCACGGGCATCATGAGCATCACCATGAGCACGACGAGCACTGTGACTGCCACGGGCATCATGAGCATCACCATGAGCACGACGAGCACTGTGACTGCCACGAGCATCATGAGCATCACCATGAGCACGACGGGCACTGCGACTGCCACGAGCATCATGAGCATCACCATGAGCACGACGAGCACTGCGACTGCGGCTGCCATAGCCATGGCCATCATCACCATCATCATGCCGATGAGGTCTTTGTCAGCTTCGGCGCGGAAACCGCCAAGCAGTTTGACAGCGAGGCGCTGAAGGCAGCGCTTTGTGCCCTTGAGAACACCGAGCTTTACGGCGCGGTCCTGCGCGCCAAGGGCATTGTGGCAGGCAAGGACGGCAGCTGGATCCATTTTGACTACGTGCCCGGCGAGCCGGATGTGCGCAGCGGCTCCGCCGCCATCATCGGCAGACTCTGCGTGATCGGCTCGGGTCTTGATCGCGAGGCACTCTCCGCCCTCTTCGGCGTGGCGTTGAAATAAGGAGCAGACATGGCAAAGAAAGCAATTCCCATCTATCTTTTCACCGGCTTCCTTGAAGCGGGAAAGACACAAATGATACAGGAAACACTGGAGGATGCCGAGTTTAACGACGGATGTCGCATTCTCCTGCTCGTCTGCGAGGAGGGGCTTGAGGAATACGACCCCGCTCGCTTTGCCTCCGAGAACGTTCGGCAGGTCACGGTGGAAAACGAGAAGGATC
Source organism: Oscillospiraceae bacterium (assembly GCA_015063625.1). GTDB lineage: Bacteria > Bacillota > Clostridia > Oscillospirales > CAG-272 > Firm-07. The sequence continues at coordinate 61,872 of SVTT01000008.1, forward strand.
TCACCCGCGCCCTGATGGCAGGGCTTGCCACTGAGTATTGCCCCGACCGCGTGCTGATCGAATACAACGGCATGTGGTCGCTTGACTCGCTGTTCCGCAGCTTGCCCGACGGATGGTATGTATTTCAGCAGATCCTGTTTGTCGATGCCACCACTGCGCTTTCCTATAACGCAAACATGCGCAGTCTGATGGTCGACAAGCTGCAGGACGCCGAGATGGTGATTTTTAACCGTGCAGACGGCGCCGACCGCATGGCACTGCACAAGCTGGTGCGCGGCATCAGCCGTCGCGCACGCATTGCCTTTGAGGGCTCCTCGGAGGAGCTGGAATACGACGAGATCGAGGATCCCCTGCCCTTTGACATCAACGCGCCCGTCATCGTCATTGCCGACGAGGATTATGCCCTTTTCTACCGCGACCTCGGCGACGAGCTTGAAAGCTATCACGGCAAGACCGTCAAGTTCAAGGGAATGGTAGCGCGCGACCGTCAGCTCGGCAAGCGTGCGATCGTAATCGGACGTCACGTCATGACCTGCTGCGAGGATGACATTGCCTTCAGCGGTCTTGTCTGCCTGTTTGATCGCGAGGTCAGCTTTGCGACGGGAGATTGGGCGGTGATCACCGCCACGGTCAAGATCGAGCCTCATAAGCTTTACGGACAGCGTGGGCCCGTGCTCTACGCCACCGACGTGGCAAAAAGCTCGGAGCCCAAAAGTCCCGTGGCAACCTTTTATTGAGGTATACGCCATATATCACGGACATCCCTGTGGGCATATTGGCTGGCGCCATGAATAGCCTTCGGCATTGAAAGCGCGGACGATTCGGATCACAGAGCCAAGGTGGGCTGACACATTGCGTGAGTCCATTCACATCGCATTTTCGTTTTATATCACACCCAAGCATGCCGCGAATGAGGGACGGCCACCCCGGTGGTCATTGCGAATTTTGGTTTAATTGAAAAATGCCCCAATCACATCGCACCCGAACGTACCGCGAACACACCCACAAACGGATCGTCGAGGGCGCCGACCCCCTACCGGTAAGGTGGGGCCTCGATCACGAAGAAAAGCACTTATGACAAACGAATTTTGTTCGTTATCATAAGTGCTTTTTTATTAAAATTTTATGATCGGGCGCACCCAAAAGATCAAGACCCTATTCCTGCTTTTTTGAAAAGACTCAGGATCGTGCCAGATATTCCTCGGCTGCGTGCGCGGCAACGGCGCCGTCCGCAGTGGCAGTCACGATCTGGCGTACGGCCTTGGTGCGCACGTCACCTGCGACAAACACCCCGGGAAGATTTGTTTCGGTGCTCTCGTCCGCTACGATGTAGCCCGATTCATCCAGCGTCAGCTGGTCGGCAACCATCGACGATGCGGGGGCTCGCCCCACGCTGATAAACAGCCCGTCCACCGCAAGCTCACTGCGCTCCATGCTCCTGACATGCTCCACGGTGACACCGCAAAGCGCTTCAAAGGGCGCGGCGGCGCCTTTTTTCTCGGAGAGCAGCCCTACCACACGGCTATCCCACAGAAAGGTTACGTTTTCCGCCTTCATCAGTGCATCGTGATAGACCCTCGTCGCGCGCAGCTGCGCGCGGCGGTGGATGAGATAGACCTTTTTGCAGATACGGGAAAGCAGCAGTGCGTCCGCCACGGCGGAATTGCCGCCCCCCACCACAGCCACAGTTTTGCCGCGGTAAAACATGCCGTCACACGCGGCACAATAGCCTACGCCCTTGCCCACCAGCTCCTGCTCGCGTTCAACACCCAGATGACGGTGCGCAGCACCCATTGCAAGAATGACGGTATGTGCCAAAAGCTCACCCGTATCGGTGGTAATGCGCTTAGGAACGGCGCGAAGATCCATTGAAAGCACCTCTGTCTGTACGGTTCTTGCACCAAAGCGCTCGGCGCCGCGCTTCATCGCGTCGCCAAGCGAAAAGCCGTCCACGCCCTCGGCAAAGCCGGGATAATTGTCGATCTGTGCGGTTTCGGTCATCTGACCGCCCGCCGAAAGCTTTTCGAGCAACAGGGTATCAAGCCCCGCTCGCGTGGCATAAAGCGCCGCCGTGTAGCCCGCAGGGCCGCCCCCGACGACAAGGGTGTCGTATACCTTTTCGCTCATATCAGTCAAGCATGGCAAGCAGCTTTGCCTTGGGCTGTGCGCCCATCGCCTGTGCCGTGACCTCTCCGTTCTTGATGACGAACAACGTCGGGATGCTCATCACGCCATAGCGCGCCGCCAGCTCGGACTCCTCGTCCACGTCCACCTTGACCACCTTGACGTCGGGGCGCTCCGCCGCAAGCTCGTCGAGAATGGGAGCCAGCATGCGGCAGGGACCGCACCAGGTGGCAAAAAAGTCAAGCAGTACGGTCTTGTCGCTTTTCAACACCTCATTTTCAAAATCCTTTGCTCCGATATGCAATACTGTCATTTCGTTATCCTCCTTTTTGGGAATCACCTTTATTGTACCACATCTTGTCGCTTTTTTCTACGGGTTACAAAAATTTTTGTTCACGGCACAATGCGAGCGCCTGTCGCTTTTTGCGATGCATTTTTCAAAAAACCGCTTGACAAGTGTCCCTCTTTTCGCTATAATCTTTATTGTGATCACCACACCGTGGTCCTTTGCAGGCGTAGTCTAGTGGTAAAACCTCAGCTTCCCAAGCTGATGTTGCGGGTCCGATTCCCGTCGCCTGCTCCAAAAACGGAAAAATTCCACAAAGTCAGCGTTTATGCGACTTTGTGGTTTTTTTCTTATCCCACGCGGCTTCGCTGGCTTTTTTGTCTGTTCAAAAAACGAAACGGCTGTTCACAATCACCCTCAATTTTTTCCGATTTCGGAAAGATTTGCAACCCGAATGCAACCATGCAACCAAGATGCAACCACAAAAAACGCTGACCGTTTGGTCAGCGTTTTTGTTTCATTTTTCCTTATTTTGCGGTCGGTGCACGATTTTCTTCGCAGAATCGATCGATGAAGGCGATGCGTGCATTGATGAATTTTTCTTCCCGTGCAACCACCGACCAGCCAAGGCGGTATCCCATGAATGCCGAGAAGCAGACCCCAAGGATCGACATGACGATTGAGATTACCACAAGCAGCCCGTTTTCCACGCACTGGGAAGCAATCTGCGCAGCTTCATTCACAAAAACCCAAAGCACGCAAAAAATGGGTTTCAGGGCGATATTGACCGCCTCGTAGTGATCTCCCTCCTTGAGTCCCTTTGTCGCCTGCCTGCGATCGGTGCCGTTAAGGATCAGATCGGCTTTGTACGGTTTGCTCTGTACGGGAGCACGGCAAACAAGGATCTGCCTGTATGCCTCCCTTGAGATCTCGCCGCTTCGCCTGCACCGCTTCAGCGCCTTTTTGGAAAGCGTGCGATATTTTTCATTGAAATCGGCTCTTGACACGTAAAGATTTTCAAGGTGCTCAAGCGCCGCCTCCCTTTCCTCAGCGATATCTGCCGCCGAGCAGCGCTTGCAGAATTCGCGGAACGCACTGAGCAGTGAGGCATCACGAAGACGTTTGCACGCCTCTCTCCATGAGGTGGAAGCCGTTTGATAAGACGCAAGCTCTGTGCGACCGTTTTTTCCCGATGGAACGAACACATAAAATGCCAGGATGGTCGTGCCTGCCTCGGAGATCGCGAATATCACATCCTGCCACGAAAATGCAGTGTTGAGTGAGAACACGGCAAACTGCATCAATATTTCGACCGTCACCACCAGTGCGATCAGGATGCCGTCAATACTGTTTTTGATCCTGCCTCCAACATACGCCGCAGCATGCTCGGTCTTTGCGGTTGCTTCGGCCATGAGGGAGGGCCTTGCTTGAATATCGTATTTACCCATCAATCAACCTCCTCCTTTATCCGATCGGCAATGAAATACAGCACGGCGGCGCCCCCGCAACCGAGCATTGACCAAAACATGATGACCTTAAAACTGTGAATAACCAGCTCCACACCGTGCGCAATCACAAACAGAATCGCAGACAAGATGAGTCCGCTGCGGGGAAGCCTCATGCGATGCGCGCAAAAGCGCCAACAGGTGAGAAGAAAGAGTACCGCAACGATCACAAGCGCCGCGCCGGAGATGTTTAGTATATCCGCAAGGCTTTTTCCACCTACAGGGCTCACAGTCTCCTTGACGTGCGGAAATTCCACGATCGCCGCAACGGCAGGGGCGACGAAGGAGATCACCGCCCCTATGATGTTAAGAAGCCGTGCCTTGCTCTTTTTTGTCATTCGCGCTCACCACCGTTTCGACAAGCTGCCTGATCTTTTTCTCCTGCTCGACCCACGCTGCCTCGATCTCCGTCTTTTTCTTTTCGCCGACCGAGGGAGAGGCGAGCACGAGATCCACCAACTGAGAAGCCATTAGATGGATCGCACCCTCGGTTGCCATCACGATATTTTGCAGCGTCGCATTCTGCTCGGCGGCGCTCGCGCTGCTCTCGACAAAGTCCTTGACGGGGGCTACCGCCTTCTCGATATTTTCAAGAGTGTCGCCCGTGTCGTTCATAAATCTTGTCTGTGCCTCCGAAAGCGCCTTTTGGAGCGTCAGCACGTTCTTTTCGCTCCCTTCTCCGAAATAGGCATCAAGAGTGCTTGTGACCCTCTCTGCCGCCTTCTTGGACTTGGCGATACCGCCGATCTTTGGGACGAGCTTGTAGATGATGTAAAAAACGATTGCCAGGGTGTCGATATTGGAAAGCACCCAGTCCTGTACCTGCTCGGTAAATGGCTTGACTTCCACCGAGGAGGCAAGCTTGCTTTCCGATGTTTCCTCCCGATGCTCCGGAGGGAGCTCGGTTTCGGCAACCGCCGAGGAGTGCAGAGTCAGTGCAAAAACAAGTGCGATCACCGACAGAGCATTCAAAATGATATACACTGCTTTTTTCATGGTTATATTTCTCCTTATCCGAATAAATCCTTTTTGTTCAGTTGTGCCTCGTGCCGATCCACCTTTCGCTTCACGGATGCAAGCTGTACAAGCAAGGGGAGCAGGCAACGCCAGTCCTCCCCCGTGGCGCAAGCGCGCGTGACACCGTTTCGCTCGGTACTGAGCAAGGATTCACAGCGCTTGCCGTTCACGGTGATCCGAAGTGCACCCGTTTCTGCGGGCAGCTCAAAGGTGCCGTTTTTGATGGCGTGGGGGCTCCCGTTGATGTCGACGATGCCCGTGCCGACGTACGGAAGCACCTCCACCGTAGTCGGCAGCACGTGGGAGCAGGAATCCCCCCAAACCCCCTTATCCTCTGTCAAATAAAGTTTCATGGCTTCTCCTTTCTTAATGCGAGACAGTAAGGAATTGATAGGATCCGTCGACCGAAATGTCGAGATAATAGGAACGATGGGTCGTGCCGCCGTCAGAGCTCTCGGTATAAGAGAACAAAAGCGGGCTGCTCCCCTCTCCACTTAACACGTCAAACTCGAGCATGGGAATCTCGGTACTGACACCCGCATAAAAGGAGCGCTTGCACTCAAAGCGGATCATATCACCCGATTCAAGACGAAGCCCCATGCCCGACTCGGCATAGGTCGCAACATCACCCATTTCTACGCCATTGACCTTGAAGGTGATGGGAGCGTAGCCACTCTCAGCCATTGAAGAGGCAAAGGAAACGATTCTCTGTGTGGAGATCTGTGCAAACGCCTGCTCCAGGGCGAGCAGGCGCTCCTTGACCCGAGCCGCCTCTTGCATTGCCGAAAGTGAATAGGAGAGAGCATTGGTGGCATCGGTCTTGACCGGATCAAGCTCTCTCATGCGCACGGGATGCTCTTGCTCGGTGGGGGCCCCGATCTTAAACTGCCCCGCCACATCACGGATAGGAATTGAATGCGGCGTGGCGCTCTCGGTATAGGCCAGGGGGATCAAGATCCCCTCGGCGTTGGTGGCGTAAAGCGACAGTGCGTCTGCCAGCTTATTCACCTTGGCGGCGAGAGCGCTTGCAATACTCACCCCCTCCGGGTAGCTTTCAAATGTGGCCAACACCTCACGGATGGTATTAACGACCGTGTTACCGTCCGTCGTGTCATTGCCAAGCAGTGTCGCGAGCGTGACGAGCAACGCCTTGTCGGCAGCCGACATCAAGCCCGTCATCTCTTTACTCGCGGTACCGATCAGCTCGACTGCGGCGGCACGATCCTTCTGCAGCTTTTCTTCAAGCCGGGTGTAGACGTTGTTTTTATACTCTTCAAGCATCCTGCTCGTTTCGCCCGACGCAACGACTGCCGCTTGTGCAAGATCCTTTGCCTCCTCGGCGTCCTTCTCTGCATCGCCCGCCGCGGCAATTGCCTGTGAGGCATTGTTGCTGGCGGTTTCGATCGCCGTGTTCTGTGCATCGATCAAGGCGGCGATGTCGGTGAATTTCTGCGCAATGCTTGCCCCCTCGGGGTATTGCTGGAAGATCCTCAACACCTCGGCAATCGTGTTGACCACCGTGTCACTGTCATCGTTTGCAAGAAGCGCCGTGAGCGTAGCAAGCTGCGCCTTGTCGGCAGCCGACATCAAGCCCGAAAGCCCTGCCGTCGCTTCGCCGATCAAGGCGACTACGAGAGCCCGATCCTTTTTGCCGATCTTTTCGTCTGTTGCCGCCATGGCATCACCCGCCATGAGGCTCGCCTCGCTTGCCGTTACCACGGCACTTTGTGAGAGCGCTTTTGCCTCGTTCGCTGTGACCTCCGCTTTTCCGACTGCGGCGAGCGCACTGCCTGCCTTTTCATCTGCAGCAAGGATATCGGCATTGGCTCGCTGCAAGCTCTGCTCAAGGGCTGCAAATTTTTCTATAATCGTGATCCCCTCGGGATATTCCGAGAAGATCTCCAGCACATTGTTGATCTGCTCAAGAAGGCTTCCATCTCCCTCCGAATTGAGCAAAGATGAGATCGCGGCAAGCTTTTGCTTGTCCGCGGCCGACATCAATCCCGCCAGTGACGAGGTCGCTTCTCCGATCAAGTCGACCACCGCTTTTCTGTCGTAACTCTCGCGCACGGTGTACTCGATGATCAGCGGTGCAAAAATGTTGTTCCCGGTTTCGGCGGTCATCCTTCCGTTGCCCTCAACCTCAATGAAATTGTCATCATCCAGCAGATGGGAAATGTCGGTCACCTCGGGGGATGCAATGTCATAGACACAAAAACAACCGCTCAAAGCTGCTTTCAGCTCTGCCGCCGAAGTATACGCCCCTTGCGTGAAAATCAGCACGAAAGCACCGTATTGGTCGATGTATGCCCTTGTCACGGATGGAGGCAGTGCGCCGAAGGTCGTCGAGCCGTTGAGCTTGGCAAACCGCGCAGAGTAGGCATAGCTGCTGTCAGTCATCATGGTCCAATCAAGCGTTCCGAGGTCAACGATGTCTTGCGTCTTGTGCCATTCTTTCACCCCTTCATCAGGCCGCCATTCAATATAATTGTAATGACTTTCATTTGTACCAAGACCATACCCGTCAAGAGCTTGTACGGCTTCGGGGATTTGCACGGTGCATTCTGTGTAGGGGGTATAGGGTTTGACTGTCGCCCCCTCGTTGATCATAGGATAAATTACTCGGTCAACGGTTGCACCCGATGACGCTTGTGTGTAAATGTTGACGAGTTGGTAGGAATTATCCCACGTGAACGATCCCGTAGCATACTGCGTGCCGTTCGGTGTGACGTAGGAAACGATGACTCCGTTCGACGCCGAATAGGTGACGCCATGTTCAAAATCGGCAGTCGTGGAAAACGAAAAAGAGGATATACCTGATGCCGTTCCAAATCTCTTGATTGAACCATCCGCATTGACCGTTGTCGTGACCCCGTTGACTGTAACCGATTCTCCGACGGCACCGCTGTTATAGGGGAATTTTATCAAGTTCTGTCCCACGCTCTTGATCGCCGTCACCTTTGCGCTCCGAAGCCCAACAAAATAGGGTTCGTATGGAAGGGCGGTGTCCCCGACATTGAGCATCGGAAGAACGGTGATATTCACAGTGCCCGTATAGGTCGAAGCCAGCTTGACAAAGACGGTCACCGTTTCCCCTGCTGTCAAGGTGAATTTCACGCCATTGCCGCTATCGGTCGCCATTCTGTTCCAAGATCCGCTTGCGCTGTAAATATCGGCGCCGATATAAAACGAAGCGGTGCTTGCGCCCGATGTTTGCAATCCGCTGAAGCAATAGGAACCGCTTGGCAACGGCATGCGGCTTGCAAAGGTGAAGTTTGTTTCGCCCGCCGTTTTCGTGCCACTGGCGGTCACTTTTCTGTCATCCGCGATCGACCAAGTCACGCCAAATTCGGTTTTTGATGTGCTGTAATAGGGGAACGGGATCAGATTGTTTGTTTTCTTCGTCATACCGCCGACCCTCAGCAACTTCGCCTGCCGGAGAGAATTTGCAGGCACGGTTTTTGAACCGAAATTGCCGACGTCGAGCGCGGTCTTCACATTGACAAGCTCCTTGATGTTAGCGATATCCTTGCCGTTTCTTGTGACCGTCGAGCCCATCCGACTTGCTACGGCTGCCGACGCCTCTGCCGCTTCCTTTGATTCGGATGCGTTTTGCTTGGCATCGATCGCATCCTTCTGCGCTTCGGCAGCCAGTCTTTCTACGGCAGCTATTTGTTGACTGTGGTATCTCTTATTGACGATATCGTCTTCATCCATGGGGTCCGAGATCTTTGCCCTGCCGCCCTCATCTCTCACCAAGGCAGCCCCCGGGGTGTTGGCGGAATCATACGGAATCGCCGCCTGATCGCCTGCACCGTTGACCCCGTAAAGGATCTTTTGCTCGGTTCTCTTGCTGACCTTATCGGCAAGTGCTGCGGCGACATTGGCACCCTCGGGGTAGGATTCGAATGCCCTGAACACCTCCTCGATCGTGTTAATCACGGTGTCGGCATTTTCCCCAAGGATGCTTTTGAGCGTTTCAACCGCCATCTTGTCTGTTGCAGACATCAGACCCGCCTTCTGCTCGGTCGCCATGCCGACGATCGCCGCCATGGCCTCGTAGGTGTTGATGGCATAGCGCTCATCTCCGAGAGCCATTGTCAGCACAGGGGATCCGTGCTTTCGCACGGTTTTCTCTCTGACGTTGATTTCGAACCACGTTGTGTCGGGATCGCTCCAATCGATCGAGGTATCTGTCAGAAATTCGTTTTTCGATTCCGCCGCCTTAATGCCTGTTGGATCGATCCTGAGGCCACGCTCGCGCTTCCAGCCCTCCTCTCCGACGCGCTCCTCAAAGTTCTCCTTCAACTCAAGCGTGGAGGTGATGACCTTTACCTGGTCAGCAAGATCCTTGGCATCGGCAGCGCTTTGTGCTGCCGATCGCTCACTTTGTTCTGCCTCCTCCATCGCTTCTCTCGCGTTCTCCATGTGTTGCCTTGATTCCTCTACCGAGGCAGAAGCAGATGCCAGCAGTGCCTTGAGCAGTGCCGCGAAGTCACTGCCCTGCTCCTTGTCGTCGGGAAAGGGCAGTGCGGAGAAGCCGCCTACCGGGAAGCTGCATTCATCGCTGACAAATTCTCTCCCGCCGGCATCGGTCAGCACGAAGTGCAGCGAAACCTCGCCCGGCATGGCAGTTAACTCGGGGCGGATGTCCATCTGATAGACCGAAAGGCGCATCTCCTGAAAGCCGACGTGCTTCAAGAAAGCCGTTTTCCCCTCCCTGCCGTCGGGCAGGCGATAGCGGATCTCTGCCGTCTGTACGCCCGAGAAGGGAGAGACGAGCACGATGCTTGCCGCGGTTTCTCCGACATTAACGTGTTCGGGAATGGTGTTCACGCTTTTATCGGGTTTTAGGATAAAAACCATGGGATACCTCCTTATTTGTGCGAAAAATTGAAATAGATCCTGCAATCGGGCTCAAGCCGCTTGTTGGCACCGAGCAGGAATTTTCCCCGATAGATCATCGCCCATGCGCTGTGGGGACGCTCGTTGAAGGGGGGCACGCGCAGGCAGTACCCCTCATGCTCAAGGAACTGAACGGACAAGGGGTTATCAGTGCGCTTTGTTGTCCCACCGATCGGGTCAAGATAGGGACCGTCTGTGCCATTGCCGTAAAGATAGATTTGGGGGTGCTCGACGTGCCCGTCCTCATCGACGCCGATCGTGCGGACAAAGGGGCAAAGAGAGGAAAGGTCGTTTCCGATGATCAGACCGCTGTCGCTTTCAAACAGCAGCTGATAGGTGAGCATGATGCGCTCACGGCTGTCCTTAAAGAGGTACAAAAGCGGGTGCTCTCCCTGCACGGTGCTGATGCCGACCTCTCCGTAGGTGATGCGGCTTGTGTAAAGCGGCGCGGGAAGTGATCTGCCGAGCTCGACACCCGCATCACCCTCTTTGAAAGCCCCCATGCCGTTCAATAGCTCGAAGGATAGGAATTCGGCATCTCCGTAGCAGTCGCCGTACTCCATGTACGATTGCAAATGATATTGCTTCCCGCTGCACTGCCGTGCCTGTTTACCGACAGAGAAGTTGTCCGCCATTGACGCGACGAATGCCACCGAATTACCAAAGCCGAACGATGCCACGGGCAGCAGCGCCTCGGTGATCCGGCGTGCATCCGCCTCACGCGGCAAAAGATTCCTTCCGTGCTCGGCAGCGTAGGTCTTGACGCGCATCAAGGACATGCGGTGATCGCCACTCACCTCGTTGTGATTGCATAACCATTGACACAGCAGCCTCTTTGCCCACGGTGTCAGAAGAGAGTCATCCTCCGCGGTCGGTGCATGCAGGGAGATGGTACAAACGTCGGTGTAGAGCACGCTTCGGTCGGTGACATTTTTGGTATCAATCTCATACTGCCGCACTGCGTTCGGCACCGAAACATGCTCGCCGAGGCGATTGTAGTGCTCAGACACCGACAGCATCGCCTTGACAAAGCTTGCATAGATTTCAAACGAGATTGCGGTGATATAATTTTTCTCGTCAGGCATGGTGCCGATATCGGGCAGATCCGAGACGTCACGCAGAAGATAGGTCAGCTTGGGTGCGTCGGAGGTCATCTGCTCTGCCGTACCGTGCAAAAAGGCACCGAGTGCTTCCTTGTCGAGCTCGTTGGCGCTTTGGTTGACGATGGTGCCGATTCCCTTGCCCCTTTTGTCGGTGCGCGAATTGACCAGGCGCACATTGAGATATGGCTCATACTCCACGCTGAAAAGCAGATCGCAATAATTGCTGAGGGAATCCACGCTCTCACCCGTTGCCTCGTTGTAGATGTTGGTAATGGAATAGCGCGTGAGCGCGCTTGGCTTTGCGTTTTCGTCCTTAAAAAACAGTCCCTTGATACCCCTTGACCCTTGGGTGTAATACAGCGAATAGGACTTGCTGTAATCTCCCATATAATTGCTAAGACCGCGGTAGCGACTCTCCTCATTGACCCATTTCGTAAGATCGAGCACACGGTTATCGCCCTTGCACTTCATTAAGAGCCGTGTGATCCTGCGGATGGGCAGCGTGGTCTCGATCTCTCCCGTCGTGTCGCTGATCCTTGCCTCCATATCCGAGGCGCGGAGCGTTCGCATACCGACGTGCTCGATGCTTGTCATGCTGCGAAAAGGGCCCGACGGGTCGGAAACGACCGCCTCCGAGCTGTCACCGATGACAAGATTTGCGGCGTTCGTTTCGACACGTCCGCCGTATTTTGTGCACTCAAAGGTGCTTTGATCTCCGATCAAGCACCCCTTGATGCGTGTGCGCCTCGCGGATGTCAGGGGAATGAAGTACACGTGTCCCTTGCCCTCCTCATCAAAACGGAGCTTGGTCTTCGCGTGCAGATATTTGGCGAATGCATCAAGATTTTCCTTAAGTGTCGCCTCATTGGCAAAGGAGAGCTCGGGGCATTCGAACTGGCGAGTGTCGATCGCACCCTCCGTGCCGACATCATGAAAATAGGCGCGCTCGCCCTCACTTCTCACGGGGTCTGCGGTGATCAGAAGCCGCTCGACCGCCTCAAAGACCGTCAAGGGAGTTTTTTTGTTCTCGTTCTCGACTCGTGTGATCTTGATGTCAAATACCGATCGGTGAAGGGTGCTCTTTTCACCCTCCTCTTCGTCAATTGAATAGGACCTCTCGAACACCACTTGAACAGTCGATACACGCGAGGTATCGACCACGGCGTCGGTTAAGAAGACCTCAATCAGCGGGCCACCATCCACCGAATAGTAGGTGCGCTCAGACGGTTTTATAAGGTCGCTCAGATGAGCCCATTCGACAATAGCAGGTATCGTCAGGGGCGTGCCCTCTGCGATCCCTGTCTTGAGATCGCATACGACATATGCGTCGGTTTCAATCGGACCTGTCCAGCTGTTGTTTGCATACTGAAACATCGTTACCGTCTGCTCTGCGGGCACGGACGTGTATTCAAGCCGCAGGGGCTTGGTAAAGGTCTTGGCGCCGCAGGGTACGCGCTCCAGCTCCTTGGTTGCCTCCAGCAACATCAGATTGTGTGTTGCCTTGCCCGTATAGCGCTCTCTCACGACGTCGTCGCGCGCGATCACCCACCACCTGTCAAGCAGCTTGACGTGGGTAAACGGGGAGAACGCTTCTTGCCTGTCGGTGTGCCTCAGCTTCAGGCATGCCTGGTCAAGACCGCCCTCGTGCGTGTAGGTCACGCCGATCGGCAGAGATGGACGGTATGCCTTGCCGTCAATCGTGATCCTCATGACGTGCCTCCTTGTCTTGAATTGTCAAACCCAAGCCCGAAGCGGGAACGGTACAGCTCCAGTTGCTCATTTTCAACGCGTTGCTGCTGCTTCACCTGGGCTTGCTTGATACCGTACTGCACGGCGACGCCCATAGCGGTCACGGCAATTCCCGCAATGGCGCCTGCAGGCCCGCCGAACAGCGCCATGGCGCCCGAAATATTGCTCCACCCACTCATGACGGTCGAAACGCCCATCATGGCAAGGTCTGTCTTCTGCTGAAGCTCCTGCGAGCCCGTTTCGATCGCGACGCTTGCTGTGATATGAGAGGCGATGCTGCGCGCCGCAGGCTGCAGCATTTTGCTGGCGACATAGGAGGATGCGGAGGGGGGGACCTTGTTGCGCGGTTGCTCCGAAACAGGAGAACTGGGCGTATCTGAGGCGACGGGGGCGGCGCTTGACATTCCTGTACCATCCTCGATTCGAATAACGAATTCACTCGCCATCGGTGACCTCCTTGGCGATCCACAGCCTGTCGCGGTAGCATATCCGTACGGTATAGCGTCCCTCTCTCTCATAAACGTGCGAAGCACCCTCGCACGCCGTCTCCGCGTTTGCAGTCATGGTGTCAAAATGTGTCGCATCACCGTCCCCCCACTCGATCACACAGTCGTATCTCCAAAAGCCGTCTTTGTCTTTTTGCCCCAGCACGATCACGGTGCGATCGCTCTCTGCCAGCACCTCAAGGATCTCGCAGGGCACGGATGCGCTTCTTCTTGACACCGTTTGCTCCGTAAAGATACGAACGGTGTAAAGATCCTCTTTTTTAAAGGTGTGCACGACCTCGACAACCGATGGATCCTTGATCGTGTCAAGCACGTCGCTTTCCCCGTCCCCCCAAAAGATCAGCATACGGGAGGGGACCTCGGGTGCCGTGACAGTATAGGTGCTGCCATCGGCTTCGGTGGCGATCCATCCCTCGCCGAAGGTTACGATCTCGGGGATCGCCTCGATCAGTGAGACGTTGACGCCCACATTCTGGGGCGCCTTCACAGTGGCGACCTCATTGCCGAATTGTACGATATAACAATAGATCTCCTCACCGTCCGACACGGTCAGTGCGTGCGCTCGCGCGCTCTCTTTCCCGAACACACTTTGCTTGATGATGGCACCGAGCTCATTTTTTAGCAGGGGCGTCACAAAATCAAAGGAGCGCACCGCCTGCGTGACGGCGCTCCTTGCCTGTGACTCATCGGTAGCATAGGCATCGCTCACTCTCACGTTGCTCACCGAAAACTCGGTGGTAAATACGGGATGGCCATCCAGCGTAACGTGCACGTCATTGGAGGACACACCGTTTTGGATGATCGACAAATAGACCGTCATCGACACGGGGATGATCTTTCCCGTGTTGCTCGGCGACGGCTGCTCACTGCCGACAAATGCCGTGGAATAGGTGAATGTCACGGTGTAGATCTCACCGCCATCCCCCACAAACGCCGCGGTCTCGCCCGTGCCTCCTGCTGCCAGCTCGTCGATCGTGCGGCGAACGGTGTTCACATTGTACGCCTCCGCGGCAAGCTCGACAGTGGCAGTGGCAGATGCCAAAAAAAGCCCGTAAAGAGGCGTGATCGTCATGGGTGCCATGCGAAACACGCCGCAAAGCGGCATGTGGACGGTATTGTGCTCTCGGTATGCTGCCACGAATTCGCCGCGATCCTCATAAAGCACCGCATCAAGCCTTCGGGCGACGTAATTGCAAAATTTACTGTTTTCAATCATGGTCTATGCTTCCTTTCAACGCCTTGGCAAGCTCCTCCGCGGCAAGCTCGACGGCTTTCTCCCACCAGTGATAGTTTTTGTTACTTTGCCCGTTTGAGAGCGTGGGCGAATCGTTGACATATTTCTGATAGGGGGCAATACCGTCAAGCGCGCGACTTCGGTGCTCTCCCGTCATATTGACGTAGATCCGCCATCTTCCGACGCCCACACTCTCGACGCGAATGGCGTTGTAGGCAAGGTTGCCCGTATCCTTCGGCGCCAGCTCGCGCAGTACCTGTACAAAGCGATCGACCGCCCCTTTGATCTGCGCCTGTATCATAACGAAAGGGGATTTGACGCGCACCCGGTCAGTGAGAGCGTGGTTTTGACCGTCGGCACCGATATGCCGCGCGCAAAGCCGCGCGTGCTCGTCATACCCGTGATCCTGTAAAGCTTGCCGAATGCCGTCACGTAGGTGTCGGGCTTAAAGGAATAGCGTGCCGTTGTGCGGATCCGGATGCGCTCGTCCTCCCCTGACAGATTGTCGACCAGCATTGTGCGGTCATGGGTATCATCGGGCAACAGCTCAAAGTGGAAAAAGAGCCCCACGGCGCGTTTTTCGAGTGTGGGGTAGCTGTGGTACCAGCTTCCGCCGCACGTTTCCTTCGGGTCTTTTTTCAATGCGTAATACACGTATGTCCCCTCCCTCTCGGCACATAGCCGCAATAAAGAAGCCCCGAATCGCCGAGAATGGTCTCAAGCATCGGGGCATAAGCCGCGTCGCGCATTGCCTCACGCGATATCACAGCGCCCGTTGCCGTGTCGACCCTTGCCACAGCATTCAGATCACCGTTGCCCATCTGATAGATCAACTGCTCGCAAAGGGCATCGAAGATGATCGGCCGCAGCTCATCATCCCGTGCCATCCGTTCCTCCTTTACTGTGCGGTTGCCATGAGCGTATACGTAGCCATACACCGTGCGGCTCACACGGTCGAGCATCAGAGACGGCAGATTGCTTTTGTGCGTCGCGCTCATCCCGCAAAGCTCGCGGGAGAGGTCGATGCCGAGGGACAATGCACACGCCTCTGTCAGGATGTAGCGGTTTTGAGTTTGGTCAAAGATCATCATATCGTCGTTATACATAAAAGCCTCCTTGATCGAGAACGCGGGGGCTGCACCCGCGTGATTCTGCTTTCTCGATGTAAGGCGGGAGGAGAAAAACTCCGCCCGCCGTTTTTTTATCATGCCGTCTGGGACTTCACGGGCATTCTCACAAGCAGCCTGTTATCGGATTCCGACGTGTAGGCGGTAAGCTTGGTGAGGTCAAAACCGTTCTTAACGATCGGAACAACAGACGTGCCGTAAAGGGTTTCGACACCGTAGCGGAATTTAGGCTGAAGTCTGATGCCCGCGCCGCGCGGCGAATCGATCGACTTGATGTGATTGCCGAGCGCAAGACCGCGAACGGTGCCCACCGCGCTGACAACGATTGCCTCGATCTTATCCATCTCCGATCTTGCGGCGACGTTCTCGTGAACGCTGTTGCTTCTTGCATAGGAGGGCACACCGTTGACCGAGAAGCAAAGCTCCTTCGCCGCCCTCTTCCAGATCACGGAGGGGGCCTTATAGACCGGGGTGTTGTCGATCTCTCCGACAAACATCTCCCCGTTGCTCTTATAGGTTCCCTCGGAGATCACACCGCGCTCAAGCAGGGCTCGGGTAATGTCACCGGCGCCGAGGTTCCACTTCGAAAAAAGCTCGGCGCAGAACATCGGACGGGCAATGATCTCGCGCTGATCGGCGGGATAGAACTGCACACCGTTGTCGATGTCGCCGTCATCCAGGATCGCGCCTGCCTTGAAGACCGCCTCGCGATAGGTGGTATCTCCGATCTCTGCGGGAAGCGTAATCTTCTGTGCACCCTCGTTCTTTGCGGCACTGTTTGCCCAGGCGCGCAGCTGCTCCGCCAGGGTGGCGGCGTTGACTGCCGTATCGACCTCGCCCGCCATGTCCTCCATGGTGCGTTCCACAAGGGGCAGCGAGAACATGTCGGTGGTGACCTCCGCGATGTCGAAATTTCCGTCGTAAAGGTCGGTCAGGCTCAGCTCGTACTCCACCGAGGAGGGCTCTGCAGCATCGTCGCTGTTGAAGCTGCCGCCGTTGACCGTTGAGCCGAGACGGCGGGGCTCAAAGCCGGGAAGATTCTGACGGACCACGCGCACATAGGCCGCGTTGGTGTCCTCAGTGATCGATTCGTTCACACCCTTGCCGGGCATATGTACAAGACCCGAAAAGAAGGTTTCAAGAAATTTCTTATGGGTCAGAATGTCGACCGATTGTCTGTTAATGGTACTCATGGTTTGTGATTTCCTTTCTGTTTTTTACTTGCCGACAACACGGCGGCGCAAATCGTGATAGCTCTCCTGCGCCTCGCTCCGTGCGCGCTCCATCATGGGGAAGCCGATCGCAGCCTTTTGCTTGCCATCCTCCTCGCGAAGTGCAGCCACGAAATCCTCAAGAGGCTTCACGCGAGTGTCAAGCAATTTGGTCAGCTCATCGATGCGGGCGGTGAGCGCATCGTATCGCATCGCATCTTCCCCTCGCCCTGCGCTTTCGCTCTGCCCTTGGTCGGCATCTTCCTCCTCGGGCGGCTCGGGTGCATCGGCATTCGGCTCGGCGGACCCCGCCTCACCTTCGGGGGAAGGCACCTCTCCTGCCGCATCGGCTTCGCGCTCCTCCCTCGGCTCCTCGCTCTCGGCGGTTGACTCGGGGGCTTCGTTGTCGTTCTGTTCCGCCACTTCCTCGCGGTTCTCCGCTTCGGGCGATGCGGGGGCGGGCTCCGCTTCGCCACCGAGGCGTGCCAGGACCGTTGCTCTTTCCTCCTCGGAGAGCGCATTGATCAGCTTCAGCACATCCTCTGCTTTCTTCCTGAAAAGCATATCTTTTTTTCCTCCATGGGGGTGATTTCCCTCGCTCTGTGTCGGCTCCGTTTCTCCTTTTTTTGGCGCCGTGCGCCTCCTCGGCGGTATGATCCGACACTCGGCTGCACCGTTGTTTAACGCCCTCGGTGCGGGTTTTTGGGGCGATATCAGCGCCCTGCTCGGCAGGGTTAATATCGTGTGAGTGCGGTCTTTCTTCTCTCCAATTCTCCAAGCCTGCCGACCGGCACAAGCGATAGAATGTTTTTTGGGATCTTGACCGTCGAGCGCAGCTGCTCTCCCTCAAGGATCCGCAGACGCTCTCTGTAAAAGGGCACCTTGTTTTCACGGCAAAATGCTTCATATTCCTTTCGCAGCTTGACTTGCTTTTCCAACGCCATGTTGTACGCCTTGCCCGCACCAAGACCGCCGAGAAGCTTGGTGACCTCTCGTGCGCGGCGAATACTTCTTTCACACTTTCGCTGCTCCTGCTCGATGGCGCGTTGGCGTCTGATGATATTCGCAGGGATGGTGGCGGGCTTGTTGCCCTTTTGATAGGGCACGAGGCGGTGTCGGCAATTGAACCCCGATATACATCCGTTGTGATAGGTGATCCCCGCCTTGGTCGTATGGAAATCGGCGGGATTGTCGGTCGCGTTCTCTAAGGGCTCATAGTGCTCCCCTTCGATCTCTCCGTAGGTATGATCAAGCGAATACAGCTTCCCCTGGTACTTCTCGCACCGCTTGGAGCAGTTGGCATGCGGCTCGATCCACACAAGCCTGGTGCCCCCTTCCCTGAGCGCCGTGAGCTCCTTTTGCTGGTGAAGGTGTCGCACCTCCATCTCTGCCACGTTGCGCAGATTCACGTTGGTCTCATAATCGGGCTTTGGCTCCATGTCAACGATCTCGGAAAGGTGCTTTTTGATGCGCCTCATCACCTCGTTGCCGTACAGAGTGGTCAGTGGAGTGGCGCGGTTATATGCCCATTCTCGTGCAGTCAGTGGCGGCATATCCCGCACGGCTGCTGCCGCCATTTCTCCCAGCTCTCCGCGGTCGGCAGTCAGAAGGATCGCCGAGCTCAGATTATTTTCGGTGCCGATGCCGAACATGCGCAAAAATGCGGCATAGAGCTTGAGTGCGTAAGGGGGAAGCGTGTTTTTGCATTTCTCCTTCAGATTCTCGCTTTCCAGCTCATCCACGAGGGTGTCGACGATGTCGGCAAAGCTCTTTTTGACATCCTTAAACGGTCGATCCGTCAGCACCGCGTCTCTGGCACAAAGCTTCAGCTCGGTTTGGGCGCTCTCGACCGCCAGCGCCTGCCAGCTCTGCCCGACCTCCTCCGCACGTGGGTATTTCATCAGAACACCTCAGAGGCGCCGCCGATATCACCGTAAAGGGACGCCGCACGCTTGTGCCCATCCCTCTCGATCCTCTCGATCTCCTCTAAGACCTGATGCTCGTCGAGATCGGGATTGATCGCGCAAACGGCGCTTTTGAGTGATCTGATGCCCTCGCGGTATTCCTGCATGACTCTTGTCGATACCGCGTCGATATTGGTCTGCCCCGCAAGGCTCCAGCGGACCGTCACGAGATCGGTAAAGCCGTAGTAAAGACACACATCGCGCAGACAATCGTTCGCGGGTCCCTCAAATTGCTTTCGCCTTGCCTCCACAAAGCGAGCAGTGGCGCTTTCCTCCGCGCTGATCTCCCTGGCGGTACGGTTGCTCGCATCGCTGAGGAAGGAGGCAAGCGTGCCCACGCTGAGCCCCAGTGCGAATGCCATGCTTTCCATGAGGTTGTTGCGGATCTCCCGCCAGTCGGCGGCGCGCAGCTCAAACTGAATAGGCACCGGTTTTTGCTCCTCGGGCGTATAGGATGGCACCTGCTCGTAGACAAAGGAGTCAAGACCCGCATTGTAGTTGCCGCCCTCTGCGTCATTTCTCGGCTTGAATTGCTTCTTCAGGATCACTCTGCCTCTCCCGAGGTACATGTCCGTGTTGAAGGCGCTCCAATAATAGTCATAGGAGAGCAGACACTGCATGATAGGCGCGAGCATCGACTCTCCAAGCCCGATATCACCATACCACTCACAGCCGTCGGTATATCGGAAGGCATAGCAGCCGAGCGTAGCAAAGGGCAGCGCCTGCTCCTCGTCGATGCGGATGTGCCCATAGTTTTTTGCGAGATACTGCTTGAAATTGCGGGGAATCGCCTTCCAATCGACGCGCGACGACAGGGCGTTGCCCACACCTCGCGAAAGACGGTAGACCGAAAAGCATCTGACGGGGATCCTGCGTGTCAGCACGGTGTCCTTGTAATAGCGCTCCTCGCAAAGCGCGAAGGATGCGTCGCGCTCGCCGCCAAAGACGGTCAGCACGGTCTTTACCTCCTCTACGTTGCCTGCCATGTCGAGAACGGGAAAAAAGCGGTCTGCACGGTAGGCGTCGATCCAAAGCTCTCCCCTCGTGTCCCGGTTCAGCTTGAGCAAGCCCGTCCCCCCCGCCATCGCGTATTTGCAAGCCTGCTTGACGTGCGCGGCGAAGCGTGCGCGCGGTGCCCAGCGGTCGGAGATGGCGGTGAGCGATCGGCTCACGCCCTTCTCATCGACAAGACAGGGTGCATTCTCGTTTTGAAACATAATACCGCCGCCAAAGACAGCATCGTTGGCACGGTCGACAAGAATGCGTCCGATCTGCGTCGAAACGATCCCCGCAGTACCGCTGCCATGCACCTCGCTCACGTAGCCGTCATACCAGGCAAGCCAGCGGCGTACGCCGCGCTCGTAAAAGGCGCGGTAGTATTCGGGGGCGAGATGGGGGAGCAGACCTGAGGAATCCGCAAAGCTTTGCGAGAGCATCTGTGCCGCCGCAAAGGTCATGGCAAAGGGAGTACAGTTAGATTGCATGCTCCCCACCTCTTTCAACCAGAGAGGATAGCAGCCCGTGGATCTCGGATAAGTAGAAATTTGCCGTTCTCATGAATCGGCACACGGCGACCATAAAATTTTCACGCATGACCCTCTCTCGCTCCTCCTCACTTTCAAAGGTGGGGGCAGGGATGCCCGTCATGGATTCTGCCTGCTTCTGCACTGCCTCATATGCCTCGGGGTCCGGCTTTCGTTCCAGCGCCTGCTTTTCATCTGTCATAATACTTGCTCCTTTCGGGTACGGTAAAATCAAGGTTTTCGGGGTTAGCGTAATAGTGAAGGCCATAGACCAGCGAGTCGCTGACGTCGTTCGGCACTGAGGGATCCAGCTTGTTGTTCTTCCACACCACGCTCTCAAGCTGCTCGACCAGGAGGTCGGTCTCTGTTCTGATAAAGGGAGGCTCACGCATCCCCGCCGCATATTGCGTGAAGTCAAAATAGCCGCCGTAATCGACGATGTAAACCGCATTGCAGGCAAACACGTTGTTAACGGTCGCCGTGTTTTGCAGGACGTTTTTTTGCGTGAAGGACTGCACGTCATAATCGTCGGTAAGGGTGTACCGAAGCTGGCGAATAAAGTCCGCTGCGGCACAATCGATCAGAAAGAGCACAGGGACACCGTTGAAGCGAAAGCCGTATTTGCGCTCCATAAAGTCGACATACCTGCTCGCGTATTCGGCATACTGCGAGGGTGCCGGGGCGTACCCGAGCCGTGTAGGATCCACAACAAAGCGCTCCAGCACCAGCGCGCGTCCCGAGGTAAGAATGGCAACGGGGGAGAGGGCTGTCGCATCGTTCATAATGGCTCCGTCGCCGCCGAAGATCACGCCGCAGATCCGTTCCGCACCGAACATCGTGTTCGCCTCTTGCGGGGTCAGCACATGCCGTTCTCGCTTGAAGGTGGGATAAGCACCACCCATCAGCTCGGTAATGTCGCCGTCATAGAGAAAGCGCGCCAGCTGCGGATTGATGCGATAGGTGAGAAGGATCTCGTCCTTGGTCGCCCGCGTGAGCTTCTTTGCCACGTCGCGCCAGGTTGCATCGATGTGCGCATACCCTTTTGCGTTCCTGTGCTTCGCGCACCACACGTTCCACCAGTGCGAGCGCACCTCGGCAGGGTTGCCGCAGTAAAGCACCTTCCACGCAATCGTGTCGTCAATGTGTCTGTCGAAGGAGGAAACGGCGTTTGTGAGATTGATCTCACGGCGGATCTCCTCGCATTCGTCAATGATGATCAGGGACAAGGGGCGCGGCGTTTTGGTGCCCTTCGTGCGGTTGGCATCGCCGTCAAGACCCTTGAACCATACCTCGTTTCCGTATGCGGTCACGATATGATAGGGACTTTTGGTGGAACGGTAGGAGATACCGAGCATGTCCAGCTTCTCGGTGATCTCGTTAAAAATACTGTCACCGATGCTGTTTGAGTTGGCGCGGCAGTACATGATGTCATGCTCCGGATATCTTGCAAGATAGACAGCGGCAAGCGATGCCACCTCATACGACTTGCCCGAGTTTCGCCCATTGTTCAGCACGATGCGGTGAAGCTCAGGATCGTAAAGCGGCGCGTAGGGCTTCGAGGGACGGAGCTCTGCCACGCTCAAGCTCCGCCCCCTTTTGCTTCGGAATTGTCTTCAAAGCGCACGTTGATGGTTGCGGGCAGCACTGCCTTTCCGCTTCCTGCCGCATTCATCTCGGCAAGGAGTTTTGCCATTTGTGAGGAGCCCTCGATCGTTCCGTACACGATAGCCGCCGCGGCAAGCAATGTTACAGCATCATTTTCGTCCAGCCCCATGCTTTTGATCAGCAGCTTGGCGCGCTCGGTCTGCGCCAGCTCTCCGTCTCCGATCCTCTGCGAAAGCAGGGCGTTCGTCGCCTCAAGGAGATTCTTTTTCATTCTTCTCTTGGCAACCGAGGCTTTTCCGCCCTTTGAACCGTTTTTTCGGGCTTCTTCCGAGCTTAAAGGCTTTAGATTGTCGGTATTGCCTCTCGGCATCGGTCACTCCCTCCCTCTCGCATGGTTTATCACCTTTATAACACAAAAAAAGTCTCATAAAATCTCATGTTTGTGCAAAGAAAAAGCCCCGAAGCAAACATTTTTTCTCGTTGCTTCGGGGTTGGTTTTTAGTTGGGATGGTGAGGCTCTGCCTTCAACGCCTTTCGTTTGCTTGAAAGTGCC
Source organism: Oscillospiraceae bacterium (assembly GCA_015063625.1). Taxonomy (GTDB): domain Bacteria; phylum Bacillota; class Clostridia; order Oscillospirales; family CAG-272; genus Firm-07. Next base: position 84,284 of record SVTT01000008.1, read on the forward strand.
TCGTCACGCAGACGGAAAAGATGGGCGCGGCTATAATGGAGCTCGCCCGATATCTTTTGCCATGAATACCCCTTGATGTACCTCAGATGAAGCACGGCCCGATATCTTGACGGAAGAGAATTGATAAATTGCTCGATCGCTCGCATGCGCGCCTCGATGCATTTTCGGGTTCCGCCGTCTGCGTTTCTTCTTTCGCGTTTCAGTGCGCTGTATTCCTCCAGCTCGTTTTTTGTCATCCTTTGCCCCCCTTTTTCATTTGTAGACAAGGCGCGCGCCGCAACGGTCGCAATAGGGCTGCCGACGGCAAAAGAGATTGCCGCACTCGCACGCCCAGCGCTCCATACCGTCGTCAAAGCAATCTGCCGCGCGCACAGAGCGCTTTAGCGCAAGATCCTGCGCCGCCACTGTTTCCTGTGCATGGCGGTACTCACCGAGGAGCCATGCACAGGCTTGCTGCCAATATTTTGAGGGCAGGCCTCCGGGCGAGGCAAGTACATGCTCGATCGCTCTTATCTTCTGTGTGGCGGTGTAGCGCCCTCCGCAGATCTCTGCAAGGACCGCTTTTGCTTCTCCTGTTTTCATTTTCTCACCCATCTCTCCCTTCGCATGTGATTGCTTCGATCGGTCTTTCATAGCAAAGCGAATGAAACAGGCGGTCAAAAACCTGGACCACGACGCCCGAGACCACCTGTGCCTCAAAGGTGAAATCCTTTGCCCGATCGAGGTAGGCGGTGCCGACCACCACGCACTCACCGATGCTTTTGACCTGCTTGCAATACCGATCTAACGTGTCTCGGTGCTTGCCACAGATCACAAAGTCACCGACCCTCGGAGTCAAGGTGCAGTCGATGACGGCGATCCCGCCGTTCGGGATGAACAGCCCCGCGCCCTCCAGGCAATCCCCGTGAAGATACTCGACGATCTTCTCTCGGCTCTTCTTGCTCGGCCTTTCATAAACGGTTGTCATGTGGATTCTATACCTCCTTGATCCTGATGTGATGAATATAGAGCATCAGCTTGCGCTTGATTACAAACTTGGCATAGGCGGCGCTTTTTGGGTCGCGATGGCCCTTGACGTCCTCTACCACACGCTCTCCCGTTTTGGTGGTGTACACAAAATCGGCAATGTACTTGCAGGGCAGCTCTATGACCCGCCCCTCCTTGGGCTGCCCTTTTTTGGGACCCTTTTGATAGATCTGATCACTTCTCTCCCGTTGCGTTGGGATGAGCTCGTACTCGACCTGCCGCTTGAGGTCGGAGATCTCTCCGCTTCGCTCAAGGAGGTGCAACAGGCACCAGCGCTCTGCCTCCTTTTTGCTTGCATGCAGAGCTCCATCAGCCGTCCACGTCTTTTGATTGTGACACTTTTCCTGTCGCGCTCTCACAGTCCCCTTTCCTCCCGGTATTCCACAGCGATGACCGCTTGCGCCCTGCCTTCCTTCTTCTCGCGCGTGATGCGAACGGTATACCCTGCCTTGATGAGCAAGGATGCAAGCGCCAGACGATCGTTGTCGTTCATGCTACCGCCACGCTGTACTGTTATCTTGTAGGTTGCCATAGGGTTCTCCTTTTTCTCTCAATGAATTTTTCAAGCTCCTCAAGCGCTTGTGTTGCGCCGTAGGCTTCAATAGCCATTACAACCGGGTGCTGCTCACGCACTCGATATATACGCATCTGCGTTATAGGGCAATCTTTGAAGCCTGACACTATAAGGGCGTTGTTTTCGTCTGTGAGCTTTTCAAGTATATCGGCGGCAGGTTGCTTGTTCAGTAAATCCTCAACAACTCCAAGCAGAAAATAACCGTCAGCTCCAAAATTTGAAAAGGCAGGGGAAGCATTTAGTCTTTCGATAGCCTTTTCCAAATCAATATACTTGCTCATCCCTCCACCTCCACATACATCCAGCTCTGAGGAGGTCTTTTGAGAGGAACGGGATGCACGAAGCCGTATTTGCTAAACTCTGAAAGCTCGCGGGGCTTATCGTAGATTTTGAGGTCGGAGATATGCCAATAATAGAGCCTTTTTCCGTTCGCGTACTTGATTATTTCATCGTGCGAAATACAGGTTTCCTTTGCTTCGTTATATAGGGCTTGTACTTCTCCCATAGCCTTAAAAGAGGTCATAAGGTTGCACACAAATTCGCCTATAACCTTGCCGTTTGCACGAAACAAAGTGTCTTTATTATAGTTATCAAAATCAGTTTTGGGAGTTGCTTTCAAACTGTTATCTTTTAGGCATCTTCCCAAAATCGGCTTGCCATTCGTGCAATAGATATAACACTTAAACGGCGTTCCCAGTTTCGGCTTGGTCTTTCTGACCTCAACCGTCTTTTTGCCTGATGTAATCAATTCGCACCATTTAGGCTGTATGCTAATCAATACGGCTTCCATCCGATACCTCCTGACATTTCTTTACTTCACGGACGCGCTTTTGGTGTTTGGTGCAGAAATAATATGCGTGAGTAAATCCTACGGGGTGAGAGGATTTCGGTACATGATATTGATGCCATGTCCTGCGCTGGCAATGCTTACAATTTTGGCAATCTTTTACTCGCATGGTGCGTTCTCCTTCCGCTCCTTTATGTATTCTTTGACGGTCATACCACAGAGGCGCGAGGCAAATTTGATAGCCTTTTTCTTATCGCCGTAACTCCCCTTGATGGGCTGTTCGGGGTGTCCTGCTGGGTGGGCGTAATACTGTCCGCCCTTTTCCTTGGATACTTCGTATTCGATCATACTTCATTCCCCCAACAATCCCAGCCGTCCGCGTACTGACGAGCAAAGAGTTCTATACGGGGAAGATCCCCCCCGAACAGTCGAGTTATGCCATCGCGCGCCTCGTCTGGCTTCTTGCTATGTTCTTGCACCCGTGAAAGAATAACGCTATGTACGGAGTGTGAGAGGCGCGGAAGCGGACTGCCTTTTGTCGCCAGCAGGCATATCTCCGCGTTTGATCTGGTGTAATAACCGTTGCCCCAGAACAGAGAATCAGCCTTCTTGTTTTTCTTTACCCATGTAAAGGCTACGGTCTTATACACAAAGCCCCATGCCGTAATAACATCGAGCGCGAGTTTTAGGTTGGGGAAGGTCGCCCAGATGCACAGCACGGCGTTATCTGCCGCCATATCCTGCACAGGAAGGCGCTTGATATCCTCAACATTCATCACGGGGTAGTGCGCCGTAACATGGCGCTGGGCTTTATCGCTCCACCGCTTGAAATCCCACGGCGGATCTGCGTATATGATCTGGTATTTCTTGTCGGTATTGAAAATATCAACCTTCATCGTCGCTACCTCCCAAGAAAGTCATAAACTCGGTAAAATGTTCTTCGCATAAATTGATCGTTCTGTCGTTGCGCCAGCCTCTCGGAGAAGTAACAAGATTTTCGTGCTTGTACTTCTGGATCACAAGGCGCGGATGCGCTTTATCGTCGGCAATCTTCCTGCCGCACTTATCGCATAAAATTTGCTTGATAACCATATATCCTCCTTAAAAATCGAAATCGAAAAATGATAACTGTTCGGGCGGCGGATTTGCTATGTACTGATCCACCTGTGCGTCGATCTGCCAAAAGGTCTGTCCGTACTTAAAGCATCTGGTGGCAACCCCTTCTACTTTGGCAAGTTCCGCAAGTCTATTCCATAGATGCGGACGATTCACCTTTGTATCCGCCATTTCTTCTATGCCTTGGTTGGGGCAAAACCAGCATCCTTGCCGTTTTCTTTTCTTGTAAACGGGTGATAATAGCCCATATTTACGGCAGATTGGATATGCGTCGCTTTCGACCTTGCCGTATTTCTCCATCAGCGATTCGTGTCCTCTGGTTTTGTGCATCCCGATCAGACGATCCTCTTCGTCCGCCGCAATGCCCTCGTACATAACATAGTCGCAACCGAGCGCCTTTACCCACTTGGCGATTGGCTCAACTTTGGATTGATTCATTTTGCACATCCCAGCGATCACAAAACCATACAACAGCCCGTTTTGCTCTGGATATTTGCTTTTCTCTTTAACCTTGAAAAACCAGTATAGATAATCTCTATCGTCGCTGACTATATCTACCCTGTATCCCCAACTCTCAAACATAGGCTTGGCATAATTCAGCACCCAGTTTACATGATCCTCGTCGTCTGCATAGATCTTCTGCTCCTTGTCAAACCACGGGAGAGAGATCACAATACGATCAAGCGGCAATCCGTTTTCGTGTGCAAGAATAATCGTCGCCGTGCTATCCTTGCCTCCGCTCCACGAAACGATATACAACGGACGATCTGCCATAATCAGAAGGGTAATGTATCATCCTGCGGCACTTCCTCGAAACGCGGCATATCCGCCGCTCCTGCCGCAGTCTGTCTGTTTCCGAGTACCTGTACCTCGTCGGCAATAATCTCGACAGAGTGCGCCTTCCTGCCGTTCTGCTCATACTCTCGATCAGTAATAACGCCAGACACCGCCAGCGTATCGCCTTTGTGTGCGTACTTGGCAACATACTCGGCTGTATGCGTCCATGCAATGATTTTGA
>SVTT01000024.1 GCA_015063625.1 Oscillospiraceae bacterium
TCGATACTAATAGACCGAGGGCTTGAACTTTCGGACACGTCTTTCGTGTCCCTGTTCAAACAATTTTAATTACTTGAGTTTCTTTCTTTCTCTTCTCTTTGTTCGGTTTTCAATGGACATTGTCCATCAATCAAGCTACCGCTGAATTCGTTCGGCGGTAGTTTTATTTTGTTCGCTTTTGTAAAAAAGTGCTTGACAAAGCAGGGAAATTGACTATAATGGAAGCCGATACAGCCGACCGATTTTTGAGAGGTGATTACGATGAAAAATAAGGTCATTCTGATTTCCATTGACGGCATGCGTGCAGACGGTGTTGCCTCGTGTGGCAATCCGTACGTTGAGGAGCTGAAGAGGATCGGCAGCTATACGCTTTCGGCGCGCACGGTCTTTCCCTCGGTGACGCTGCCCTGTCATATGTCGCTTTTCCATAGCGTTCCGCCCGAGCGTCACGGAATCACGACCAATGTTTATACGCCCCCCGTCCGCCCGATCAACGGTTTGTTTGAGCAGATCAAAAGGGCAAAGGGCAAATCGGTGATGTATTACGGCTGGGAGCCTTTGCGCGACGTTTCCAGACCCCTGTCGCTGGTCAGCGCCGAATACGTGAATGCCTATTCCGCAGAGCATACCGACGGTATCCTCACTGACCGTATGCTTCGTTACCTCGGGGAGAATCCCGAGATCGATTTCGTGTTCCTTTACATGGTAGAAACCGATGAAAAGGGCGGTCACGACAGCGGATGGATGAGCGAGATCTATCTTGATTATATCAGCCGTGCCATTGATAACGTCAAGCGCGTGATCGAGGCGTACGGCGACCGCTACACCGTTATCGTCACGGCGGATCACGGCGGTCACGAGCGCAGTCACGGAAGTGATCTGCCGGAGGATATGACCATCCCGATGTTCTTTGTCGGCAAGGAGTTCGAGGCGGGAAAGGAGCTTCGGGGCGTCAGTCTGCTTGATCTTGCACCCACGGTTGCCGATGTGATGGGCGTTGATCCTGCCGACGAGTGGGAAGGCAGATCTCTGCTTGCGAGGGATTGACCATGACGGTTTTTTTATCGACGCTCAATCAGCTTGCCTTTTTGTTCACGCTCATTGCTGTGGGATATCTGCTTGCCAAGCTGCGTATTCTTCCCGAAAATGCTGCCAAAACGCTGGCAAAGCTTGAAAATACGGTGTTTATCCCCGCGCTGGTGCTGGGCACCTTTATTGAGAATTTCACGGTCGAGCGCATCAGCTCGGCATGGAAGCTGCTGCTTATCAGTGTGGCACTCACACTGATCTGTGTTCCCGTTGCCATTCTGATCTCAAAGTGTGTGACGAAGGATCGCTATATTCAGAATATCTATACTTACGGGCTTGCCTTCTCCAATTTCGGTTTTATGGGTAATGCCGTGGTCAGTGCGCTGTTTCCCGAGATCTTTTTTGAGTATCTCCTTTTCACCCTGCCGTTTTGGACGGTGATCTACCTTTGGGGCGTCCCTGTGCTGTTGTTGGGCGACAACGGTCAGCAGCAATCACTCAAGGACCGTCTGCGTTCCTTTTTGAACCCGATGTTTATTGCCATGCTGATCGGAATGATCATCGGACTGACCAAGATGCCTCTCCCCGGATTCCTGGTGTCGGTGGTGGATACCTGCTCGCTCTGTATGTCGCCCGTTGCGATGCTGCTGACGGGTATCACGGTCTGCTCCATCAGCTTCAGGAGAACCTTCACCGATCTGCGGATCTATGCCGTTTCGCTGATCCGCCTGGTGGCGTTGCCCTTGCTTTTTGTGGCGGTGGCACAATTCGTGCCGTTTTCAAAAAGCATCTATACCTGCGCGCTTTGCGTGCTCGCGATGCCACTTGGACTGAATACCATCGTGATTCCAAGCGCACTCGGCAAGGATACCTCGGTAGCGTCGGGCATGGCGGTGATATCGCATCTGCTTTCACTCCTGACCATCCCTGTGATCTTCGCACTGTTTGGTTAAAAATTTCCGTAAAAAAAGAACTGCGAACAAAGCTGTGTACGCTTAAGGACAGTTTTTGAACTTAAAAAGAATATCTCATCTACCGACAAAAATGACAGAGAACACTTTACATTCTCTGTCATTTTTTGACTATTTTGTAGTATTATCTTCACTTGCAGCAATATTTTCTTCTTTGATTTGAACATCAAATTCGGGAAAACAAAACAAAAAGTAATCACACTCGTCACAACAACACTCAAACCCTTGCTCGCCGTTGCCAAGGCAAACGGTAGGTTTTCCCGGCGTAAGCTCAATACCGGTAATGTCTATGATCTTTTCTTGAATGTTCTTGTTCATATATCCCCCATCAGCATATAAAAAAGGTGCGCAACCGAAGCCACGCACCGAAAAACGCAAACTCCAAGTTGTCGCCAAACGAACTTATACGCCGATAGATATTACACCATCAAACGGGAGTCGCATTTTTACCAAATGGATTCGTTTAATGGTGTGCACAAAAAGGGTATAAATATCCCTTAAAGAAAAATATACCTATCAGCACGATTATTAAGTTCGTTTGGCACAGCTATTGTATCACAAATTTCTGGATTTGTAAACATATTTATTGAATTTCATAAAATTACCTTCTGGGTCCGGGAGGTGTTTTATGTTTATCTATAACTTGTCATTTTTCCTGACAAGCACTGCATTTGTGGACACAAACGCAAAATACGGCATACCTCTTTCGAGATATGCCGTATTCTTGCAAAACTGTCCTTTAGGGTACGACCCTAAAGTCGCAGTTCTTTTCTTCTTTACTGAGCATCGGGGAAGAGCTTGGTGTCGGGGTCCTCGCAGACCCGATCAAGACAATACTTGCCGAGCACGGGGGGCTCGCGGTGCTCCCACTTGCCGCGCGTGAAGTCGGGGACCTCAACCGAACGACCGGTCCTGATCGATTCCTCGGAGAGTGCGCCGATCGCCATCCAAAGCACCGAGTCGTAGGCGTCAATGGGTGTATTGGTGCCGTTTTTCACGCTTTCGACAAAGGCACGGCAAACAAGCCAGTCAAGACCGCCGTGCCCACCGCGCTTTTCCTGTAGGGATTCGTATTCTACGTGGATGGGATGGTCGTATTTCTCATAGAATTCCTTCTCGTTGCTGGTGACCTCCTCGATCTCCTCCATGCCCTCTACCCAAGCCATTTTTCTTTCCTCGGTATAAAGACCCTTGGTGCCGCGTACGCCGAAGTTGCGGCTGTAGTAAGCACGGGGCAGGGTGGTGTCCAGCGTGAGATGAATGGTTTCACCGTTGGCGCAGGTAATGACGGTGGTGATGATATCGCCCTGCTTGTAATCGATCTTCGCGTACTTGCTGTCCTCGCCGAAGTTGTCCCTGGCGTATTGCTTCAGACCTGCTGCCTTGGAGGCAACGGACATCAACGACACCATACGGTTGCCGCGGTTCAGACCCAAGACCTTGGAAATCGGGCCGAGCGCGTGGGTGGGATAGTTTTCGCGGTTCTTCTCGATATAATGCTTGAGGCGGTAGTGCGTCACCTCGGTGTTGCTCTCGTCATCGTGCAGGTCCTTAAAGAGCTCGACCTTGTTCAGATAGTGGGCATAAGCACCCGTGCAGTGAACGATCTCGCCAAACACGCCCTGATCGCGCATGTTCAGTGCCATCATCTCGCGGCGTCCGTAGCAGCAGTTTTCCAGCATCATCAGCGGAACACCGGTCTTTTCGTAGGTGTCGATAAGGTCATAGCATTCCTCGAGAGTGGCGGAGCAGCCCACCTCGATAGCGGTATATTTTCCTGCCAGCAGGGCTCTTTTTGCCATAGTGGGGCGCTCGTCCCAGCCGGTCATCAGGATCACAGCCTCGACCTCGGGATTGTCGAGCACGTCCTGATATTCCTTGGTGATCATAGCAGGCGCGGGCTTGCCGTGCTCCACGATGATATTTTTTGCCTTTTCAAGGCAGGAATCAAACCTGTCGCAGATGGCAACGATGTCCACGTCAACCATTTGAGAGAAGCACTTGTTCAGAACGCCGTAACCGCGGCGACCGCAACCGACATAGGCAACCTTGATTCTTTCTTTCATCATGTTCTCCTTTAATCGTCCGAAAACTTAATAAGGTAGACGATATCTTGCTTTCATTGTAACATATTCAAATTAAAAGTGTAGTGGTTTTTGGACATACAATGTTTGAATGTGAACAAATTTTTGAGCGTTGCTTTGCTCCCTTCGCCATTTCGAAGCACACGGGTACACTTTTTTTGCTTTCCCCTTGCCAAACAGAAGAATCTGTGCTATACTAGTATATATTTCTATAAAAATCTCTACAAAAGAGGTGTTTTCAATGTCCGAATACAAAATTGAAACAACATGCGTGCAGGGCGGTTATCGCCCCGGAAACGGCGAGCCCCGCCAGATCCCGATCGTGCAGAGCACGACCTTCAAATATGCCACGAGCGAGGATATGGGCAAGCTGTTTGATCTGGAGGCATCGGGTTATTTCTATACCCGTTTGCAGAATCCCACCAATGACAGCGTTGCGGCAAAGATCTGTGAGATGGAGGGCGGCACTGCCGCCATGCTGACCTCTTCGGGTCAGGCGGCAAATTTTTATGCCATTTTCAACATTGCCTCCTGCGGTGACCACGTCGTCGCCTCCTCCTCCATTTACGGCGGAACCTTTAACCTGTTCTCGGTGACCATGAAGCGCATGGGCATTGAATTTACCTTTGTTTCTCCCGATTGTAGCGAGGAGGAGCTGAATGCGGCGTTCCGCCCGAATACCAAGGCGGTTTTCGGTGAGACCATTGCCAATCCCGCGCTGACGGTGCTCGATATCGAAAAATTTGCCGATGCTGCGCATGCGCACGGCGTGCCCCTGATCATCGATAATACCTTTGCCACGCCCGTTAACTGCCGTCCCTTCGAGTGGGGCTGCGACATTGTCACGCACTCCACCACCAAATACATGGACGGTCACGGTGCGGCTGTCGGTGGCTGTATCGTCGATTCGGGCAAATTTGACTGGACCAAATATCCAGATAAGTTCCCGGGTCTTTGCACGCCTGATGACAGCTATCACGGCGTGACCTATACCGAGCGCTTCGGACTTGCCGGTGCATTTATCACCAAGGCAACCGCCCAGCTGATGCGCGACTTCGGATCGATCCAATCTCCCCAGAATGCTTTTATTCTCAATCTCGGTCTTGAGAGCCTGCACGTCCGTATGCAGCGCCATTGCGAGAACGGTCTTGCCGTAGCGAAATACCTGCAATCCGATGACCGTATTGCCTGGGTCGCCTATCCCGGGCTTGAAGGGGATAAGTACTACTCCTTAGCAAGGAAATACATGCCGAACGGCACCTGCGGTGTCGTCAGCTTTGGCGTCAAGGGGGGCAGAGCCGTTGCCGAGCGCTTTATGAAAAATTTGAAGATCGCTGCCATTGAAACTCACGTGGCAGATGCGCGCAGCTGCTGCCTGCATCCCGCCAGCGCAACCCACAGACAGATGAATGACGAGGAGCTTGCTGCGGCAGGTGTGTCGCCCGATCTCGTCAGATTCTCCTGCGGCATTGAGAGCAGTGAGGATCTGATCGCCGATATCAAGCAGGCGCTCGATGCTTGTAACTGAAGCAAATACCTTTCATAGGGGAGGTGAAGACCGTGCCGATTAAAATTCCCGACCTTTTGCCCGCGACCAAGACCCTGCATGAGGAAAATATTTTCGTTATTACCGAGAAGCGTGCCGTCACGCAGGACATCCGTCCGCTTCGCATCGTGATGCTCAATCTCATGCCCAAGAAGATCGAAACCGAAACGCAGATCGCGCGCCTGATCGGCAATACGCCCTTGCAGGTCGAGCTGGAGCTGTTACAGACCGCCACGCATAAATCCACCCATACCTCTGCGGAGCATATGCTCTCCTTTTATAAGGTCTTTGACGAGATCAAGGATCAGAAGTTTGACGGCATGATCATTACAGGTGCGCCCGTGGAGCATCTTGCCTTTGAGGACGTGGAATACTGGGATGAGCTTTGTCGGATCATGGAGTGGAGCAAGACGCACGTTACCAGCACTCTGCACATCTGCTGGGGTGCACAGGCAGGGCTTTACTACCACTACGGTATTCAAAAGCACCGCCTTGACGAGAAGCTGTTCGGTGTGTTTGAGCACCATCTGGATTATAAGCGCTCCATCCTGTTCCGCGGCTTTGACGACACCTTTTTGGTCCCCCATTCCCGTCATACCACTACCTTGCGTGGGGATGTGGAGAAGGTGGACGATCTGCGTATTCTCGCAAGCTCGGACGAGGCAGGCGTATTTGTCATCTCTACCGAGAAGGGAAGACAGATCTTTGTCACGGGTCATTCGGAATACGATGCCGATACCCTGAAGAAGGAGTATCTGCGGGACAAGGCGCTGGGGCTTGACATCAAGGTCCCGAAAAATTATTTCCCCGGTGACGACGATCAAAGAGAGCCGCTGGTGCGTTGGCGCAGCTGTGCCAATCTCTTTTATTCCAACTGGCTCAATTATTTCGTTTACCAGACCACACCCTACGATATCACCAAGATCAGCTGATGCACGCCACCGCCCCCCTGTCAGTGGGGCGGTGGCGTTTTTCGCGTCATCGTGCACAACGGCAAACCGCCTTTAAAAGTTTTTTCTTGTGCGCTCTTGTAAAACGGCGGAAAGTATGCTAAACTGTATTATATGTTGCTTCGGATCAAAAACGGGGAAGGGGGGATCGTGATGGATCGTGAAAAATCCGTACCGACCAAGGCGACCTTGCGCGTCCGCGCTGTGTGTAACGAGAGCGCGTCCCTGCTCGGCAAGCCCCATTCAATGCCCCTCTTGATCGGAACGCTGCTGTTTTGCCTGATGGCGACGCTTGCCGCGTACTCCTGCTCACTGACGCTTCTTGCCGTTTCCAATCTTTTTGAGCTGACCGATGCGGCAGCTCGGATCATTTCGTTGCTTGCCGACGTGCTGTTGCTCCTGCTGGCGGTGTTCCTTGTCATGCCGCTGTGGCTTGGCAGATTGCGTCTTGCAGGGCTGATGACCCGCGGGAAGCGCCCACTGCTGCGTGATCTGTTCTATTACTTCACCTCGGCACGTCGTCTGTGTCGCGCACATCTTGTCGGCTTCCTGATCCTGTTGCTCTTCGGCGTGGCGATCCTATCCGGCGTGGCGTTTTTTGAGATCGCGTTTTATCTGTATCGCACGGTGCTGACCGACGTTTTTCTTCCCCTGATCGCAGTACTGCTCCTTATTTTGCTTTTGCTTTTGGCGCTGCTGTTAACGCTGGCAGTCCTTGCGCTGTCCTGCTTTTTCTTGCTTTTCGGTGCCATTGTCGTCGGCAATGAATCGCTTTCGGTCGGTGCTTCGCTGAGGATGGCGTTTGATGCGGGCAAACAGAATTTTTTCGCCCTGCTTTATTTTTCGGGGCGCTCGCTGCTGTGGCTTTTGCTCTCACTCGTCACGGTAGGCGTGCTCCAGATCCTTTACTTTTCGCATTTTTATATTTTGTCTTATACGCGCCTTGCCATGGCGCTTTGTCCTGAGGAGGAAAGAACATGAAAGAAAAATTTTATTTGACCACCGCCATTGCCTATGCTTCGAGAAAGCCCCATTTCGGCAACACCTACGAGGTCATTATGGCGGACGCCGTCGCACGCTATAAAAAGCTTCGCGGGTACGACGTGTTTTTCTGCACGGGTACCGATGAGCACGGGCAGAAGATCGAAAATCTGGCGAAAGAGGCAGGCATCTCCCCGAAGGCATACGTTGACGGCGTTGCGGGCGAGATCCGCGGCATCTGGGATAAGATGAATACCGATTACGACTATTTCATCCGTACCACCGACGAGCCGCACGAGGCGGCGGTCAAAAAGATCTTTTCAAGGTTTTACGAGCAGGGCGATATCTATAAGGGACACTACGAGGGCTGGTATTGCACCCCCTGCGAGTCCTTTTTTACCGAAACCCAGGTCGTTGACGGAAAATGCCCCGATTGCGGCAGACCTGTCGAGCAGGCAAGGGAGGAGGCATATTTCTTCAAGATGAGCAAGTACGTGGACCGACTGCTGGCTCATATTGATGCCAACCCCGATTTTATTCAGCCCGAATCCCGCAGAAAAGAGATGGTCAACAACTTCTTGCGTGTCGAGGGGGGATTGCAGGATCTTTGCGTTTCCCGCACCTCCTTCCGCTGGAGCATTCCGGTTGATTTTGACCCTCGTCACGTGATTTACGTTTGGCTGGATGCGCTGACCAACTATATCACCGCACTCGGCTACGACCCCGATAAGAGCTATGAGGAGCAGTCCGAGCACTTTAAGAAGTACTGGCCCTGCGATGTGCATATCATCGGCAAGGATATCCTTCGTTTCCATACCATCTATTGGCCTATTTTCCTGATGGCACTGGGTCTGCCGTTGCCCAAAAAGGTGTTTGGTCATCCCTGGTTCAATGCCGCAGAGGAAAAGAAGGGAGGGGACGGCGGCGAGGTCAAGATGTCCAAGTCGCGCGGCAACGTCATTTATGCCGATGAGCTTGCCGAGACGTTTGGCGTGGACGGTGTTCGTTATTTTGCCCTCTCGGAGATGCCCTACGATCAGGACGGTCGTATCTGCTATACCAACGTGCTGATGCGCTATAATACCGATCTTGCCAACAACCTCGGAAATCTTGTCAGCCGCACGCATGCGATGACCGTCAAATACTTTGGCGGCGTTGTCCCAACGCCTGCAGGGGAGGAGGGCCCCGATGCCGAGCTGAAGGCGTTGGTTGCCGAGACGGTGGCGCGCTATACCGCGCTGATGGATGATTATCATATCGCCGATGCGGCAGAGGCGGTCTTTACCATGCTGCGCCGCGCGAACAAGTATATTGATGAAACCATGCCTTGGGCGCTCGCCAAGGATGAGAGCAAGAGAGAGCGCCTCGGAACGGTGCTTTATAACCTGCTTGAGTGCATTCGTACCGCGGCGGTTTTGCTCACGCCCTTCATCCCCGCTACGGCAGACCGCATCTTCTCGCAGCTCAGTACCGATTTGAGAAGCTTTGAGAGTGTTGCGGCATTCGGTGGCATGAAAGACGGCACATCACTCGGTGAGGCGTCGGCGCTCTTCGCACGCGTCGATGAAAAGGTGGTGGATGAGATCATCCGCCGTCGCGAGGAGGTTGCTGCCGCAGCAGAAAAGGCTGCTGCCGTTCCCGAAAAGCCTGAGGGCTGTGCCCTGATCGGTATTGAGGATTTCATGAACGTCGAGCTGCGTACCGCCAAGGTCGTTGCCTGTGAGCGTGTACCCAAGGCGAAGAAGCTTCTGAAGCTGCAGATCGACCTTGGCTACGAAAAGCGCCAGGTGGTCTCGGGTATCGCGAAATTCTATGAGCCCGAGGCGCTGATCGGCAAAAAGATCATCGTCGTGGCAAATCTGAAGCCCGCAACGCTTTGCGGTATTGAATCCGAGGGAATGATCCTTGCCTCGGGTGAGGAGCAGGTGCGCGTGGTCTTCCTTGATCCCGAAACGCCTCTCGGTGAGCGCGTCAGATAACTCATTTTTTGGGGGGCGGCGGTCAGCCGCCCCCTGTCTTTATGGGGAGAGTCATATGGAAAAGATTTTTGATTCGCACGCGCATTACTATGATGCGCGCTTTTCACGGGAGATGGGAGATGTCGATGAGCTCCTTTCCTCGCTTTTTTCGGGGGAGATTGGGTATATCGTTAACGTGGGCACCGATCCCCAAAACTCGCTTTCCGTGGTCAATGAAGCAAAGAAATGGAAGGGAATGTACGCCGCCGTGGGGATCCACCCCTCGGACGGTCAGTATCTTGCCGATCGTGATGCCGCCCTTGCCGATATCGAGAAGCTTCTTTGCAAGGGGATGGGGGAGAAGGTCGTGGCACTCGGTGAGATCGGGCTTGATTATCACTATGAGGATACCGACCGTGCGGTGCAGGGGTATCTCTTGGAGCAGCAGCTCTGCATGGCGGAGCGCCTCGGCGTGCCCGTCATCATTCATGACCGCGACGCCCACGGCGATTGCTTTGATGCCGTTTGCCGCCACCCCTCGGTGCGCGGGGTGTTTCATAGCTACAGTGGCAGTGCCGAGATGGCAAGGGATCTGGTGCGCCGCGGCTGGCACATCTCCTTTTCGGGGGTGGTGACCTTTAAGAATGCTTCCCGTGTCAGAGAGGCGGTTGCCGCCGTGCCGATGGATCGCCTGCTGATCGAAACCGATTGCCCCTATCTTGCCCCCCATCCGCATCGCGGTAAGCTCAATCATTCGGGGTATCTCACCTATACCGCTGCCGCCATTGCCGAGGTGAAGGGCGTGATGCGTGAGGAGGTTCTTCGTGCCTCGCGCGAAAACGCCAAGGCACTTTTTGGCATTGCAGAATAGAATGAAAATGGATAAAACCCCCATTTTTGTGCATAACAGACAAAATGGAAGCCGTACTTTCTCTGTTTTGATGTGAATAAGTTCCCAAAATTCTCTTGAAAAAGGAACATTTTTTCGATATAATAAATATAATGTATGGATAAAACGTATATCCTCGCAGAATATTCACGCGTAGCAGCGTTCAAAGGAGGAACACGAACAATGGCTACTTTCGACACAAAAGCGATTCGTAATCTGGCTCTTTTAGGGCATGGAGCATGCGGAAAGACCTCGCTGGCAGAGGCAATGCTTTACCTCTCCGGCAAGACCGACCGCCTTGGTAAGGTTGCAGACGGCAATACCGTTTGCGATTTTGACGCAGAGGAGCAAAAGCGCGGCTTTTCCATTTCTGCGGCACTGGCGCATGTTGTGTGGAAAGATATCAAGATCAATCTGATCGACACTCCCGGTTATCCCGATTTTGAGGGCGAGGTGCTTCAGGCACTCCGCGTTGCGGGCAGTGCGGTGATCGTGGTTGACGGTAAGAGCGGTGTCGAGGTCGGCACCGAGCTCGCGTACGCATCGGCAACCGAGGCGGGCGTGCCCAAGGTGTTCTTTATCAATAAATGCGATGATGCCGATTATCACTTTGATAAGTCGTTTGACGAGCTTCGTGAGCGCTTCGGCAATACCATCTGCCCCGTGTTCATCCCTTGCCGCATCGGTAAGGATATGGCAATGATCGACCTGATCGAAAATAAAGCGTATACCTACGCCGAGAACGGCAAGAGAAGTGAAGTGCCCATGACCGATGAGATGAAGGGTATGGTCGATCACTATAAGGATGCCTTCAACGAGGCGGTTGCCATGACCAGTGAGGATCTCATGGCGAAATACTTTGAGGGTGAGGAGATCACCCGTGACGAGGCGGCACTTGCGCTGCATGAGGGGATCATTGCAGGCACCATTACGCCTGTTTACTGTGGCTCCGCTGCGAAGATGTGGGGCGTGATCGCGATGATGGATGCGGTTGCGGAGTCCTTCCCTCGCTTTACTGCCAAAAAGGTGGAAAAGCTGGAGAACGGTGACACCCTTGCCATCGACGTGGCAGGTGATCCCGCACTCTTCGTCTTTAAGACCGTGGCTGACCCCTTCGTTGGTCAGATGTCTTATTTCAAGGTCATGAGTGGCACGATCCGCCGCGACATGGCGTTGAAGAACGCCAACGGTACCACCGAAAAGCTGGCGCACTTCTATGTGATGAACGGAAAGAAGCAGACCGAGGTCGATGAGCTTTGCTGCGGCGATATCGGTATGATCGCCAAGCTGTCAAACACCTCGACCAACGATACGCTTTCTCTCGGCGGTAATATCGCGTACAGCAAGATCGTATATCCGACTCCCTACATGACGCAGGCGATCCTGCCCGCCACGGCGGCAGACGAGAGCAAGATGTCCCAGAGCATTGCGAGAATGCTGGATGAGGATCTGACGCTCCGCTATGAGAATAATAAGGAGACCTCGCAGGTGTTGATCTCGGGTCTTGGTGACACTCACCTGTCGGTGCTTGCCTCCAAGCTGAAGTCTCGCTTCGGCGTCAACGTGCGCCTTGACACCCCCAAGATCGCTTATCGTGAGCGCATTACCAAGACGGTCGACCTGCAAGGCAAGCATAAGAAGCAGAACGGCGGCTCGGGTCAGTACGGTGACGTTTGGATCAAGTTCTCGCCCGGTGAAGAGGAGGGCTTGACCTTCACGGTGTCCGTGGTTGGTGGCGCTGTGCCCAAGAACTTCTATCCCGCTGTCGAAAAGGGCTTGCAGGATGCCATGGCAAAGGGCGCTTACGGCTATCCTCTGGTCCAACTGAAGGCAGACCTGCATGACGGCTCCTATCACGACGTTGACTCGGATGAGCTTTCCTTCCGCACCGCAGCGCAGATCGCATATAAGCAGTGCCTTGAAAAGGCAGCTCCCGTTCTGCTGGAGCCGATCGGAGATCTGGACATCACGGTGCCCGAATCACTTGTCGGTACGGTCATGGGCGATCTCAACAAAAGACGCGGCAGCGTGATGGGCATGGATCCCTCCGAGAAGAGAGAGGGCTATACCGTGGTGCATGCCATCGTTCCGAAGGCAGAGCTGGTGGATTATCCGATCGCACTTCGCGCACTGACCAAGGGCTTCGGCAGCTTTGAATACAAGGTGACGGGTTATGAGGTCGTTCCGGGCAATCTGACCGCCAAGATCGCATCTGTAGAAAAAAATTAATAATTTTTAAAAAAAGTGTTCAATAAATCTTGACATTTGAATTTTTGTGTATTATAATATACATGAACTGAAATTTCTTCATACAAGGAGGCAGTCAAAAAATGAAACATACTTATTTCGAGCCCCGTGCCGATGTTCGTTTCCTTCTGAGCATGGATATCATCGCCGCTTCCGGTGAGCCCCAGGGCCCCTCTATCCCGCCTGAAGAGATCCCGAACGACGACACTGCAAGCGACAACTTCTGATCATCGCTTAAGTCGTATTGGATCTACCCCCCGTTCCGTGCATGAATGGGGGGTATTTTCATATAAATATAAAAAGAGTCGCACCCGCGCTGTATTTTTTCAGTGCTGACAGGGTGCGACCTTTTTTTTATGTGCCGTGTGATAGAATTCTAAAAAAAGGAAGTGAAGAGATGATTCGTACACAATACCGATTTGATATCCGAAAAAGAGATCGATTGCTGGTGGTGCGACTGTTTGGGGAGATCGACCATCATGGGGCGGCAACGCTGCGACGGGAGATCGATGAGCTGCTGCTTCGGGAGCGCCCGGCAAGGCTGGTGCTGGATCTTTCGCGCATTGAATTTATGGATAGCGCGGGACTTGGCTTTTTGATGGGCAGATTGCGGCTTTTAAGGGAGCTTGGAGGCACGATGGCGGTCAGCTCGCCGAATGAGGGTGTGAGGAAGATCCTTCGCCTTGCGGGCATGGAGCGCTTTATTGAGATCGAGGGAGAAACCGAAAAAGGAGATAGAAGATGAAAAAAAGAGTCAAGGGCGAGATCAACCGTTTTGAATTAAAGCTGCCCGCCATCTCGGTCAATGAGAGCGTTGCGCGCGCGGCGGTGGCGGTATTCTGCGCACAGCAGGATCCCACGGCGACTGAGCTTGCCGACATCAAATGTGCGGTTTCGGAGGCGGTCACCAACTGCATCGTGCACGCCTACCGTGAGAAAAGCGGACTCTGTTACATAACGGTCTGCTTGCTTGAGGGAGGCACAGTGCGCATCACGGTACGGGATACGGGGTGTGGCATTACAGATGTCAAGCGCGCGCGCGAGCCTCTGTTTACCACCGATGCTGCGGGAGAGAGAAGCGGCATGGGCTTCACCGTGATGGAGAATTTTATGGATCGGTTGCTTGTGCGATCCTGCCGCGGAAAGGGAACCACGGTCACGATGATCAAGCGTGTGGGACGGCAAAAAGAGGAGGATTAAGGCGTGTGTGAAGCAGAAAATCGCCAAGCGCGTCATTATGAGCTGTTGACCGAGGCAAGATCCGCCGATGCGGCGGTGGCGGCAGCGGCGACCGATCTACTGTTGAAGGAAAATATCGGTCTGGTTCGGTCTGCGGCATTCAAATTCCGCGATCGCGGTATTGAATATGAGGATCTGATGCAGATCGGGATCATGGGAATGCTGCGTGCCATCCGCACCTTTGATCTGTCGCGCGGAACGGCGTTTTCCACCTTTGCCGTGCCCCTTATTGTCGGTGAGATCCGACGCAGCCTGCGCGATGACGGCATGATCCACGTCAGCCGTGCCTATAAGCAGCTGGCGGGAGAGCTGTCAAGGCGACGCCGAGAGCTGACGGCGGAACGGGGAGAGGAGCCTACGCTTGCCGAGCTTGCCGAGCTATGTCACACTACGCCCGAGGAGGCGGCAACGGCGCTGGCGGCGGTTGCCCCCGTCACCTCTCTTTCCGAAAAACTGTTTGAGGAGGATAAGGGAGAGCTGCAGGACCGCCTGACCGATGAGGAAAGCGAAAACGAGCCGGTGATCCTTACCAACCGTCTTGCGCTCGGAGAGGCGATCGGGCGGATGCCTCCGCTTTGGAGAAAGATCCTTTTGCTGCGTTATTTCAGGGGCAGGACCCAACAGGAAACCGCCGATCTTTTGGGACTTTCGCAGGTCAAGGTGTCAAGAGAGGAAAAAAAGATCCTGACCTATCTGCGCGGAGAAATGATCGTATAGAGTCGGCTCTGCCAAAAGGCGTGGGCGCTGTAGGGGGATCATTCGGCTCTTTTCAGCGGTCGGAGGGCGGTGCTTGCTCCTGCTCGCCGTCAAGGTCATCGGGGATCGGGGGGGCAGGGAGGTGTCGCTGTCGGTGGCGGGGGCTACAAGTACAGTTGTTATAGTATGGGTGAAAAAAATTGTCATGAGGCAATGCTTCGATGCCTTGGTGCATTTTTCTTCTTTTTCTGTGCATACTAACATTGTTTGAAAGCCTCGCGGCACGTTTGGGTAGGATCAAACCGGTAGGGGTCGGCGCCCTCGATGACCCGTTTGTGGGTGCCTTTGCGGCATGTTCATGGTTACCGTTTGCTTGTAACGGGCTGTCGTGGGCGCCAGCCCCTACCATGTATGATATAATTTCAACATTGGTCGATCAAGCCAAGGGTCGCGATCATCAAGGGAACAACGTCGGTCCT
>SVTT01000025.1 GCA_015063625.1 Oscillospiraceae bacterium
CCCTGTTTCCACCGCCAACGACCGACGGTTGTTCCCTTGATGATTGTGGTCCTTGATTTCATTGACCAATGTTGAAATTATATCATACATGGTAGGGGCTGGCGCCCACGACAGCCCGTAACAAACAAATGGTAACCATGAACGGGTCGTCGAGGGCGCCGACCCCTACCGGGTTTGATCACACCCAAACGTACCGCGAGGTGTGGGAAATCGGGTGCGCGTGCGCCCTGTTTCCACCGCCAACGACCGACGGTTGTTCCCTTGATGATTGTGGTCCTTGATTTCATTGACCAATGTTGAAATTATATCATACATGGTAGGGGCTGGCGCCCACGACAGCCCGTAACAAACAGACGGTAACCACAAACGGGTCGTCGAGGGCGCCGCCCCCTACCGCGGTCTGATCACACCCGAACGTGCTGCGAGGACGCCCACCACCGCAACGGAAGCTTATTTCCCCGTGATAAAAACGCGGCTGCTCGGGATCCCGAGCGTGGTGGAGACCAGCTCGGTCAACGTACGGCAAAGCACAGGGTCATTTCCGCCGCGGCACACGATGCCGACCCCTGCAACGGTCGGGGGCTTTACGGTATCGTAAAGCGCCTCCGCATAGCTGCCACTGCCCACCACGGTGGGATCACCGTCGCCATCCTTTTCATAATGCACCGAATAGCCCGATTCAAAGGAGACCATCACCGTGGCGTCCGACACGCCCGACACTGCCTCGCACAGAGCCTCCAGCTCCCGTTCGAGCGCCGATTCATAGCAAGCGAGGCGCTCACTTCCCGTCGCCAGAACGTCTGCCTCGTCATCGCTTGCCGTGCTTTTCCGATCCGTACCGCCCCCAAACAGCAGCAACAGCAGCCCCAGCAACGCGCCGCAGAGCAGCAACACCGT
This sequence comes from Oscillospiraceae bacterium, assembly GCA_015063625.1. Lineage (GTDB taxonomy): Bacteria > Bacillota > Clostridia > Oscillospirales > CAG-272 > Firm-07. Next base: position 898 of record SVTT01000025.1, read on the forward strand.
CCTCCCCCGTGCGCGAATGACCGCAAACAAGCCCCGTCCCTTGATCGGGGCTTCCTTTTTTTTCGATTCCATCATCAACGAACCTCCGTTTCGCATCCAAGCAGTGCGCCAAGCTCCGCCTCCAGCTCATGCGGATCCTTCAAAAGCGCACTCCCCGATAAATAGATCTGTACGCGGGAAAGCTCACCCTTCCCATCAAAATACACAAAGATCTGCGCCTGTCCCTCGCCGATCCCGTATTGCTCGGCAAGCAGGGCGGAAAGCCCCTCCTTCAGCGCCTGCGCGCTTCCCTCGTTGATCGCATCCCGAAAAATGGCGTCAAAGCCTTCCTTCCCGACGGCACTCTCCCCCGCCTCAATGATCTGATCAAGCGAAAACGGGGGAGCATCCGATAAAATGCCCCGAAACGGGGCAAGAAACAGTAGCAATACCGAGAGCGAAACCAAAAAACGCAGTGCAATTTTGGTTGCCCTGCCCTCCTCGCTCGGCAACAGCAGCTCGGCAAGCGCCGCCGCCAGCGCCACGCCGAACAGCCCCAACACCGATGCCGCCAAACGATCACCCCCCATCAAAGCAGCATGCCGATCACCTCAAGACAGAGAAAGCGGACTGGCACAGTGCGAAAGCAGCGTAAGCGAAAAAAAGGTCATCACGAACAAGGAGGCGATCACGGCAAGAAAATATCCCCAGACCGAGGCAAGCTCGGAGAGCAATTTTTCCTCGCGCGAGCAGGAGAGAAGCGCCGCCGCCGATGCCGAAAGCGAAAAGGCAAGCCTTGTCAAAAGAACCGACAAGAACATGGGCAAAAAGGCAAAAAACACCACCGTGATGGCTCCCACGCCCACAACGCCGCGCAGATACGCCACGCTGCCCGATACGGTGCGGAGCGTTTCGGAGATCGAGCCTCCCACCACGGGCAGGAAGCTGCCCGCCGCAAAGCGCACCGTGCGCAGTGCCAGCGTATCGGCACCCTTGGCAAGCGTGCTCTGCAAGCCGAGCACGCCGCAAAGCAGCATCATCAGCAGAGAAAAGCCCCACGTATAGGTGCGCTTGATCAGCCCTGCCAGCGGGCGAAAGGACACCGTCCCCGACACCGCCTCCACAAGCGCCAGAACCACACAGATCGACGCAACGGGCACGACCGTGCCGCTGCAGATCACCTCCAGAACCGCCAGAAACGCCGCCATTACCGCTTGATTTGCCACCGCCGCCGCCACGTTTCCCCCCATGGCATAAAGCAGACCCATCAGCGGGAGGATCGCCACGCAAAGCCCTCGGATCACTCCGAAATAGCTTCCGATCTCAGCAAATCTGCCCGCCACGTCACCAACCAGCATGACCGCGAGCACCGCAGCGCCGAGAAGGGAGAGCGCACCCTCGCATTTGCCCTTCGGTATGGCGGTCCGAAAGACCGCCGAGAGCAGCAGGATGCCGCAGATCCTGGCGACCAGCGCAAGATTCTCACGGATCGCCAGTCCCGTCAGCCGCCCCACCGTCTGCAGCACTGCGCTAAGTCCGCTTGCCTCGCTCGCCCCCGCGGCAACCTCGCCGAGGTCGGTCGAAAGCAGTCCCTGCGGAAGCAGCTCGGCAACCTCGGGTGGGATGGTAGCGACAAAATCCTGCCATCCTCCCTCCACCTCCTCCTCGCGGATCTCACCCTCTGCGCTGACGGGAATTGCAAAAAGCACCAGCAAAAGCAGCAAAAATACACACCGTATGACGCCTTTTTGTTTCATTTCAACAGCTCCTCGGCAATTTTCAACAGCTCGTCCAGAAAGGGCAGCGCCAGCAAGAGGATCTCCAGCCTGCCAAACAGCAGCACGCCCTCCGCCACGCCCCCCTCGCCAAGATCGCGACATATGGAGGCGGTCAGCTCGCAGATCAGCGCGATACCGGTTGCACGCAGAATGACCGCGGCATATTCTCCCGCGCCCGACAGCGAAAAAAGCGCCTCGATCCTGCCTACCAACGGCGCGTACAACGAGAGCGCCATCCCAAACAGAACCAGCGTGGCGGCAAGCCGCACGGGGGGCGCGACGCCCCCCCGAAGCTCTCGCAGAAGCAGGATCAGCATCGCGGAAAAAAGCGCGACCCCCGCAATACCGACAATGCCCATCAGAAGCCGAAGGTGGCGCGCACCGTATCAAACAACACGCCGATCTCCTCGATCAGCATCAGAAACACCACCACCAGCCCCGCAACCGTGACCAGCGTTGCCTGCTCGTCCCGTCCGATCTTGGAAAGGATCTGTGCCGCCACCGCCACCAGAATACCCACGCCAGCCACCCGCAGGATCAAACTCACGTCCATCTCTTTCTCCTTTCCCGTCGCCCTCGGTGCTCCGAGCACGCCTGCCCACAATCTGCTCTATCCTATGTGCACCCGCTCCGCTTTTAGAACGCCTTTTGCCCTCCTTTTCATCTGGTATGATAAAAATGTTACAATTTGGTTATTTTTTGCATGCCAGATTTGTGGTATGATGTTGTCAACGACCAATTCGGAGGTTTATCATGGCTGATCAGAAGATCTTAACGGTACAAGACATTTCCTGTGTAGGTCAGTGCTCACTCACGGTGGCACTTCCTATCATCTCGGCATGCGGCATTGAGACCTGCATTCTCCCCTCCGCCGTGCTTTCCACGCACACGGGCGGCTTTACGGGCTACACCTTCCGCGATCTCACCGACGATATCGACGGCATCGTTTCTCACTGGGTGAAGGAGGGCATCACCTTTGACGCCATCTACACGGGCTATCTCGGTAGCAAGCGCCAGATCGAGCTGGTCAAGGACATGTTCAACCGTGTGGCAGCTGATCAGTGCCTGAAGATCGTTGACCCCGCCATGGCAGACCACGGCAAGCTTTACTACGGCTTTGACGAGGCGTTTGCCAAGGAGATGGGCTCGCTTTGCGGCGTTGCCGACATCGTGTTGCCCAATATCACCGAGGCGGCAATGATGACAGGTATGCCTTATGTCGAAAAGAATTATGACGAGGCGTATATCCGCGCGCTGATGGACAGCGTGCTCGCACTGGGTGCAAAAACCGTGGTGCTGACGGGCGTCAGCTACCGCGAGGGCGAGCTTGGTGCCGCCGTGCTCTCTCGCGGCGATAAGGAGATCTCCTATTATTTCCACGAGCGTCTTGCCAAGAACTGCCACGGCACGGGTGATATCTTCGCCTCCGCCTTTGTGGGCGCCGCCGTCAAGGGCAGAAGCGCACTTGAGGCTGCAAGGATCGCCGCAGATTTCACGCTTGCGGGCATGAAGGCGACGCAGGACGACGAGGCACACTGGTACGGCACCAAGTTCGAAAAGGCACTTCCCATGCTGGTGAATGAATTGAATCATTAAGCATCATCAAAAAATGCGCGGGAGCACCGCGCATTTTTTGAGACAAAACCGCAAAGAACCTTGACCTTTTCCCCTCGGAACGCTATAATGATCCCGTAGATCACTGCAAAGCAGGCGCGTTCCCGCGCCCCTTGCGTCAAAAATGGAAAGGGGACTTTACCATGAGCAAGTTGAGATTGATGGGACAAAATCAGTGGAACAACACCGCAAATCGCCAGAAATGGGAGGAAAAGGGACTTGATTGCTCTGCCGCACACCGCATGAAGGGGCACATCCGCGTTTTCAAGGAGCTGATGCCCGACGTCGTCGGCGGTCAGGAGATCAACAAGGAGATGCAGCTGTATTTCATGCTGTATTGTCAGGAGGAAAAGCTGCCTTATTCCATGATCTGGGGTAACATGACGCCCATCATCTACCGCGCCGACAAGCTGGAGCTGCTTGACACCGAATATCTGCTGTATCCCAAAGCGCTGGAGGGCTTTGAGGGCTCGTTCAACGATGCCGACTCCAAGGCGTGCAACCTCGGCGTATTCCGCGACAAGGAAAGCGGCAAGGTCTTTATTTTCGTCACGACCCACCTGTGGTGGAGAAACGGCAGCAACCCCCAATATTACTCTTATCAGGCAGGCTCCGACGAGGCACGTGCCTATCAGCTGCGGCTTGCCGTTGAGCTGGTCAACAAGTACCGCGCCAAGCATGGCAACTGCCCCGTCGTGATCGCAGGCGATATGAACACGGGCACGGGCTCGCTCGCGCTTGATTTCATTGAAAAGGAAGCGGGCTATATCCACGCACACGATGCCGCCGTGGACTTTGCCACCGGGGAGAAGGGATATTGCTCCTGCGGTGGGGATGGTCCCGCACCGAAATGGCAGGATGCCTCCTATACCACCGCAGACGACCACATTTACGTGAAGGATATGCCGGAGGGCAGCGTGAAGCGCTTTGACCGCTATTGCCCCGATTATTATCTTTCTCTCTCGGACCATGCGCCGGTGTGGATCGACGTCGAATTTTGATAACGGGGCTGCATATCGGGTGACACCGAAAAAGCCCACGAATATGATCCAAGACAGCAAAAACACCTCAGTGACTGCACACACGGTCATTGAGGTGTTTTTCTGCGGTCGAGATCCCTTTTCGGGATCTCCCCATTTTTATCGGGCTTTTTCTACCGCCGTCCTCGACCCTCGGCGTATCGCATACGCCTCTCGGGGCGAGGACAGCGCTTCTCCCCTCGATCTGCCGCCCCTGCCCTTATTTCCCACTCGCGGCATATCGGGTGACACCGAAAAAGCCCACGAATATGATCCAAGACAGCAAAAACACCTCAGTGACTGCACACACGGTCATTGAGGTGTTTTTCTGCGGTCGAGATCCCTTTTCGGGATCTCCCCATCTTTATCGGGCTTTTTCTACCGCCGTCCCTTGCGGCGCATAACATTCAGCAAGCATTTCACAATACCCCCACCGCCAAAGGCATGAGGAATATCCCGATTTTGCGAAGCAAAATGCGCGAGGCGGGGACGCTCCGCCTCGGTGCAAGGGATATTCGCGCGGCGAAAACCGTTTTTCGGGCAATGCGATACAGTATACGCCGCAAGCAGCGCTTCTCCCCTCGATCTGCCGCCCCTGCCCTTATTTCCCACTCGCGGCATATCGGGTGACACCGAAAAAGCCCACGAATATGATCCAAGACAGCAAAAACACCTCAGTGACTGCACACACGGTCATTGAGGTGTTTTTCTTTTCAAGAAGATGGTTTCGCGCATTAACCCGAAAACGGGGTGAGAAACGCATCGGTGAGAAAACGGGGGGCCAGCTTTTTCTCGCTTGCCCACTCCAGCGCGGCAAGGACGCGCTCGCGGTAATCTGGCAGATAATTGCGATAAAATGGATAGAAATACTGCTCGTGCACGAGGAACTCCCAGAAGCCCTTTTCGGGGTATTTTTGATACTCCCGTTCAAGGATCTCTCGAATCGCCTCGGGCGCTTCACTGTTCAGGACCACGTCGGTCTTGACAAAGGGCATGCGGGTCGCGCGGTCATAGATCGCGCCGTAGCGCTGTGCCTGTCTGACCTGCTCATCGGTCAGGTGATAGGATACCCATTTCTTGCCCTTTTTATCGAAGGAAACGTAACCGAGCAGGATCTTCAGTCCCGCATCGCGCAGGGCGTCCACGCCCTCCTTGGTGCACTCCCCCCAATGGACCGTGGTTTCGGGATAAAGCACGCAGTCCCCCGCAAAGCGGCGGATCTCGTGCTCCACCTGCTCAAGATCCCGCTTGATCCGATGATAATCGGTATCAATATAGGGCCTGTCGGGCAGCTCTGCCTTGGCATGAAAGGAAAGATGGAGCCAATCGGCATTCTCCCCCCACTCGCCGCGGTACCTGTCCGGCATCTCGGACAGATCGAAGCCGCCGAACTCGGGCGTGGAATAGAAGAGATTCAGATGAACCTTAGTGCCGTATCGCTCGTGCATCTCGCGGCAAAAGGCGAGAAACGGGCTCTCGAAGATGGAACGGTAGGTGTCCTGATGCTTCGCAATATCCTGCAGCCACCAGATGTTATCGTCCACCGAAAGGCGGTAAGCATCAGTGGCATTCGGCGCCCAGTGCACCGTGATCTCGGCACAGGCTCCGCTTTTCCCATCCCGTGCGGTAAGCATTTGCGTGGAGCGATCGATGACCACGCATGCCTCAAAGCACTCTCCCCTGTCGGTCGCGCTCACACCGTTTACGGTGATCTCGCTTCCTCTCGGCGCGGCAAGACGCACGGTCAGGAGCAGCGTCCTGTCGCTGCGCAAAAGTCCCGCCTTATTGGTAAAAACGTCCCCGTCCAGAGGCGAAAGAAACAAAATCGACATATCCGTACTCCTTTTCAAACTACCATATGGTGATAAGCCGCCTCAATTTCCGAAAGCATACGGCGCTCTCTGCCGTGACAGGTAAAGAGCAGGCACTGCCCCTGTGCGGCATAGCGCTGAAGGGTCTTTAAGAATGCCAGAGCGCGGTCATCGTCAAGTCGCGCCATGGCTTCGTCCATCAGAAGGGGGACACGCTCACGGGTCACCGTTTCAAGCAGTCCCACGCGCAGGGCGAGATGCGCCGCATCGCGGCAGCCCGCGCTGAAGCCCGAGAGGGGATGCGGTCCCGTGGCGGTTTCCAGCGTGACCGAAAAATCATCGCCGATCAGCAGTCCGCGATAAGCACCCCCCACCAGCTCCGAAAAGAGGGGGGACGCCACCGCAGCCACGCGAGGGGTAACACTGCTGCGCAGATCCTCTCTCGCCTCGGAAAGTGCCGCGATCGCCAGATTCACGGCGTCGGCACGCGCCCTTGCCTGCTCCAGCTCGTTTGCGAGCATTCCGCGCTCGGCGCGCAGCAGTGAGGGGTCGCGCACGGTGGCAACCAGTGCCGACTCGGCACGCTCCGACTCGGCGCGCTTACGCACAAGACCCTCGATGCTTTCGACAAGGAAGCGCCGCTTGCCCTGCAGGTGCGTTTCACTCTCGGTGGTGGCGGGGGCGGCGGCGCACGCCGCGCGAAGCGCTGCCTCGGCATTCGGATCAAGCTGTGCGCCCAGCGCCTCGCGGATCCCCTTTGCCCGTTCGTATTGCGTATTGACGCGGGCAAGCTCGTGCTGCGCCTCACCACTCATTCGGTAAAGCTCGTCAAGCATGCGTGCCGCCGCCTCGGGCGTGGTCGGCAATTCTCTCGCGCCCAGTGCCGAAAACTCGTAACAGATGCCCTCAAACAGGGCGCGACAGTGTGCGTCGGCATCGGCGTATGCGCGCTCGGTCGCTTTCCTTTGCTCTCCGTGCGCGGCGTGGCGCTCGCGCTCGGTACGGCATTGCTCCAGAAGCTCCTTTAGCTCGGGAAGCGTTTCGGCGCCCAGCGCCGCGAGGATTCCGCGCAGACTGTTGTTATGGCTGCCACTCCGCAGCAAAAACAGGAGAGAGAGCAGCAACAGCACGCCCGTGCCGATCAACAAGAGGGGCGAGAGCAAAAAGCCGATCGAGAGGAGCAGTGCGGAAATCAGACAGATCAGTGCCGCACGGCGAAGACTCCTTCGCTTGCCCTGCGCCTCCTCGGCATGTCGGTAAAGGCTTTCCGCGCCCCCCTGCGCGTCCACGACCTCGCACGCGGCAAGCAGATCCTCACTGAACTGCTCCTCGCGAAGGGTCAGCATCTCGGCGCGCAGGCGCTCGCGCGCATCCGACGCGCGTGCGTGCTCTCGCAACGCACCGTTGATGCGGTCAAAAAATGCACCGTCGGGCGAGATGCGCCCCGCCTGCTCCGCCTTGGTGCGGTCGTATTCGGCAAGGGCGGTCGCCTCTGCCGCACGCGCACGGTGCCACTCCTCGTATGCCGCCAGCTTTTTCTCGGCATCCAGCCGCACAAGGGCGGCGTTCACTGCCTCCAGCTCGCGGTTTTTCTCGGCGATCTGCCCTCCGTATCGGGCGATATCGCCTCTGATCTGCAGCAGCTCTGCCGCGCCCTCCTTTGCCTTGGTGAGGGCAGCGTCAGTGGCGGCGATGCGATCCTCAAGCTCGGCGATCCTGCCGCCTCTGCCGCGCTGATGCTGCAGATCGCGGCGCAGATTCTGCAAGATCCTTTCGGCTCGCTCGGCGTTGGCGCCGTCCCCCGAAAAAAGCAGCTCGCCCACTGCCTCGCCCGTTCCGCCCTCGCTGACGCGCGCGAGATCCGACTGCCTCACGCAAAGGCTGCTGTCATAAAGCTCGGCGGGAAGCCCCATGAAAAACTCACCGGGGGTCTTTCCCTCCAGCGCAACGTCCTTACCGCTTTCGGCATAGACCACCTTGAGGACCTCTGCTCCACTCTCGTGTCCCAGCGTGCCTCGGATGGCATAACGGCGGGCAACGGTATAGTATTCCCCCTGCCACTCAAGCAGCAGACTGCCCGCCGCCACGCGTCCGCGCCAGGAAAGACGTCGGTCGCGCTCCTCGCGGTCGGCAGCCCCCTTTTTGGGGAAGCCGTAAAAAAGAAAGCGCAGGAGAGCAAGCAGGGTGCTTTTGCCCGATTCATTCTTACCCTCGATCAGATTGATGCCGCCCCAAAAGCTGAAGCGGCGGTCAAGAAGGCAGCCGAATTCCTCGGCATAGACCTCGATCAGTCGCATATCACCCCTCCTTTCCAGACAGTGCCGCAAAGCCGAGGCGCAGTGCCTCGCGCGCCACAGCACGCTCGCGTTCACTCTCGCTGTCAAGACGGGGCAGCATGGCGCGATAAAACGCGCCCCGCATACCGGGATCCTTCAGCAGATAATCGGCGTCAAACAGGGGAACGGTCTCATCTCGGATCTCGAACAGCGCAAGGCCCTCGCCCAAGCGCTCCAGTGCCCCCTCCTCGATATGACATTCCGCGCCCACCTGACCCATCAGGCGCACACGCAGTGCGGTCCCCTCCTCGGGTGCCGCCTCGGCAAGCAGCCTCTCAACGCCCAGACGCACGTCCTCGCCCGTCAAGGCTCCCGTGCAATCAAGGGACAGGATCTCGAAGCGTGCGGCGGTGCTCTCAACAGGCGTCACGTGCACGCTTTTTCCGTCGATCTCCACGAGATTGGCGTGTCCCACCCCGATCTCGTCAAAGCCCCTGCCCGCAAAAAAGCCGCAGTATGCTGCGAGCGTTTCGCCGTAATACTTTTGAGGCACAGGCTTGTGGATATGCCCGAGCGCCGCATAAGCAAAGCCCGACGCCTTGAGCGCGCCGCCCGACAGAGGCGCGTAGGGGGAGAGCGCCGATTGCGTATCTCCGTGTGCCAGCAGGATCGGGATGCGGTCCACGGGCAGCTCGGACGCGACGGGAAGGGCGGGTGCCGCCATGGTCTCTGCGGTAAAGGCATAGCCGAACACCGTGGCTCTCAGCAAGGGGAAATCAAAGTAGGCAAGCTCTCCCGTGCGGAACAGATGCACGTTGGGGGGCAGCGTGACGGCATCGTAAAAGCCGCCTTGGCGGTAGGGATCGTGATTGCCCGGCGTGATGACTACGGGCACCTCCTGCTCACCGAGCAGGGCAAAAAAGCGCCGCACGAGCGCGGGATCGGGCTCCTGCGTATCAAAGCAGTCGCCGGCAAGAAGGATCATCTGCACGCCCGCGGCACGGGCACGCGAGAAGAGCGACTCCAGCGCCGCAAGCTGTCCCTCGCGCCATTTTGCCGCCATACGGGAGCTAAACGCCGCCAGAACACTGCCAAGATGCAGATCGCCCGTGTGTAAAAAACGAAGTGACATAGGATCTCCTTTCCAAAGGATCAAGGGGGAGCGATACGCGCCGCTTTGCAGACGCACGTGCACTCCCACACCCTCGCCGAGCACAAAACCGCACCGCGAGGGAGCACCGTCAAAAAAGACTTGATAAAAAGGGAAAACTGTGGTAATATATTGTTGAATCAACGCAAAGGAGAAGGCAATCGAATGGATACCTTACTTTTCGTCGTGAAGCTTCTCGCGGGTCCCATCGTTGGCGCCGTGATCGGACTTTTCACCAACTATATCGCCATTAAAATGATGTTCAGACCCCGCCGAGCCCACTATATCGGCAAGCTCCATATCCCCTTCACGCCGGGCATCATTCCCCATCGCAAGGCGGCACTTGCCTCGGCACTCGGTCATATGATCAGCGAATCGCTGGTGCGCAAGGAGGACCTGAAGAAGGCGCTCCTCTCGGACGGTGTGACCAACGCGGTGGTGGGAGGCATCCTTGCCCTGCCCTCGATCAAGGATTCGGGGGCGAATCTGCTGGGAGAGGATTACGCTAAGCAGCGCGATAAGCTGCTTGACGCCGCCACCAATCGCATCGTGAACGCCGCAGGCTCACTCGATCTCGCCGCCATTCTGACCAAGGAGGGCGCTGCCGCCCTGTCGGGCATGGGGGGACGCAACCCGCTGATCGCCATGTTCTTTAACGAAAGCACCATTGCCTCCTTTGCTCCCGCCCTTGCCGAGCGAATCCTCGCATATCTTGAGGGGGACGGCAGAGCGAAGATCAAGGAGATGCTGAGCCGCGAGGCAGAAAAGCTGGAGCTGCGCCCCTTGGGCGAGCTCTTCGGCGACTCGGAAAAGCTGACCCCCGTCATCGCGGGGCTCTACCGCAAGCTGGTCAGCGACCACGCCGATGCCATTGCCTCTCGCTTCCACATCTCTCGCATGGTGGAAAAGCGCATCAACGCCATGCCTCCCGAGGATCTTGAGCGTCTGGTGCTCTCGGTCATGAAAAAGGAGCTGGACGCCGTCATCTATCTCGGCGCGGGGCTCGGCTTTCTCCTGGGCATCATCACCACGCTCATCGGCATGCTTTAAAAGTCCCCCCGGGGGAGTGATCTGAACCAGCCCGAAAGCCCTGATTCCGGTAGGGGTCGGCGCTCGACGACCTGTTTGTCGGCGTCCTCGCGGTACGCCCTTTTATCCGTCATCCCCTCGCAGATCCCGATGCTCCGCATCGCCCTGCGGGTTCGACTGCGGGCTTCGCCCTTCGCTCAGGATGACGACGAGGCGGCAGGGGTCGGCGCTCGACGACCCGTTTGTGGACGTCCTCGCGGCAGGTTCGGGCATGATCAAACCGGTAGGGGTCGGCGCCCTCGACGACCCGTTTGTGGACGTCCTCGCGGCAGGTTTATGGTTACCGTTTGTTTGTTACGGGCTGTCGTGGGCGCCCTCACGTCACGTTGGGGTGTGATCAAACCGCGGTAGGGGTCGGCGCCCTCGACGACCCGTTTGTGGACGTCCTCGCGGCAGGTTTATGGTTACCGTTTGTTTGTTACGGGCTGTCGTGGGCGCCAGCCCCTACCATGTATGATATAATTTCAACATTGGTCGATCAAACCAAGGACCGCGATCATCAAGGGAACAACCGTCGGTCCTTCG
>SVTT01000009.1 GCA_015063625.1 Oscillospiraceae bacterium
GAGCAGCTCCTCTCTGTCATAGCTCGGGACGGATATCAATTCAGAGTCGGAATGGTGGGTATCCAATATGTTTATTACGCCCTCTTGGATATAGGCAGAGGTGACCTCGCGTATCGTATGATCACCAATACCGTCCCGGGATATCGCACTTGGTTTCAAAAGGGAGCGACAACACTTTGGGAAAAGTGGGACGGAGATAACAGCGGCTCACACAATCACCACATGTATTCAGGCGTTATCGCATACTTCTTCCGCGGACTTCTGGGCATAACCCCCTTGGAAAATGCCGCCGGATTTGAAAAAATCGAGCTTTGTCCGAGCTTTATCACGGAGCTCGGTTACGTCAAGGGAAGCATACAGACCGTACGCGGAAAGATCGACGCCGAATGGCAAACAGAGAGCGGCGGATTCAAATATACCGTTACACTTCCCGAGAACATAAGCGCGACTTTCAGAGGAAGGACGCTAAAAAAAGGCATCAATGAGTTTTTCGTTTCACAGGAGGAAGTTTTATGAAGATCATCAAAAAAATGGCTCAAAAAACCGAAGATCATATGAATCATGAGGGCGTGACTATTGCATTCCTCGGAGACAGCGTAACTCAGGGCTGCTTTGAGATATATAAAAAAACAAACAATGAAATAGAGACTGTCTTTGATCAGCGCTATTCTTACGAGCGCAGCGTATCCGACATTCTGGGAGTACTCTTCCCAATGGTTCCCGTCAATACTCTCAATGCGGGAATCAGCGGAGACACCTCGGGCAGAGGTGCCTGTCGCGTGGAGCGTGACGTTCTGCGCCACGAGCCAGACCTGTGCGTTGTCTGCTACGGTCTTAACGATTGTAGTCGCAGCGAGGGAAGCGTAGATAGATACATGGGAAATCTTCGCCAGATATTCGAGTGTATTCTGAATAGCGGAAGTGAGCTTATCTTCATGACTCCCAATATGATGAACACCAAGGTAAGTCCTCATCTGACCGACCCCGATTTTATAGAGCTTGCAAAAGTTACCGCGATCAAACAAAACGAGGGTTATTTTGATGCCCATATCAACGGTGCTAAAGCATTGTGCGCGGAGATGGGAATACCCGTCTGTGATTGTTATGCCATATGGAAAAAGCTTGCGTCAAGCGGCGTTGATACGACCGAGCTGCTTTCAAACAAAATAAACCATCCAACAAGGAAAATGAACCGAGTCTTTGCGTATGAGCTTGTAAAAACTATGTTTGAAAACTAAAAATTCGACGTATCTTAACGAATTTGAAGACGCTCAGCGGAAAAAGAAAAATATCTTAAAAATAAAATAAAGAGAGGTAATTATGAAAACAGTTAAGGACAAATATCTTGTGGTAGGTGCGGATTTTGCGGGTTATCCGCTTAAAGAGGCGGTAGTGGCGCATCTCAAGGAAAAGGGCTGGAGGATCACGGATCTCGGCGTTACGGCAAAAAGCGACCCCGATGACACCGAAAATATGTTCCATCGCGTCGGTCTGCGTGTGGGTGCGCAGATCTCAGAGGGCATTTTTGAACGCGCTCTTCTTTTTTGCGGCACCGGAATGGGAATACATATCGCCGCGTCAAAATGTCCCCACGTTCATGCGGGCGTAGTCGAAAGTGTTCCCGCCGCGCTTCGTGCGATCACCGGAAACGGAGTGAATGTTCTCGCCATGGGTGCTTTTTACGTCGCACCCGCAATGGGGTGCGACATTGCGGATGCTTATCTTGGCGCTGAGCTTGGATCGGGCTACGAATGGTGGGAGAATTTCTATGAATTCCATAAACTTGCCATCGACGAGCTCGAGAAATTTGATTATGAGGAGTACAAGAGGAACGGATTCAAAATGGAACATCTGGACGATTTCCCCTTGAAGCTTGAGAAAAAGCCGGAGTAATGCTCAAAAGGAACAACAAAAGTGATTCAATTTATTCTTTAAGCTCTTGCTTATATTTATAAAAGCTATTCCTCGAAAACAGTATAATGCAGGGGTGTTTCGATCTATAAAGAAAACCATGCGATAAAAACGGTGTTAGAACACAAAGAGTCATCATCTATTACCGCTTCGTCGGCACACTTGACATCCCAGGCATCATTCACAGACCGCCCTATCCTCGACTCACGCAAGGGCATAGCCATCGAATACTTATCTAACGCAGTTTAACCCCAAAAACAAAGAAGAGCAGGCGAACCTGCTCAAAACAACTCAATATTAACCGAAAAGTAAGCATAAGCAAAAAATATCGAGTGTCCATAACTTGAATCTGTTATGAACACTCGATATGGTCGAGGTGACAAGATTCGAACTTGCGACTTCTACGTCCCGAACGTAGCGCTCTACCAAGCTGAGCCACACCTCGATATGCATTTGTAAACGAAAAATATCGGGATAACCAAACAAAACCTGTTGCCGTTACCGCATCGTGCCGCGCTCGAAGCTCGCTTGCACTCTGCGACGGCTGCCACTCCTTAGCGCTCCCTTCCTCTGCCACAGGCAGCGGTCGCGCACGTCTTCCTGTTGCCGTTACCGCATCGTGCCGCGCTCGAAGCTCGCTTGCACTCTGCGACGGCTGCCACTCCTTAGCGCTCCCTTCCTCTGCCACAGGCAGCGGTCGCGCACGTCCCCAAGCTGAGCCACACCTCGATATGCATTTGTAAACGAAAAATATCGGGATAACAGAGCAAAACCGTTGCAACGAAAACGGCGTTGACAAGGGCGAGGGGCGACGGTCCGGAGGTGCCGAATTGCTTCGCGCTCCAAAGAGCATCGTATATTATAGCACGCTTTTTTGCAGGTGTCAAGCCTTTTGCGTTAAAAACAGAGGAAAAAGCGGCAGAAAACAAAAAATATCTGCTTTAGGGCGCTGACGGTGTTCATATTTTCTCTTTTTGCTTGACACTTTGTGTTTGTTGTGGTATAATTTCGACGAACAAACTATTTTTCGCAAACAGAGTTAACACGGTCGGAAGGGCACCGAGGTGCGCTTTCGAATTTGTTGCGCTCTCTCGTCCCTGTCGAAAGGTTGTTCGCAGCCGTGCGCAGCATGGCAAACGGTTCACCCTGTATTCCACCTATCAAACAAAGATAAGGAGAAAAACGATGAAGGTTGTTATTCTTGCCGGCGGATTCGGCACGCGTATCAGTGAGGAGTCACATTTGCGTCCAAAGCCGATGATCGAGATCGGCGGCATGCCCATCCTCTGGCACGTAATGAAATATTATTCCTCCTTCGGTTATAATGAATTTGTGATCTGCGCAGGCTATAAGCAGAGCGTGATCAAGGAGTGGTTTGCCGACTACTATATCAACAGAAGCGACGTGACCTTTGATTTCACCACCAAGGAAAAGATCACGGTGCACACCACCTTCTCCGAGCCTTGGCGCGTGACGGTGGTGGACACGGGTCTGCACACCATGACAGGCGGCCGCATCAAGCGCGTGCGCCGTTATATCGGCAAGGAGCCCTTCTTCCTGACGTACGGTGATGGGGTCTCCAATGTGGATATCGCCAAGGAGGTGGATTTCCACCACACGCACGGCAAGCTTGCTACCATGACCGCAGTGCACCCCGATTCCCGCTTTGGCGTTCTGGATATCCAGAAAAATCAGATCATGGCGTTTCGCGAGAAGAGCGAGGCAGATGCCGGCTGGATCAACGGCGGCTTCATGATCCTTGAGCCCAGCGTGATCGATTACATCAAGGATGACGCGACCGTATTTGAGCGCGAGCCTCTCGAAAAGCTTTCTGCCGAGGGTGAGCTGATGGCATTCCGCCATCGCGGCTTCTGGCAGTGCATGGACACCATGCGCGACAAGGAAAAGCTGGAAGGGCTCTGGGCAAGCGGTAAGGCGCCCTGGAAGCGTTGGGAGGACTAATGTCAAAGTTTGAATTTTACCCTGAATTTTACCGCGGCAAGCGCGTCTTTGTGACCGGTCACACCGGCTTCAAGGGCGCGTGGCTCTGCCGCATTCTGAAAAATGCCGGTGCCATTGTGACGGGATATTCCACCGAGCCTCCCACAGATCCCTCGCTGTTTGCGTTGAGCGACGGTGCAACGGGTATGCGCTCGGTGATCGGCGATATCCGTGACTTTGACCGGCTTTATACCGTTTTTAAGGAGGCGGCACCCGAGGTCGTGCTGCACCTTGCCGCACAGCCCATTGTGCGCGAGAGCTATCGCGCGCCCGCGTACACGTATGAGACCAATGTGATGGGTACGGTCAACATTCTGGAGTGCGTGCGCCTGACCGATACCGTTCGCTCCTTCCTTAATGTGACGACCGATAAGGTCTACGAGAACAAGGAGTGGGAGTGGGGCTACCGCGAGAACGAGCCGCTTGATGGCTTTGATCCCTATTCTAACAGCAAGTCCTGCTCGGAGCTGGTGACACACAGCTACAAGAGCTCCTTCTTCGCCGATGGCAGGACCGCCATCTCCACCGCCCGTGCGGGCAACGTGATCGGGGGCGGCGACTTTGCCGCAGACCGCATCATCCCCGACTGCGTGCGTGCGGCGATGAAGGGCGAGGATATCGTGGTGCGAAATCCTTATTCCACCCGACCCTATCAGCACGTGCTGGAGCCTTTGTTTGCCTATCTCATGATCGCCGCACGGCAGTATGAGGACGGCGCCTATGCCGGCTACTACAACGTCGGTCCCGACGATGCCGATTGCTTTGCCACGGGCAGACTGGTGGACGTCTTTACCTCCAAGTGGGGAGAGGGGCTTACGTGGATCAATCGCTCGGATAACGGCCCGCACGAGGCAAATTTCCTGAAGCTCGATTGCTCCAAGCTGAAATCCACCTTCGGCTGGCAGCCCACGTGGGATCTTTCCCACGCCATCGAAAAGGTGGTGGAGTGGACCAAGGTCTATGCTGCGGGCGGTGACGTTGCCGCAGTGATGGACAAACAGATCGCTGAATTTATCGGAAAGTAAAAAGATCAGACAATAAAAATCAGGAGATGACGATCATGCATTTTAACGGAAAGAACGAGCAGCAGGCAAAGGACGAGATCCTTTCCCTGGTGCGCGAATATTGCGACACCTATCACAATCAAAGCAAATGGACCGAGGGCAAGAGGATCTCCTATGCCTCCCGTGTCTACGACAGTGAGGAAATGGTGAACCTGGTTGACAGTTCTCTGGAGTTCTGGCTGACCTCGGGGCGCTATACCGATGCCTTTGAGCGCGACTTTGCCAAATATCTCGGCGTCAAGCATTGCAGCCTCGTGAACTCGGGCTCGTCTGCCAATCTTCTGGCGTTTATGACCCTGACCTCTCCCCTGCTCGGCGAGCGTGCCATTCGCCGCGGCGACGAGGTGATCACCGTGGCGGCGGGCTTCCCCACCACTGTGACGCCCATCATTCAGTACGGTGCGGTTCCTGTTTTTGTGGACGTGACCGTTCCGCAGTACAACATCGACGTCACCAAGCTGGAGGAGGCGCTTTCCCCCAAGACCAAGGCGGTCATGATCGCGCACACGCTCGGAAACCCCTTTGATCTGAAGGCGGTCCGTAATTTCTGCAACAAGTATGACATCTGGCTTATCGAGGATAACTGCGATGCGCTGGGCTCGGAATATGATTTTGACGGCACCACCTACCTCACGGGCACGGTGGGCGACATCGGCACCAGCAGCTTCTATCCCCCTCACCATATGACCATGGGCGAGGGCGGTGCGGTCTATACCAACAATGCCACGCTCCATAAGATCATTCGCTCGATCCGTGACTGGGGCCGTGATTGCGTTTGTCCCTCGGGTATGGACAATGTGTGCAAGCACCGCTTTGACCGTCAGTACGGCGAGCTGCCCTTTGGCTACGACCACAAATACGTATACTCTCATTTCGGCTACAATCTCAAGGCGACCGACATGCAGGCGGCAGTGGGCTGTGCACAGCTCAAAAAGTTCCCCTCCTTCGTGAAGCGCCGTCGCGAGAATTTCGCACGCTTGAGAGAGGCGCTTGCCCCCGTGGCGGATAAGCTCATCCTGCCCGAGGCATGCCCCAACTCGAATCCCTCCTGGTTCGGCTTCCTTCTGACCTGCCGTGAGGGCGTGGAGCGCGAAAAGGTAGTTTCCTACATCGAATCGCACGGCGTGCAGACCCGCATGCTCTTCTCGGGCAACCTCATCAAGCACCCCTGCTTTGACGAGATGCGCCGCAGCGGCGAGGGCTATCGCGTGGTGGGTGACCTTGCGGTGACCGACAGCATCATGACCAACACCTTCTGGGTCGGCGTCTATCCCGGCATGACCGACGAGATGATCGACTACATGGCAAAGACCATCATCGAGGCGGTAAAATGATCGGCTCGCTCATTCGGCGGTACAAGAACCAGCTGGGAGATTCTCTTTTCAGCATCATGGGTCTTGTGCTGATGAATGCGGTCGCGCAGATCGTGGCGTTCCCCCTGCTGGCAAGCAAGCTGGGTGAGGTGGGGTACGGCGATCTGCAATATCTGATGGCGTATATCAATATCATCACCGTGTCGGTCGGCTCTGCGGCAAATCTTGCGCGCATGACCGCGCCTGCCGATGAGCGCATGAGAAACAACGGCGACTACCAGCTGTTTTTGCTTCTCGTGGCATTGCTCGGTCTGCCCTTTACCCTGCTGGTCCGTCGGTTTGGCGGCGTGGAGATGGACACTGCCACGGCGATCTGCTATTATCTGCTGTTTGTGGCAATGGCGTTCCGCTATTACGTGGATGTTGCCTACAAGCTGACGCTTCGCTATCG
The DNA here is from genome assembly GCA_015063625.1 of Oscillospiraceae bacterium. Lineage (GTDB taxonomy): Bacteria > Bacillota > Clostridia > Oscillospirales > CAG-272 > Firm-07. Next base: position 6,741 of record SVTT01000009.1, read on the forward strand.
GCGTTACTTCGTTTATTACTGCGTGATCGGCGCAGGCTACGTGATCGGCACGCTGCTCTTTATGAGGACCGGCATTTGGCCCCTCGCACTTTTGGTGGGTGAGATGATGGGCGTGCTCTTTGCCTACGTGAGGGACGACACGCTGCGTCGCCGCATGCTCTGCCCCTCTCCCGCCATTTCGCGCACCTTCCGCATCATTTTGCTGCTCTGCCTTTCGGAGGGGATCTCGAATCTCATTTTCAATGCAGACCGATTGATGCTCAAGCTTCTGATCGATGCCTCCGCCGTCACCGTGTATTACCTTGCCACACTGGTAGGTAAGACCGTGTCGATGGTGACCACACCCCTGAACGGTGTGCTGATCGGGTATCTCGCACGGTACGAGGGCGACCTTGACCGCCGTATGATGAACCGTTTGCTTCTCGGCACGCTGGGGGCTGTGCTGCTCTTTACCGGCATTTGCGCCGGGGGTGGATTTGTGGCACTCTGGCTGCTGTATCCTGCCGAGCTTGAGGCGGTCAAGCCCTATCTGCTGCTTGGCAGCCTTGCGCAGGTGCTCTACTTCATCACCAGCATTTTTACGGTGATTCTGCTCCGCTTTGCAAGCAAGGGATACCAGGTCGTGATCAACGGCGTGTTCGGCGTCTGCTTCTTCGGCTTCAGTATTCCCGCCACGCTGTCCTTCGGCATCAACGGCTTTGCGCTTGCCATGGTGGGCGCGGGCGCGGTACGCTACCTCACGTCGATCCTTTGCGGATACCGCAGGGCGGGACAGGTGGCACGCGAAAAAAAGAGTGCCGCATAACGGTACGAAAATGAGGAAAGATAACATGGAAACCAAACGCAAGTGCATCAGTATCATGGTGCCGACCTATAACGAGGAGGAAAACGTGATCCCCCTATGCGCGGCGATCGTTGCCGAGCTTGAGGGCTCACTTCCTCAGTACGATTACGAGATCGTATTTATCGATAACTGCTCCACCGATACCACGCGCGAGAAGCTGCGCGCCCTTTGTGCCGAGAATCCGCGTGTGCGCGCCATTTTCAATGCGCGCAACTTTGGGCAGTTCAATTCGCCCTATCACGGCATCTGCCAGACCAAGGGTGACTGCACCATCCCCGTGTGCGCCGACTTTCAGGATCCCATCGAGATGATCCCCAGGCTGGTTGCCAAGTGGGAGGAGGGCTACAAGATCGTCTGTGCGATCAAGACCACCAGTAAGGAGAACAAGCTGGTTCGCTTCCTTCGCACCTGCTACTATAAGATGATCCGCAAAATGTCGACGGTCGAGCAGATCGAGCATTTTACGGGCTTTGGTCTTTACGACCGATCCTTTGTCGAGGTCCTGCGCGGACTGGATGACCCCTCGCCATTCATTCGCGGCATCATCGCCGAGATCGGCTTTGGCAGGGTTGAGATCCCTTACGAGCAGGCAAAGCGCCGCGCCGGAAAGACGCACAACAATTACAAGACGCTGTACGATGCGGCAATGCTCAGCTTTACCACCTATACCAAAACGCCCATCCGCTTTTTCACGGGGCTTGGCTGTTTCCTTGGCGGGGCGTCCTTCCTCGGCGGGGCGGCAATGCTGGTTCTGAAGCTGCTTGGCATCTTTGAGCCGGGCTTCTGGTGGCTTGTGCCCATTATGACCCTTCTTGCCTCGCTCCAGCTGGTCGCGGTGGGCATTCTCGGCGAGTACGTGCTCACGCTTCGCTCCAAGCTGATGAAGCGCCCCCTCGTGATCGAGCAGGAACGGATCAACTTTGAGGAGAAGGACGGCGAATAAACCGAAAGGAGGGGGCAAGCCGTGTTCCTTGCAGACCCTTATCAATACGAACCGGCGGGTCTTTTCACTCTTTCGCACGCGCTGCTGTTGACCTTCACGGTACTGCTGATCGCCGTGGGGCTTTATGCCTCTCGTCACATGACCGAGCGCGGTGTTCGACGCACGGTGCGTGCCGTCACCGCGAGCCTGTGGCTGCTGGAGATCGTGAAGATCCTGTTCGTTCTCTTCAAAACCAAATCGCAAAACCCCAACGACTTCATTCCTCTTTATTACTGCAGCTTGATCCTCTATGCAGGGCTTCTTTCCTCTGTCGGAAGGGGGGTTCTGCAACGCATGGGGGATTGCTTTGTCGCAACGGGCAGTCTTGTGGGAGGCATCGTATTTCTGATCATGCCGACCACCTCGTTGCCCCGATACCCTGCACTCCACCTGATCTCGCTCCACAGCTTTGTGCTTCACGGCTTGATGGTCTATCTTGCCCTGCTGCTGCTCCTTCGGCGTGTTTATCGCCCTGTGCTGCGGGATATTTGGTACTGTGTGATCTTAGTCAGCGTCACCTGTGCCCTGGCGCTGGTGTTCAATACGGTCTATGACCGTGTCAGCGGCACCGCCGTGGCGAACCTGATGTTTATCTCAAAGGATTTCCCCGGAACCCCAATTACGCTTTTATACCATGTGCTCGGTGTATTTTTTTCCCCATTTATGTGGATCGTGCAGGCGTTCGGCCCCTTCCTTCTGGTTTGGGGAACGATGCGGCTGGTGATCTGCCCGAAAAAAGAGCATCACGCATGAAATTCAGAAAGGCGCCGTTTGCGCGAAACGAGGACAATGAATAAGATACTTCAATTCTTTCGACATGTGTTGATCCCCGCGGGGGACCCCACCATTCTGGAAACGATCGGTTTTTATATCAGTCTTGTGGTGGGCGCACTGTTTACGCTGTTTTATCTTTACCAATTTTTCTATCTCTTCGTGGCATTGGTCAAAAAGCCGCGCTCTTACCCCGTGACCGATCAGACCAAGCGTTATGCTGCCATCATTGCCGCGCGCAACGAGGAAAAGGTTCTGCCCGAGCTGCTCAAGAGTATTGCGGGGCAGACCTACCCTGCTGATCGTATCGATGTCTACGTGGTGGCAGACAACTGCACCGACAAGACCGCAGAGGTGGCGCGCGCGCTGGGTGCACGGGTCTATGAGCGACAGAATAAGGAAAAGGTGGGCAAGGGCTATGCGCTGCAGTTCCTGTTCAATCGCATTGCCGATGACGTGGGTATTCGCACCTACGATGCCTATATGGTCTTTGATGCCGACAACGTGCTCCGTGCCAACTACATAGAAGAAATGGACAAGGCGTACTGTGCGGGCAACAAGGTTCTGACCTCCTACCGCAATTCGAAGAACTACGGCGCCAACTGGGTCAGCGCGGGCTATGCCCTGTGGTTCATGCGTGAATCCCGTCACCTCAACAATCCCCGTTCGCTGCTCCGTACCAGTGCCGCAATCTCGGGCACGGGCTTCCTTGTGGATGCCGCGATCATTGAGCGCAACGGTGGCTGGAAGCACTTCTTGCTGACTGAGGATATTGAATTTACCATCGACTGTGTTTTGCACGGCGAGCACGTGGGCTATTGCCACGGTGCCGAGCTCTTTGACGAGCAGCCCGAGACCTTCCGCCAATCCTGGCGTCAGCGCAAGCGCTGGGCAAAGGGCTTCTTCCAGGTCTTTCGTCATTACGGAAAAGCGCTTCTCAAAAACGCCGTGCGCTTTTACTGGTCCTGCTATGACATGGCAATGAACATCATGCCTGCCTTTATGCTCTCCACGGTGCAGCTGGTTTCCATCACGGGACTGCTGATCGCCAACCTGATCGTGTTCGGCAGCTTCTCCATGACACTGCTTCGCTGTCTTGGCGCATTCGTGGGCTTTGGCTACGGTGTGCTCCTCTTCTTCGGCGCGGCGGCACTGATCACCGAGTGGCGGCACATCCACTGCAATAAGCTTAAGGCGATCCTTCTGCTCTTTACCTTCCCGATCTTTATGCTCTCCTATCTGCCCATCTCCATCAGCGCCCTCTTCTCGCGCGTGGAATGGAAGCCCATCGAGCATAAGCACGTCATGAAGACAGAGGATATCGAGCGTCAGAGCACTGCCAAGCTGACCGATACCATCCTCCCTTCCGAGAAGGCAGAGGACGAAAAGGAACATCACGAACAGCAATAAAAAGCGCGGGGTGCGCGACTCACAGTCGCGGACCCCGCTTTTAAAGGACTTAAAGGAGTTATATGAAATTTTTGATTGCATCGGATCTGCACGGCGATCTGAACGCCGCCAAGGCACTGCGCGCCGCGTTTGAAGGAGAGGGAGCCGACCGCCTTGTGCTGCTGGGGGATCTTCTTTATCACGGGCCGCGCAACGATCTGCCAAGCGCGTATGATCCCAAGGGGGTGATCGCACTTTTAAATCGCCTTGCTGACAAAATTTTGGCGGTCAGGGGCAATTGCGACACCGAGGTGGATCAGATGGTGCTTGACTTTCCCATCCTTGCGGATTACGCGATCCTACCCCTTGCAGGAGGCGGACTTGCCTATCTGACGCACGGGCATCGCTATCACGAGGAGGCACCGCCACCCCTGCAGGAGCACGACGTCCTTATTCACGGGCACACCCACGTGGCAGGCGTGACCCGCTGTCGGGGCGGTCAGCCCTGCTTCAATCCCGGCTCGATCTCCATGCCAAAGGGGGGCACCGCGCCCTCCTATATCCTCTATGACGGGGTTGATTTTTCGATCAGACCGCTTGAGGCACACGAAAGAACGTTCATTTAAAAAGAGCAGGCAGAGGGTGATCTCTTCACCTTCTGCCTGCTCCTTTTGTTCTCTTGTCCCGGGGACAGGAGGGAGGCATGCTCCAATTGCATCATACATGGTAGGGGTCGGCGCCCACGACAGCCCGTAACAAACAGGCGGCATCTTGGTTCGGTTGACCGATGCCCAAGTCACATCATACATGGTAGGGGCTGGCGCCCACGACAGCCCGTAACAATCAGGCGACACCCATGAACGAGCCGCGAGGGCGCCGAAAAACGGGTCGTCGAAGGCGCCGACCCCTACCGGGTTGATCATACCAGAACCTGCCGCGAGGACGCCCACAAACGGGTCGTCGAAGGCGCCGACCCCTACCGGTTTGGATCATATCGGGCGTGCTGCGAGGGCTCTCTTGTCCCCGAGGTCATGTCCGCTTGCCGAATTTTTCGTTGTAAGCGGCAATGCACTCGCCCACGATGCGCTCTGCCTCCTCACGGTCATAAAGGGTCTTTACGGCGGTCTGCTTGTTCTCAAGCTGCTTGTAGACTGTGAAGAAGTGCATGATCTCGTCAAAAATATGTGCGGGCATCTCGTCGATCGAACGGATGTTATTGTAAGTAGGATCCGAGAACGGAATGGCGATGATCTTGTCGTCGACGTGTCCGTCGTCCATCATGCGCATCACGCCGATGGGGTAGACGCGGATGAGCGTCAGGGGCTGGATGGGTCTGGCGCAGAGCACCAGCACGTCAAGCGGGTCGCCGTCGTCGGCGTAGGTGCGGGGGATGAAGCCGTAGTTGGCAGGATAGTGCGTGGCGGTGTAAAGCACGCGGTCGAGGCGCAAAAGCCCTGTGTACTTGTCAAGCTCGTACTTGCATTGGCTGTCCTTGGAGATCTCGATGACGGCACTGAAGTCCTTTGGCTTGATCTGCGAGGGATCCATGTCATGCCAGATGTTCATAAAAAATCCTCCCTTTATTTGATAAATTCAAATTCAAAATCGTAAATGTTGACGGTATGACCCTCCATGCACCCCTTCTCCTCCAGCAGTGCGATCACGCCGTTCTTGATGAGGGAGCGCTGGAAATAGGAAAGTGACTCGTAGTTGTCAAAGTTGGTGCGACCCATCAGATTGTAAAGCCAGTCGCCCTCGACGTAGAAGGTGTTGTTCTCACGGCGCACCGTGGTTTCCACCACGCCGCCAACCGCCTCCTCCTCGGCGATCTCGCTTTCAAAGACCGTGAGGGGAGGCAGATCGCGCAGTCGCTCGCTCACGCGGGCAACCAGCTCGGAAAGTCCCTTGCCCGTGGCGGCACTGACGTAAAAGAGCTCCCAGCCGTTTTCCTTGACGAATGCCTCGAAGGCGGGAATATCGGTCAGCTCCCCGTCAAGGGCGTCTGCCTTGTTGGCAACGATGATCTGGGGTCTTGCGGCAAGCGAGGCGCTGTATTTTTCAAGCTCACTGTTGATGGCAAGGATGTCTTCAATGGGGTCGCGCCCCTCGGTGCGTGCCACGTCAACGACGTGCAGGAGCAGGCGGCAGCGATCCACGTGCCGCAAAAAGGCGTGCCCGAGTCCTGCGCCGTCGGCAGCACCCTCGATGAGTCCCGGAATGTCGGCGGCGACGAAGCCTCGCTCTCCTCCCACCGACACGACGCCGAGATTGGGGGAAAGGGTGGTGAAGTGATAGGCTGCGATCTTGGGTCTTGCCGAGCTGATGCGGGCGAGGATGGAGGATTTTCCGACACTGGGCATGCCTACGAGTCCCACGTCGGCAAGCATCTTCAGCTCAAGGATCAGCTCTCGCTCCTCACCCTTGGTTCCGTTTTTCGCAAACATGGGCATCTGCCTTGTGGGGGTGGCAAAGTGACGGTTTCCCCAGCCTCCTCTGCCGCCGCGACAGCAGATATAATCGGCACCGTCGTTCTCGGTCATATCGTGAATGATCCTGCCCGAGGTGCTGTCGCGCAGCAGGGTCCCCGGGGGAACGCTGATCACAAGGTCGGGTGCCGTCGCACCGTGAAACTTGTCGCCCTTGCCGTTGCTGCCGTTCTGTGCAACGAATTTGTGCTTATAGCGGAAGGCAAGCAGGGTGTTGGAGCCCTCGTCCACGCGGAAGACGATGTTGCCTCCGTGACCGCCGTCCCCACCGTCGGGGCCGCCGTGCGATACGTATTTTTCGCGGTGGAAGGCGACGGCACCGTTGCCGCCGTCCCCCGCCTTGACGTAAATGCGAACGTGATCTACAAACATAATTACCTCAAAAATGGTCTGCCGTACCCGACTTACGCCTCGTCACCCTTCTGACGGATGATCAGGCGGATGGGAGTTCCCTTGAAGCCGAAGGTCTGGCGCAGACAGTTTTCAATATAGCGCTGATAGGAGAAGTGGAAAAGCTCTACGTTATTGCAGAACAGCACGAAGGTCGGGGGCGCGACGGAGATCTGCGTCATATAGTAGATCTTCAGGCGCTTGCCCTTATCCGAGGGGGGCTGAACGCGGTTGGTGGCGTCGTTGAGAACGTCGTTGAGCATGCCGGTCGCCACGCGCATCTTGGTCTGGTTATAGACGTAAAGAATGTGCTCAAAGATGTTGGGAATGCGCTGTCCCGTCTTTGCCGAAACGAAGATCAGGGGGGCGTATTGCATATAGGAGAGTGACTCGTAAACGTCCTTGGTATAGGTGTTGACGGTGCTGTTGTCCTTTTCAATGGTATCCCATTTGTTCACAAGAATGATGGACGCCTTGCCTGCCTCGTGCGCGATGCCCGCAATGCGCTCATCCTGCTCGGTCACGCCCTCGTTGGCATCGACCATAATAAGGCAGACGTCGGCACGCTCCACTGCCATGTGGGCACGCAGAACGCTGTATTTTTCGATCTTGTCGTTGATCTTGGATTGGCGGCGGATGCCCGCGGTGTCGATGAAGGTGAATTTGCCGTATTCGTTTTCGATGGTGGTATCGACGGCGTCGCGCGTGGTGCCGGGGATGTTGGATACGATCAGGCGCTCGCTGCCCACAAAGCGGTTGATGATCGAGGATTTGCCGGCATTCGGCTTTCCGATGACCGCAACCTTGATGCTGTCATCCTCCTCTTCCTCGAAGTTTTCCTCGGGCAGGAGCTTCAGCAGCTCGTCAAGCACGTCCCCTGTGCCGCTGCCGTGCACTGAGGAAACGGCAATGGGATCCCTGTCAAAGCCGAGCTCGTAGAACTCGTAAAACTCAAAGGGGAGTGCCCCTACGCTGTCGCACTTGTTGATGACGGGCAGGATGGGCTTGCCGCTTTTTTTGAGCATCACGGCAACGTCGCGGTCGGCGGCGGTCAGCCCCGTGCGCACGTCGCAAAGGAAGATGATGGCGTCGGCGTTTTCGATGGCGACCTCTGCCTGGAATTTCATCTTTGCGAGGATGAGATCGTCGGTCTTCGGCTCAATGCCGCCTGTGTCGATGAGCGTGAGATGCCTGCCGCACCACTCCGCCTCCCCGTAGATGCGGTCACGCGTGACACCGGGCGTGTCCTCCACGATCGAACGGCGCTCGCCGATCAGCTTGTTGAAAAAGGTACTTTTGCCGACGTTGGGTCTGCCAACGATCGCTACAATCGGTTTTGCCATAGTTTACCTCGTTTTCATTCACATTTGCTGCCGAGCATTGCACGGAGCAGCGCCGCGCCATCGCTCGGGACAGGCGTTACGGTCACGCCAAGGCTATCGGAAAGCTGCCTCGGTGTCATGCCGCAGAGAAAGAGATCTCCTTCGGCGCGCAGGGTGCTTGCGGGGATCAGCAGCTCGTCACCGAGGTGCTTGTCTGCCAGCTGCTCTGCCATATCCTTGCCCGTCAGCAGTCCCGCTACGGTGATCTCCTTGCCGAAAAATCTGTTTTCGATCTCATATACCGTCACCGAAAGACCCGGAACGCGTCGGGTCAGCGCTCCTGCGAGTGCGCGCAGTGTGGGGGCGGCTGCCCGACCCGTGGCGATGCTCACGCGACGGGAGAGGGCTGTCCCCTCGGGGAGCAGGTCGCCGAGAAAATCAAGCTCGTCGCCGAATTCCGCCATCAGTGAGCGCAGCATGCCCACGCCGTTTTCGATCTGCTCGTAGTCCCCGTAGTACGCCTCGTCGGGCAGGGGGAGTTCTGCCTTGAGGTAAAGCTCGTCGGCACAGCAGAAGATGCGGCTGCCGTGCTGCAGCTCGGCACGGTCACCGAAGGCGTTGACCGTAGCGATGATCTCGCGGCATTCCTCGCGCGTGAAGGGCGTGAGGGGGAAAAGCCCCTCGCGGTAGCGCGTCAGACCCGCGGGCACCACCGAAACGCTGGACATGGCGGGGTACAGAGTCATCAGATCCTCAAGCGAGCGCTCCAGCTCCTTGCCGTCGTTGATGCCACGACAAAGCACGATCTGACCGCAAAGGCGGATACCTGCCTCGGCAAGCCTGCCGAGGTAGTCAAGCACCTTGCCCGCGCGCTTGTTTTGCATCATCTCGCAGCGCAGCTCGGGGTTGGTGGTGTGCACCGATACGTTGACGGGAGAAATGTGCATCTTGATGATGCGGTCGATGTCCTTGTCCCTCAGGTTGGTCAGCGTGACGTAGTTGCCGTGCAGAAAGGAAAGGCGTGCATCGTCATCCTTGAAATAAAGAGAGGGTCTGAGCCCTTTTGGCAGCTGGTCGATAAAGCAGAAGATGCAGCGGTTGGCACAGCACTGCTTTTTGTCCATCAGAGGTGTTTCAAACACGAGGCCGATGTCATCGTAGACCCCTTTTTTGACAGTGATCTCAAGCGGTGCGCCGTCGCGCAGAAGCGAGAGCGTCACCGTGCGCTCGGCAAGATAAAAGCGATAGTCGAGCACATCGTCAATGCCGTTTTGGTTGATGGCGAGCAATACGTCGCCTGCGCGCACGCCCGCGCGCTCGGCCCTGCTGCCCTGCTCAATGCCGCATACGGTCACCATGTGCCCACACCTCCTTTTTGCCATTATAACAATCTATCAATATAGTATACCATAGTTTCACTGATTTGTCAAAGCCTATTTTATATAGACAAAGGGGCTGCCCACACGGCATAGCCGTGCGGTCAGCCCCTCTTCTCAATATTTACAGCGCGGCGCGCAATACTCGCAACAAAACTCTATAAATATCTATGAGAAACCCGATGCTCGGGAATGATCACCGCTTATTTTGCATAATCCACGGCGCGGCTCTCGCGGATCAGATTGACCTTGATCTGGCCGGGGTACTTGACCTCGTCCTGGATCTTCTTCGCCATTTCACGGGCGATCAGTTTCATGCCCTCGTCGGTGACGTCCTCGGGCTTCACCATGACGCGCAGCTCGCGGCCCGCCTGAATGGCAAATGCCTTGTCAACGCCCTCAAAGCCCTTTGCGATGTCCTCAAGCTTTTCAAGACGCTTGATGTAGTTTTCAAGATCCTCGCGCCGTGCACCGGGTCTGGAAGCGGAAATGGCATCCGCTGCCTGTACCAGAATGGCGATCACGGTCTGGGGCTCCACGTCGTTGTGGTGTGCCTCGATGGCGTGAACCACCTCGCGGCTTTCCTTGTACTTGCGTGCAACGTTCACACCAAGCTCGATGTGCGTGCCCTCCACGTCATGGGGGAACGCCTTGCCGATGTCGTGCAAAAGTCCCGCGCGCTTGGCGGCGGCGGCATCCACACCGAGCTCCTCTGCCATAATGCCGGCAAGGAAGGCGACCTCGATGGAGTGCTTGAGCACGTTCTGACCGTAGCTGGTGCGGTAGCGCAGGCGACCGAGCAGCTTGACAAGCTCGGGATGCAGATTGGGGATGCCCACCTCGTAGGTGGCACGCTCACCCGCTTGCTTGACCACTGCCTCGACCTCGCGGCGGCATTTCTCCACCGTTTCCTCGATGCGTGCGGGATGGATGCGGCCGTCAGAGATCAGACGCTCCAGCGTCAGGCGAGCGACCTCGCGGCGTACGGGATCAAAGCCCGAAAGCGTGATTGCCTCGGGGGTGTCGTCAATGATGAGCTCCACGCCCGTCAGGGTTTCAAGCTTTTGGATGTTGCGACCCTCTCTGCCGATGATGCGCCCCTTCATTTCCTCGCTCGGGATCTGCACCACCGAGATGGTTGCCTCGGCAACGTGATCGGTTGCGCAGCGTTGAATGGCAAGCGAGAGAATGTTGCGTGCCTTCTGCTCTGCCTCGTCCTTGAACTGTGCCTCCAGCTCGTCAAGGCGTTGCGCCAGCTCATGCTTTGCCTCGCCCTCCACGCGCTCGATCAGCTCTTCCTTGGCTTCCTCGGCAGTGAGTCCTGCCAGATCCTCCAGCACACGCTTGTGCTGCTTGAGCGTTTCCTCGATCTCGCCGCGCAGCGCGTCGTTTTCCTGAAGCTTTTGGTCCAGCTTCTCGTTTTTGCGCTCCAGAGCTTCGGATTTCTGATCGAGATTTTCTTCCTTTTGGGAAAGACGGCGCTCCATACGCGTGATCTCCACGCGGCGCTCCTTCAGCTCTGCTTCGGATTCGTTGCGCTTTTGCAGGATCTCTTCCTTCGCTTCAAGCAGCTTTTCCTTTTTCAGTGCCTCGGCCTGCTGTGCGCAGTCGGCAAGAATGCGGGCGGCTTCCTTTTCGGCTGAGCCGATCTTTTTCTCTGCCAGCGTGCGACGAACCAGAAATCCGAGCGCAGCACCAAGCACGAGCGCGGCGGCGATCAGACCGATTGCAAGTCCGATATTCATGCGTAAATAACCTCCTTTTTGAAATTTCTATATACAACAGAATGAAATAAATCTTTGTATACAGTATACTATTATACACTTCTTCACATAAAAAGTCAAGTGGCAGCGCGATTTTTTGTGCATTCGGGAGCGCGTTTTTTTCTTGACAAAGAGAGGCGATTGGGCTATAATGAAAGCGGATCGGGGTATGCCCGAAATTTCGGAGGTGCGGCTTGCCGCGCTGTCAAAAAGGAGAACTGCTATGAAGAATGTGAAAATTCGTCTTTCGACCATTGCCGATGTGCGTGACTTTGTCAACATCGTTTCCAAAACCGACATCGATATCGATCTGCAATCGGGCAGATACATCGTTGACGGTAAATCCATCATGGGCATCTTCAGCCTGGATCTTCTCTCTCCCATTTCGCTGACCGCCCATTCCGACGATACCGATGAGCTGTTCGCCGCGCTTGCTCCCTTTATCATTGCAGAATGATCAAGACTTGGGGCTACGTCATTTAGATGCAGAAGGTGTGATCTTGGCACGTTAGGCGTATACAAATACGTCGAGTGCCAAGAGCGCACCTAAAAAACACACATTTAAATTGAAATTCGCAAGAATTTCTACCTAAAAAGCCGCCTTTTCTGCCATTTTTGACAGATAAAGCGGCTTCATTTTTCAGTTTCCTCTTTGTGTGTTTTTGTTCGGCGCTAAATGAATCAGCCCCTATTGTAAAAAACACCTCAATGACCGTGTGTGCAGTCACTGAGGTGTTTTTGCTGTCTTAAGAGAATACCCGTGGGCTTTTTCGGTGTCACCCGATATGCCGCCCCTTATTTCGTCATTTTTTCTTGCTTGACCTTGTGATCGATCACATGGCGGGAGGCAAGCTCGCGGTGAAGATCCTCAAGCGAAATGCCCGCCTCGACCATCAGCACCATCACGTGATAGGCAAGATCGGCGATTTCGTAAACGGTTTCCGCCTTGTCCTGTGCCTTGGCGGCAATGATGACCTCGGTGCACTCCTCGCCCACCTTCTTCAGGATCTTGTCAAGACCCTTTTCAAAGAGATAGGTGGTATACGAGCCCTCCTTTTTCTCGGTTTTTCTGCCCTTCAGCATCTCCATCAGTCCCTCGAGCGAGAACTCATGGCGCTCCTCGCTCTCGCAAAGAGGGAAGGAGAAGCAGGATTCGTTGCCGAGGTGGCAGGCGGGGCCCTCGGGCTCGACCATCACCACCAGTGCGTCCTTATCGCAGTCGGCAGTGATCGAAACGATGTGCTGGATATTGCCGCTGTGCTCGCCCTTGAGCCAGAGCGTTTGCCTTGAACGGCTGAAGAAGCAGGTCAGCTCCTTTTCAAGAGAGATCTGCAGGCTCTCCCTGCTCATGTAGGCAAGGGTGAGCACTTTTTTGCTGATGGCATTGACCACGATGGCGGGGATCAGCCCTTTTTCGTCAAATTTGAGCTCGTCAATGCTGAAATTGAGATTGCTTTGATCGATCATAACAGTCCTTTCCGATCCTTTCTTAAAGGCGAACGGGGATGCTTTCCGCCGCCATTTGTTGCTTGAGATCCTTGATCCTCACCTCTCCGAAGTGGAAGATGGAGGCGGCAAGCCCCGCATCGACCTGCGGAATGGTGTGGAAAAGCTTAATGAAATCATTGGCTGAGCCCGCGCCGCCCGAGGCGATCACGGGTACGGATACGGCGTCGCAGACCTCTCGGAGCAGCGGGAGGTCAAAGCCACCCTTCACGCCGTCGGTGTCGATGGAGTTGACCACCACCTCACCCGCACCTGCCTCGACACAGCGGCGGATCCAGGAGATCGCCTCCATGCCCGTGTTTTCGCGGCCGCCCTTGGCAAAGACGCGGAACACGCCGTCCACGCGCTTGACGTCGACCGAGAGAACCACGCACTGATCGCCGTAGCGCTCGGCGGCGGCGGAGATGAGCGCGGGATTTCTGATGGCGCCCGAGTTGACGCTCACCTTGTCGGCGCCGCATTTAAGAACGCGGTCAAAATCCTCCAGTGTGTTGATGCCGCCTCCCACCGTCAGGGGAATGAAGATGGTGCTTGCCACCTCGCGCAGGATGTCGGTAAAGAGTGCGCGCTTTTCCACCGATGCGGTGATGTCGTAAAACACCAGCTCGTCGGCACCGTTTTCGCTGTAATAGCGTGCCAGCTCCACGGGAGAGGATACGTCCGAGAGCCCCTCAAAATTGACTCCCTTGACAACCCTGCCGTCCTTGACGTCAAGGCAAGGGATGATGCGCTTTGTAATCATGTTGCCACCTCGATCGCTTCTTTTAAACAGACGGCGCCCGTGTAATATGCCTTTCCGATGATGGCGCCGTAAAGGTTGATGGCGGCAAGCCGCTTGACGTCCTCGATGGAGGAAACGCCGCCCGACGCCACGATCTGCACGCAAAGCTCGCGTGAAAGGCGCTCGTAGAGCGCGTGGTTGGCGCCCTGCATGGCACCGTCGCGCGAGATATCGGTGGAGATGATGGTGCGCACGCCCATCTCCTGCATACGACGGCAGAAGGAGAAGGCGTCAACGCCCGAGGATTCGGTCCAGCCCTTCACGGCGACCTCTCCGTTTTTGATATCGACGCCCACGGCAATGCGCTCACCGTACCTGCCGACGGCATCGGCAAGAAAATCGGGGTCGCTGACGGCGGCGGTGCCGAGAATGACGCGGTCAAGCCCCGCCTCCATGTAGCGGTCCACCACCGCCATGCTGCGCACGCCGCCGCCGATCTCGCAAAACAGTCCGCATTCGCGCTTAATACGGCATACGGTATCTAAATTCGGGGTTTCACCCGAGCGTGCACCCTCAAGATCGACGAGGTGGATATGCGTGGCACCCGCGCGACAAAAATCCTTTGCCACGGCAAGGGGATCTTCGTTGTAAACCGTCATTTGGGCGTAATCGCCCTTCAAAAGCCGCACTGCCTTGCCCTCAAACAGGTCAATGGCGGGAAAGATCAGCATGTCGCCACCTCACCTTCGCAGAAGGCACGCAGGATCGAAAGCCCCGCGTTGCCGCTTTTTTCGGGATGGAACTGACAGCCGCACACGTTTCCGCTTGCCACGGCGGCGGTCAGCTCGGCGCTGTATTCGGCGGTGGCGATGACGGAATCCTTGCACCGTGTGGCGTAATAGGAGTGGACAAAGTAAACGCAGTCCCCCTCCTTGAGATAACGGAAAAGAGGGTGCTTTTTTTCGCCGAAATGCAGTGCATTCCAGCCGATATGAGGAATTTTCAGACCCTTGTCGATGACGTCGGCGATGGGACGGATCTCTCCCTTGATCAGCCCAAGACCCTCGTGCTCGCCGTACTCAAAGCTTTTTTCAAACAGAAGCTGCATGCCAAGGCAAATGCCGAGGATGGGCTTGCCTGCTGCCGCCTCGCGCTTCACGACCTCGGCAAGACCGCTGTCGCGCAGCTTAGCGGCGGCGTCACCGAAGGCGCCCACGCCGGGCAGGATGATGCGGTCCGCGGCGGCGATCTCGCGCTCGTCGGCGGTCACCCTTGCTGTAACGCCGATGGCGGCAAGCGAGCTTTTCAGAGAAAAGAGGTTGCCCACACCGTAATCAATGATGGCGACCGAGAGCATCAGAGCACTCCTTTCGTGGAGAGGACCGCGCCGCCCAGTGCGGCGTTTTCCGAGAGCGCCGCGGAGAGGCTGTGTGCGACCGATTTGAAGGCGCCCTCGATGATGTGATGCGAATTGCTGCCGGAAAGCTGCCTGATGTGCAGGGTCAGTGCACCCGAACGGGCAAAGGCGGTAAAGAATTCGGCGACCAGCTCAGTGTCAAAGCTGCCGACCTTCTCGGTCGGGATCGAGAGATCGCCGACGAACATCCCTCTTCCCGAGAGATCGACGGCAGAGAGGATCAGCGCCTCGTCCATCGGCAGGATCATACTGCCGTAGCGGCAAAGCCCCTTCTTGTCGCCCGCAAGCTCTGCCACGGCAAGTCCAAGACAGATGCCGATGTCCTCTGCCGTGTGGTGGTCGTCGACATAAGTGTCGCCCTTGCACGTCAGCGCGAGGTCAAAGCCGCCGTGGCGTGCAAAGAGGGTCAGCATATGGTCAAGAAAGCCGCATCCGGTGTCCACTTGGATGCTGCCCCCGCCCTTTGCAAGGGTCAGCGCAATATCGGTTTCGGCGGTTTTTCTGTTTACGGTTGCAGTGTTCATGTTTGTTCCCTCACGATTTCGGAAAGTGTGTTGATCAGTGCGTCCATCTCCTCGCGCGTGCCTACCGTGATGCGGTTGTAATCACGGATGGGATCGCGGTCAAAATGGCGCACGAGAATGCCGCGCTCCTTGAGTGCCGTATAGACGGTCTTCCCCGCGATGTCGGGGTGCTTCACAAAAAGGAAGTTGGCTCTCGAATCGGTCATCAGAAAGCCGAGCTCAGCCAGCCTTTTTGCCGTGTATGCACGGTTTTCGATCACCGTTTGACAGTTTTTGTGCGTGTACGCCTCGTCGGCGAGGACACCGAGCCCTGCCGCCGCACTCATGCGGTTGACGTTGTAGGGGTTGGTGGAATAGCGGAGCGTGTCAAGGTCGCGGATCAGCTCGCTTGAGGCGATGCCGAAGCCAAGCCGAGCGCCCGCCATCGAACGGGATTTCGAGAAGGTTCCCGTCACCAGCAGGTTGTCATATCGGTGAATGAGCGAAACGGCGCTCTCGCCGCCGAAGTCGACGTAAGCCTCGTCCACCACCACCACGCGGTCGGGGTTGCTTCTGAGGATCTCCTCGATCTGCCGAAGAGAGAGTGTAAGACCCGTGGGCGCGTTGGGGTTGGCGAGAAAGAGAGTATCGCCCGTCCCGATATAGTCGGCGGGGTCAACGGTGAAGTCCTCGCGGAGTGGGATCTCCCTGAAGGGCACGCGACAGAGCGTGGCAAACACGCTGTAAAAGCCGTAGGTGATGTCGGGGAAGGCGGCGGGGTGTGCGTCGTCGCAAAATGCCATAAAGGCGAAGTAGAGCACCTCGTCCGAGCCGTTCGCGAGGATCACCTCATCGGGCAGGACCCCGTAGCGTGCCGCCAGTGCCTCACGCAGCTCAAGGAGGGTGGGATCGGGATAAAGCTGAAGTCGCTTTGCCGCCTCGCTTGCCATCCTCACGGCAAGAGGAGAGGGGGGGAAGGGGGACTCGTTGGTGTTCAGCTTGATGTATTTCATGTTGCGCGGCTGCTCGCCCGGGGTGTAGGGCGTGAGTGCCGCATGGCTTTTGCTGAAAAATCTGCTCATTTTTTTGCCTCGTTCTCAAATCGGACGGTGGCGCTTCTTGCGTGTGCGCAAAGCCCCTCTCGCTTGGCAAAGCGCGCTACGTCGTCGGCGACCGCACGGAGCGCATCCTTGCTGTAATAGGTATACTGGGTCTTTTTGACGAAATCGTCGACCGACAGGGGGCTTGAGAAGCGTGCCGTTCCGCCCGTGGGGAGGGTGTGATTGGCGCCGGCAAGATAGTCGCCCAGGGCCTCCGGACAGTATTTGCCCATAAAGATCGAGCCGGCGTGGCGGATGCTGCCGAGCAGATCAAAGGGATTGTCCACGCAAAGCTCCAGATGCTCGGGCGCGAGGGCGTTTGCCACCTCGATGGCGGCGTCAAGATCCTTTGCGACGATGATCTTGCCGTTGCTGTCGATCGATGCCCGTGCGATCTCTGCGCGGGGGAGGGTGCAAAGCTGTCTTTCGATCTCATCCCTCACCGCTTCTGCCAGCGCCTTGGAGTCGGTGATCAGCACGGCGCTCGCCAGCCTGTCGTGCTCTGCCTGCGAGAGAAGGTCCGCTGCCACGAAGACGGGGTCTGCCGTGGCGTCGGCAACCACCAGGATCTCACTGGGCCCTGCGATCATATCGATGGAAACGGTACCGAAAACCTGCTTCTTTGCCTCGGCAACGAAGGCGTTTCCGGGTCCTACGATCTTATCCACGCGCGGGATGCTCTCGGTGCCAAAGGCGAGCGCGGCGATCGCCTGTGCGCCCCCCACCTTGAAGATGCGATCCACGCCTGCCACGTGTGCGGCGGCGAGAATGGCGGGATTCAGCTTGCCGTCCTTGCCGGGGGGCGTGACCATCACGACCTCGCGGCAGCCCGCGATCTTGGCGGGAATGGCGTCCATCAGCACCGTGGAGGGATATGCTGCCGTGCCGCCCGGTACGTAAAGCCCCGCGCGGTCGATGGGGATGACCTTTTGCCCCATCACGATGCCGTTTTCCTCGTTGAGGATGAAGCCGCTTCTTACCTGCTTCTCATGGAAGCGGCGGATGTTTGCCGCCGCACGCTCCAGCACGGCAAGAAATTCGGGCTCGACGGCGGCAAGCGCCTCTCTCTTTTCCTCGTCGCTGACAGCAAGAGAGGTCAGGGTCGCCTTGTCGAATTTTTCTGTATAGGAAAGCAGTGCGCGGTCCCCCTCGCGTCTGACGGTGGCGATGATATCGGCAACGATATCGGTCACGTTGACCTCGGGGACGGCACGGGCGAAGATCTGCTCCTTGTCGACCTCGCCGTATTTGAGTATTCTGATCATGCTTTTGCCTCCGTACCTGTCGCAATGCTTTTTGCGATCTGCTCAATCTGCTCGTTTTTGAATTTAAAGCTCGCCTTGTTGGCGATCAGCCTGGCGCTGATGGGGACCACCGTGGCGATGACCTCAAGGTCGTTCTCCTTTAAGGTGGTGCCTGTTTCCACGATATCCACGATCACGTCGGAAAGTCCCATGATGGGTGCGATCTCGATGCTGCCGTTGAGGTGAATGATGTCGATATCTCTGCCGAGCGAGGCGTAATAGCCCCTCGCGATATTGGAGAATTTGGTTGCCACGCGCAGGGTGCGGCGCGGATCGTCGTAAAAGCCCTTCGGTGCAGCGACCGCCATGCGGCATTTGCCGATGTCAAGGTCAAGCAGCTCATAGACGTCGGGACGGTACTCAAGCAGGATGTCCTTGCCTGCTACGCCGATGTCTGCCACACCGCGCTCGACGTAGATCGGCACGTCAGAGGGCTTGACCCAGAAGTAACGCACCCCTGCCTCGGGGTTTTCAAAGATCAGCTTGCGGTTGGGCTCAAGGATTGAGGGACAGGGAAAGCCTGCCTTGGCAAACATGGCGTATACCTTTTCGCCAAGGCGCCCCTTGGGGAGTGCGACATTGAGCATCTTATTCACAGAGCCTTCCCTCCTTTTCATCAAATTTCATCAAGGTGTGGTAGCGCAGCTTCTCGGGCAGCTCACGCAGGACCGTCACTGTCTTTCCCTGTGCGATCAGGTTCCCTGCGGCACGGTAAAGCGCGGCAGGGTCTGCGTCCTCCCCGTAAAGCAGGGCGACGTCCACGTCATAGGAGCGCTCCTGCTCCGACAGGCGCTCCAAACGGTCAAGGTAGACCGCAAAGCCGATGGCGCCCGCGCTTCTGCCCATCTTGCGCATCAGACCGTCGTACTGACCGCCCGAGAGAATGTCGGAGGGCACACCCGAAACAAAGCCCTTAAAGACGATGCCGTTGTAGTAGCCCATATCGCTGACGACCGAGAAGTCGATGCGTACGATGTCGCCGCATTCGGTGCGCTCCAGCGCGTGGATCAGCGCGGAGAACTCCCGAAGCAGCGCGGCGTCGACCGTGCCTGCGAGCAGCCCTTCGAGTGCGGGGAGCACCGTGGAGGGCTTGCCGTAGGAGCTGACCAGCGTCTGAAGCAGCGCGGTACGCTCGGGGGCAACGCCCGCACCGAGGCAGATGGCACCCAGCTCGTGGGTGTTCTTTTCGCCGATGCAGCGGATCAGCTGCTCTCTGGTCGCTCCCGTCACCGAGAGGGTGTCGAGCACCGCTGTGAGAATGCCGAGATGCGAGATGTCGAGCACGCAGTCGGGCGAGATCTTCAGAAGGCTCTTGGCGGCAAGGGTCAGCACCTCAAATACCGCGAAGCCGTCCACGTCACCGATGCACTCGAGCCCCGCCTGCATGATCTCGCGGAAGTCGCCGGTCCTGCCCGAAACGCGGTAGACGTTTTCGTGGTAGTAGACCTTTTGCAGAGCGTCGCCGTCCTTACCGTTCTTGATGATGGAAAGCGTCACGTCGGGCTTCATCGCCATCAGCTTGCCGTTGGTGTCGGTGAAGGTGATCACGTGGTCCGACACGAGAAAGCTCTTGTTGCGGACGTAGAGATCGTATTCCTCAAATTTATTCATTTTATAAGGGGTGTAGCCGTGCGTGTGATAAAGCTCGCGCAGGGCAAGCACTGCCCTTTCATCGTTTCGCAGGAGAGAGGTGTTGTTCATCATTTGGATTCCTCGTTGAGTTTTTTGATGGCGGTGGCGTAGCCGCCCTTGCCGTAAAGCAGGCATTTGTTGACGCGGCTGATGGTCGCGGTGCTGGCACCGGTCCTTGCCGAGATGTCCTGATAGTTCCGCTTTTCCGAGAGAAGAACGGCAACGTCCAGGCGCTGTGCGAGATCGCGGACCTCCTTAACGGTGCAAAGATCCTCAAAAAAGCGATAGCACTCCTCGGTGGATTCCAGATCCAGTATGGCGTGAAACAGTCGGTCAAGTGATTTGTTGTGCAGATCAAACATCTTGTGTTCGCTCCTTTTTTGTAATCCTTTCACATAGTAGCACTTTACTTCACTAAAGTCAAGAGCGTTTTGAAAAAAAATCAATTTTTTTGACCGACACACGGCAAGGTGCGCACGGGGTCTTCGCTTTTTTTGGTAAAGCCGTGCCTGTATGCCCTGCGCCCTCGCACTCGGCGCCCGGGAGAGAGAGGCCCGACGATCGGCTTGTTACATTATTATATTTATGCAGTTTTTTGCAAAAAACGTTTTTTTATCCGCGTGTCGGGGGTGCTTTTTCGCTTGCTGCCCTTATAATGAGAGGAATATCCCCGACGCCTTTGCGGTTTTCGGGTTTTTTTAAAAATATGCGAAAAATTTGCATTTGGGTATTGACAGGTGTGTTGGGGGCGTGCTATAATAGCGGCATATTATTTCGATCCGATCAAAGAGGTGCCTTATGGCTTGCATGCTGACAAACGTCATTATAGCCATTGTAAGCGCTATTCTAATTCTACCCGTGATTGTAAAGGGCAGGAATGTGAATAGTGCTGAAGGTTGCGCCTTGCTTTGCAAATCGGAGGAGCCTTTCGGGACGGGTGTATGACGGGGATTCCTTATCAAAACTCGACCGGAAAAGAAGTTTCGACATAAAATGCAAGCCTTACGGTCTGAACTTTCAGAGCGTAGGGCTTTTATTTTCCCAGAAGGAGGATTACATATGAAAATGACGGGCGCGCAGATCCTGATGGAATGTCTGCTCGAGCAAGAGGTGGATACCGTATTCGGCTATCCGGGCGGAACGATCTTGAATGTCTATGACGAGCTTTATCGCTATCAGGATAAGATCAAGCACGTGCTGACGGCACACGAGCAGGGTGCCTCGCATGCGGCAGACGGCTATGCGAGAAGCACGGGCAAGGTGGGTGTTTGCTTTGCCACCTCGGGGCCCGGTGCCACCAATCTTACCACGGGTATTGCGACGGCATACATGGATTCCTCTCCCGTGGTCTTTATCTCCTGCAACGTGATCAAGTCGCTCATCGGCAAGGATTCCTTCCAGGAGGTCGATCTGACGGGAATCACCATGCCCATCACCAAGTGCAACTATCTGGTCAGTGACGTGACCAAGCTTGCCGATACCGTGCGCGCCGCCTTTGCCATTGCGGGCAGCGGTCGTCCCGGTCCCGTGCTGATCGATATTCTCAAGAACGTCACGGGCGAGAAGGCCGATTTTGAGCCCCTGCCCCGTGACAAGCACTATGCCTCCGGCAAGCTTGGCGCGCTGATGAGTCGCTCCTCGCACGATTTCAAGGCGCCCGCACCCGACGACAAGGATATCCGTCTGCTTGCCGAGATGATCAAAAAGGCACAAAAGCCTCTCCTGATCTGCGGCGGCGGTGTGGTGCGCGGCAGAGCGCACAAGGAGTTCCTCGAGTTTGCCGAGAAGATCGATGCGCCCGTTGCCATCACGCTGATGGGCGGCGGCGGCATCTGCGGCAGAAATCCGCTTGCCACGGGCATGATCGGCATGCACGGCACGCAGGCGTCCAATATGGCGTGTGACGCGTGCGATCTGCTGATCGCCGTGGGCTGTCGTTTTTCCGACCGCGTGGCGCTCTCCCCCACGACCTTTGCCAAGCAGGCAAAGATCGTGCAGATCGATATCGACCGTGCCGAGATCAACAAGAACGTGCGCACCGACCACCACATCGTGGGTGATGCCAAGCGCGTGCTTGCCGCACTGAACGAGATCGTTGAGCCTGCCGACCACAGCGAATGGAAGAAGTACGTGTTCTCCTACAAGACCGAGACCGAGTACGACGAGGGGGGCGATACCCTGACGCCCAAGCAGATCCTTTCCTCGATCGCCAAGCTTCTGCCGCAGAACACCGTGGTCGCCACCGACGTCGGTCAGCACCAGATGTGGGCGATCCAGCACTTCCGCTTTGACTACCCCGGACAGCTGCTGACCTCGGGCGGCTTCGGCACGATGGGCTTCGGCCTCGGCGCCGCCATCGGTGCCAAGATCGGCAATCCCGACAAGGCGGTCATCCACATCACGGGTGACGGCAGCTTCCGCATGAACTGTAACGAGCTTTGCACAGAGCAGCACTACAACGTTCCCATCATCACCTTCGTCTTCAACAACAAGACGCTCGGTATGGTGCGCCAGTGGCAGACCCTCATTTATGACAAAAAGTATTCCGAGACCACGCTCTCGGAGCGCGGACCCGATTTCGTGCAGCTGGCAAGAGCCTACGGGCTTGACGGCGCCCACGTGTCGAACGTGGAGGAGCTGGAGGCGGCGATCAAGGACGCGATGACATGCGGTCACGGCTACGTGATCGACTGTGCCATCGACATGGATGAAAAGGTCCGTCCCATGGTTGGCGGCGGCTCTCATATCACCGATTTCCTGCTGAGCTGAAAGGAGGCACGGCATGACCAACGATATCAAAAGACAAACGCTTGCCATTCTCGTGGACAACGAGTCGGGCGTGCTTTCCCAGATCTCCCGCCTTTTCTCGAGAAAGGGCTATAACATCGAGTCGCTTGCCGTGGGCGCGACGGAGAATCCCGCGATCTCCCGTATCACCATTGAGGTCATCGCGGATGATGAACAGGTTGCCCTGCTTGCCAATCAGCTGCGCAAGCTCTTTCCCGTCCATTCGGTCAAGCTGCTGACCCCCGAGACCTCCATCCGCCGCGAGCTGGTGCTGCTGAAGGTGCGTACCCCGGACAGTGCCGCGCGCAACGAGGTCATTCAGATCGCGAACATCTTCCGCGCCAACATCATTGATGTGGCGATCGGCTCGATCACCCTGTCGGTGATCGGCGCCGAGCAAAAAACCGATGCCATCGAAAAGATCCTTGCCGAGTACGGGATCTTGGAGCTGGTCAGAACAGGCGTTGTTGCCCTTGAAAGAGGACAAGAAACAATAAAGGATCAAACCAAAGAAAAAGGAGAATTTGATTATGGCAAAAATGTATTATGAAAAGGACTGTGATTTAAATAAACTGAGTGGCAAGACCATTGCGGTCATCGGCTACGGCTCTCAGGGACACGCTCACGCGCTCAATCTGCGCGATTCGGGCTGCTCGGTCGTCATCGGTCTGCGCAAGGGCGGCAAGTCCTGGCCCGTTGCAGAGAAGGACGGCTTTGAGGTCATGACGGTTGCCGAGGCGACCAAGAGAGCCGACATCATCATGATCCTCATCAACGACGAGGCGCAGGCGGATATGTACAAGAAGGATATCGCTCCCAACCTCACCGCAGGCAAGGCGATCGCCTTTGCGCACGGCTTCAACATCCGCTACAAGCAGATCGTTCCTCCCGCCGATATCGACGTGTTCATGGCAGCTCCCAAGGGCCCCGGTCACACCGTGAGAAGCCAGTTCACCGCAGGCAAGGGCGTTCCCTGCCTCGTGGCGGTCGAGCAGAATGCCACCGGTAAGGCATACGATCTCGCGCTCGCTTACATTGCGGGCATCGGCGGCGCACGCGCCGGCATCATGGAGACCACCATGCACGACGAGACCGAGACCGACCTGTTCGGCGAGCAGGCCGTGCTCTGCGGCGGCGTGGTCGACCTCATGCGCTGCGGCTTCGAGACGCTTGTCGAGGCAGGCTACGAGCCCGAAAACGCATATTTTGAGTGCATCCATGAGATGAAGCTGATCATCGACCTGATCAACAAGGGCGGCGTGGCTGCCATGAACTACTCGATCTCGGACACCGCCGAGTACGGTGAGTACGTGTCGGGTCCCCGCGTGCTGCCCTATGAGCAGACCAAGGCAAACATGAAGGCGGTTCTCAACGACATCCAGGACGGCACCTTTGCCGGCAAGTGGATCGCCGAGAACAAGAACGGCCGTTGCTTCTTCAACTCCAAGCGCGAGCAGCTGGCAAAGCACCCCATGGAGATCGTGGGCAAGCAGCTTCGCGAGCAGATGCTCTGGAAGAACGACAGCGACCTTGATACCGCGTCCAAGTAACCGATCCGCAGCCCATGCTCCGCGATGCCGTATGCCGCGGAGCATCGGCGAATGAAACTTTGCAAAATTTCCGGAGGTCCTTTATGAATTCCGATCAGATCAAACGGGGTGTGGAGCGCGCCCCCAACAGAAGCTTGCTTTACGCCCTTGGCCTTACCGACGAGGAGCTTTCGCGCCCCATCGTCGGTATCGTTTCCTCGCACAATGAGATCGTGCCCGGTCACATGGCGCTTGACCGTATTGCCGACGCCGTAAAGGCAGGCGTGCGCGCCGCAGGCGGCACCCCCATCATGTTTCCCGCCATTGCGGTGTGTGACGGCATTGCCATGGGTCACGTGGGTATGAAGTATTCTCTTGTCACGCGTGATCTCATTGCCGATTCCACCGAGGCGATGGTCATGGCACATCAGTTTGACGGGCTGGTGATGATCCCCAACTGCGACAAAAACGTGCCGGGACTTCTGATGGCGGCGGCAAGGCTCAATATCCCCACCATCTTTTGCTCGGGCGGACCCATGCTTGCCGGTCATCTTGAGGACGGCAGACGCACGTGCCTCAGCCATATGTTCGAGGCAGTGGGCGCCTACCATGCGGGCAAGATGGATGAATCGGGTGTGAAGGACTATACCGAAAACGCATGCCCGAGCTGCGGCTCCTGCTCAGGCATGTACACCGCCAATTCGATGAACTGCCTTACGGAGGCGATCGGCATGGCGCTCGCGGGCAACGGTACCGTGCCCGCACCCTACTCTGCCCGCATCCGCCTTGCCAAGCGCGCGGGTATGCAGGTGATGGAGCTGATCAGGAAAAACATCCGTCCCCGCGATATCATGACCGAGGCGGCGTTCCATAACGCCGAAACAGTGGATATGGCGCTCGGATGCTCCACGAACACCATGCTTCATCTGCCCGCCATCGCGCACGAGGCAGGTGTGGAGATCAGTCTGGATATGTCCAACGCCATCAGTGCGGCAACACCCAATCTCTGCCATCTTGCACCCGCAGGCGACACCTTTATGGAGGATCTCGATCGTGCGGGCGGCGTGGCAGCAGTTATGAAGGAGCTGACCCGCAAGGGTCTGCTTGATACCGCGGTCATGACCGTGACGGGCAAGACGCTCGGTGAGAATCTGCAGGGCGTGGTCAATAAGGATCCCGAGGTCATCCGACCCATTGAAAATCCCTATTCGGCAAACGGCGGCATCGCGGTGCTGAGGGGCAATCTTGCCCCCGACGGTTGCGTGGTCAAGCAGTCTGCCGTCGCGCCCGAGATGATGGTGCACGAGGGTCCTGCCAGAGTCTTTGACTCGGAGGAGGAGGCGATCGCCTCGATCTATGCGGGAGGGATCAAGCCGGGTGACGTGGTGGTCATCCGCTACGAGGGGCCCAAGGGCGGACCCGGCATGAGAGAGATGCTCAACCCCACCTCTGCCATCTGCGGCATGGGGCTCGGTGAGAGCGTGGCGCTCATCACCGACGGCAGATTTTCGGGTGCCACCAGAGGTGCTGCCATCGGTCACGTCAGCCCCGAGGCTGCGGCGGGCGGTAACATCGCGCTTGTCAGGGACGGTGATATCATCGCCATCAACATCAAGGCGTGCTCCGTGGAGCTGAGGGTGTCGGATGAGGAGCTGGCGGCACGGCGTGCCGCATGGGTGGCTCCCGAGCCCCGTGTCAAGTCGGGCTATCTCGCCCGCTATGCAAAGCTCGTGTCCTCTGCGGACAAGGGTGCCATTCTTGAAGCCTGAGTGAAGGGAGGACGCTTATGGACCGCGTTAAAATATTTGATACCACGCTGCGCGACGGTGAGCAATCGCCCGGGTGCAGCATGAACCTTTCGGAAAAGATCGAGGTTGCCAAGCAGCTTGAGCTGATGAAGGTCGATGTGATCGAGGCGGGCTTTGCCATCTCCTCTCCCGGCGATTTCGAGTCGGTGCATACCATTGCCAAGTCCGTCAAGGAATGCTCGGTCGCCTCGCTCGCGCGCTCGACCGTCAAGGATATCGACGCGGCGTGGGAGGCGGTCAAGGTCGCGGCAGACCCCCGTATCCATCTGTTTATCGCCACCTCGCCCCTGCATATGGAGTATAAGCTCCGAATGACCCCCGAGCAGGTGCTGGAGAAGACCGCCGCCATGGTGGCGTATGCGCGCAAATATTGCTCCAACATCGAGTTTTCGGCAGAGGATGCCACGCGCAGCGATTGGGAATTTCTTGCCAAGGTGGTCAACGTTGCCATTGCCAACGGCGCCACCGTGATCAACCTGCCCGATACCGTGGGCTACACCACGCCCACCGAGATGCGTGCTCTGATCGAATACATGGTCAAGAACACCGATCACGCGGGACGTGCCGAGTTTTCGGTGCATTGCCACAACGACCTCGGCATGGCGGTCGCCAACTCGCTCGCGGGCGTACTGGGCGGTGCGCGCCAGATCGAATGCACCGTCAACGGTCTTGGCGAGCGCGCGGGCAACACGGCGCTTGAGGAGGTCGTGATGGCGATGCATACCCGTCCCGATCTTTTTGAGAGCGTGACCACGGGCATTGATACCACGCGCATCTATCGCGCCAGCAAGACCGTTTATAATATCATCGGTCAGAGCGCACCCCTCAATAAGCCCATCGTGGGCAAAAACGCCTTTCTTCATGAGTCGGGCATCCATCAGCACGGCGTGCTTGCCAATAAGAAGACCTATGAGATCCTCACACCCGAGTCGGTGGGCATTGTGGCAAACAATCTGGTGCTCGGCAAGCATTCGGGCAAGCATGCGTTTGAAAACCGTCTGACCGAGCTTGGCTATCACCTCTCCCCCGAGGAGCTGCTTGCCTGCTTTGAGGAGTTCAAGGCGCTTTGCGATAAGAAAAAGACCATTAACGATGAAGATCTCGAGGCGATCGTCCTGCACAAGACCGCGGTGGGCGCGATGCCCGACGACGCGGGCTATAAGCTGGATCGCTTCGTCGTACATACCAGTAACTTTACCACCTCGACCAGTACCGTTTCGCTGACGCGCGACGGCGAGAGGTTTGAGGAGGTCAGCCTCGGTGACGGCCCGATCGACGCCTCCTTCAAGGCGATCGATAAGATCGTGAACCCCGAGGCACATACCTTTAAGACCTATACCATCAATTCGATCTCCGAGGGTAAGGACACCCTTGGCGACGTGACCGTGCGCCTTGCCGCAGGCGGACGCACCTATGTGGGCAAGGGGCTTTCCACCGATATCATCGAGGCAAGTATTCTCGCCTATCTCAATGCCATCAATAAGATGCAATATGCTGCCGAAAAGGCACGGGAGGAATAACCATGGGAATGACCATGACACAAAAGATTCTCGCCGCGCATGCGGGGCTTTCCGCAGTCAGCGCGGGTGACCTGATCGAAGCGAAGCTCGATATCGTGCTTGGCAACGACGTCACCACCCCCGTGGCGGTCAAGGTCTTTGACGAGGCGGGCTTCACCCGTGTGTTCGATAAGGATAAGATCGCGATCGTGCTGGATCACTACACCCCCTGCAAGGATATCAAGTCGGCCGAGCTTTGTGCCACGGCACGGGCGTTTGCCAAGCGCTTTGATATCACGCATTTTTATGACGTCGGTGCCGTGGGCATCGAGCATGCGCTGCTGCCCGAAAAGGGCATCGTCGGACCCGGTGACTGCATCATCGGCGCCGATTCGCACACCTGCACCTATGGTGCACTGGGTGCCTTTTCCACCGGTGTCGGCTCGACCGACATGGCGGCGGGGATGGCAACAGGCGAGAACTGGTTCAAGGTACCCTCCGCCATCAAGGTGGTGCTGAAGGGCAGTCTTCAGCCCTATGTCAGCGGCAAGGACGTGATCCTTCACCTGATCGGCATGATCGGTGTGGACGGCGCGCTTTACCGTTCGCTCGAATTCACGGGAGAGGGTGTTGCGGCACTGTCGATGGACGACCGCTTTACCATTGCCAATATGGCGATCGAGGCGGGTGCCAAGAACGGGATCTTTCCTGTGGATGAGAAAACACTTGATTACATCAAAAACCGCTTCAAGCGCGAGGCGAGGATCTTTGAGGCCGATCCCGATGCCTCCTACGAGCGCGAGGTCGAGATCGATCTTTGCTCGCTGAAGCCCACGGTGTCTCTGCCCCATCTGCCCTCCAACACCAAGACGGTGGATGAGGTCAAGGGTCTTGCGATCAACCAGGTCGTGATCGGCTCCTGCACCAACGGCAGAATTGACGATATGCGCATAGCGGCAAGCATCCTGAAGGGAAGAAGGGTGGCAGACGGTATTCGTTGCATTGTCATCCCCGCCACCGAGGAGGTCTATTTGCAGTGCATCCGCGAGGGGCTTGCCGAGATCTTTATCACGGCGGGTGCGGCGGTTTCCACCCCCACCTGCGGACCCTGCCTTGGCGGACATATGGGTGTCATGAGCGCAGGTGAGCGCGCCGTGGCGACCACCAACCGCAACTTTGTCGGCAGAATGGGTCATACCAAGAGCGAGGTCATCCTTGCCAGCCCTGCCGTTGCCGCAGCCTCCGCCGTCATGGGCGCGGTGGCTTCCCCCCTGGATCTTGAGGAGGTGTGACGATGTACCAAGGAACTGTTTTTCAATACGGTGATAATGTTGACACCGATGTCATCATTCCCGCGCGCTATCTGAATGCCCCCTCTGCGGAGGAGCTGGCAAAGCACTGCATGGAGGATATCGATCTCGACTTTGTCAAAAAGGTGAAGCAGGGCGATATCATGGTGGGCGGCGAAAACTTCGGCTGCGGCTCCTCGCGTGAGCATGCACCCATTGCCATCCGCGCCAGCGGCATCTCCTGCGTGATCGCCGCCTCCTTTGCGCGTATCTTCTACCGTAATGCCATTAATATCGGATTTCCCATTCTGGAGTGCCCCGAGGCGGCAAAAAGGATCCGCAGCGGCGACACGGTGAGCGTGAATGCCGAAAGCGGCACCATCACCGATCTCACCACGGGCGAGGTCTTTCACGCCACCCCCTTCCCTGCCTTTATCAATCGCATCATTGCCGAGGGTGGGCTTCTTCCCTATCTCGTAGCAAAGCAAAAGGGAGGAGAGGTAAAATGACCTACCGGATCGCACTTGTCAAGGGTGACGGCATCGGCCCCGAGATCGTCAGCAGCGCAGTCAAGGTGCTGGAGGCAGTCGGGGGACGATACGGTCACGATTTCCAATTTACCGAATATCTCGCGGGCGGCTGCGCCATCGATGCCTGCGGCGTGCCCCTGCCTCCCGAAACCGTTGCGGGCTGTCAGCAGAGCGACAGCGTTCTGCTCGGTGCCGTGGGCGGCCCGAAATGGGATACCATGCCGGGGCATCTGCGCCCCGAAAAGGCGTTGCTCGGGCTTCGCGCGGCACTGGAGCTTTATACCAACCTGCGCCCGGCAAGAATTTTCCCCGCGCTGAAGGGCGCGTGCGCCCTTCGCCCGGATATCATTGACCGTGGCTTTGACCTGATGATCGTCCGTGAGCTGACGGGCGGCATCTACTTTGGTGAGCGCGGCAGACGCGAGGGCAAATACGGCGAGGAGGCGTTTGACACCGAGGCATACAGCGTGCACGAGATCGAGCGTATTGCGCGCGTGGCGTTTGAGAGCGCCCGCAAGAGAAGAAAGAACGTGGTCAGCATCGACAAGGCAAACGTGCTCGAAAGCTCGCGCCTGTGGCGCGAGACCGTGCACCGCGTGGCAAAGGAATATCCTGACGTTACGGTGTCGGATATGCTGGTGGACAACGCAGCCATGCAGCTGATCCGTGACCCCTCCCGATTTGACGTGGTCGTGACCTCCAATATGTTCGGTGATATTCTCTCGGACGAGGCGTCCCAGATCACGGGGTCGATCGGTCTGCTTGCCTCGGCATCGCTCGGCGCCACCAAGTGCGGACTTTACGAGCCGATCCATGGCTCGGCGCCCGATATCGCGGGTCAGAATAAGGCAAACCCTATTGCCACCGTGCTCTCTGCCGCCATGATGCTGCGCTATTCCTTTGACCTTTCCGCCGAGGCGGATGCCATTGAGGCGGCAGTCACTGCGGTCATCGATGAGGGCTGGCGCACCGCCGATATCGCCACCGACGCGACTGCCGAGGTGCTCGGCTGTGCCGAGATGACCGAAAAAATCATCGACAAGCTGCTGCTTGCCAAGTAAAAAAGCCGGGGAGCTTCCCCGTATGCTTCAAAGGAGTTTTTGTTATGTTGGATATCAAAATCACCAAAACCACCGCCCCGAAGGCGAAGCCGCAAGGACCTCTTGGCTTTGGCAAGATCTTTACCGATCACATGTTTGTGATGAATTATACCGAGGGCAAGGGCTGGCACGACGCCCGCATTGTCTCCTTTGAGAATATTTCTCTTTCCCCTGCTTGCGTGGTGTTTCATTACGGACAGGAGATGTTTGAGGGCATGAAGGCATATAAGGGCGCGGACGGCAAGACCTATCTGTTCCGCCCCGAGCGCAATGCTGCGCGTGCCAACGAGTCCAACCGACGCCTGTGCATCCCCGAGATCCCCGAGGAGGATTTTGTCGAGGCAGTCCGTGCCGTCGTCAGAGTTGATGAGGATTGGATCCCTACCGAGCCGGGCACCTCTCTTTACATCCGTCCCTTCGTCATTGCCACCGATGCCTTTCTCGGTGTTGCACCCTCCAAGACCTATCTCTTTATGGTGATCCTCTCGCCGAGTGGCGCTTATTATTCAAGTGGTCTTTCCCCTGTGGGCATCTGGATCGAGGACGATTACGTACGCGCCGTGAAAGGCGGTATCGGCTATACCAAAACGGGCGGCAACTACGCCGCCAGCCTTGCCGCACAGGTCAAGGCGCATGATGCGGGCTATTCGCAGGTCCTCTGGCTTGACGGCGTGGAGCGCCGTTATATTGAGGAGGTCGGTGCCATGAACATCTTCTTCAAGATCGATGGCAAGGTTCTGACCCCTGCGCTGAACGGCAGCATCCTGCCCGGCGTGACCCGCAATTCGGTGCTGCAGCTGCTGAAGAGCTGGGGGATCCCTGCCGAGGAGCGCCGCATCTCGGTCGACGAGCTGCTGGAGGCGCAAAAAACGGGCAAGCTTGAGGAGGTGTTCGGAACCGGCACCGCGGCGGTCATTTCGCCCGTCGGCAAGCTTCGCTATAAGGACGACGTCATGACCATCGGTGACGGCGGCATCGGTGCCGTCAGTCAGAGGCTTTATGATACCATTACGGGCATCCAGACCGGCGCACTGAAGGACCCCTTCGGCTGGCGCGTGGAGATCTGACGGAGGAATGTATGCTGACGCTTGACAAGATCTATCAGGCGGCGTTCGTGCTGCGCGACGTGGCAAGAAGGACCGACCTGATCTATGCTCCCAACATGTCAAGGGATTTCGGGTGCGATCTCTATCTCAAGACCGAGAACCTGCAGGTGACGGGCAGCTTTAAATTAAGAGGCGCTTACTATAAGATCAGCCAGCTCTCCGAGGAGGAGAAGAAAAAGGGGATCATCGCCTGCAGCGCGGGCAACCACGCACAGGGCGTGGCGCTTGCGGCGCAGAAAATGGGTATCAAGAGCGTGATCTGTATGCCCGACGGTGCTCCCATCAGCAAGGTGGAGGCAACCAAGTCCTACGGCGCTGAGGCATGCCTTGTCCCCGGAGCCTATGATGATGCCTATGCAAAGGCGTGCGCCCTGCGCGACGAAACCGGCGCGACCCTCATCCACCCCTTTGACGATGACGAGGTCATCGCAGGACAGGGCACCATCGGACTTGAGATCCTCGAGCAGATCAAGGATGCCGATGCGGTCGTTGTGCCGATCGGTGGCGGTGGACTCATTGCCGGTGTGGCATATGCCATCAAGCACCTGCGCCCCGACATCAAGGTGTACGGTGTGCAGGCGGAGCGCGCTGCCAGCATGGCAGAAAGCCGCCGCCTTGGCAAACAGATCACGCTGCAAAGCGTGTCCACCTTTGCCGACGGTATTGCCGTCAAGCACCCGGGCGACAAGACCTTTGCGCTCATCAGCGAGTATGTGGACGATGTCGTCACCGTGAGCGAGGATGAGATCGCCACCGCCATTCTGACGCTGATCGAGAAGCAGAAGATGATCGCCGAGGGCGCGGGCGCGGTCAGCGTTGCCGCCGTCATGTTCGACAAGCTCCCCGTGAAGGGCAAAAAGGTGGTCGCTGTGGTCTCGGGTGGCAACATTGATGTGAATATTCTCTCGCGCGTCATTACGCGTGGACTTGTTACCACGGGCAGAAATGCAACCCTGCAGATCGCCCTGGAGGATAAGCCCGGTCAGCTGCTTGGTGTGAGCAGCATCATCTCGAAGTGCGGTGGCAACGTCGTCAGCGTGCATCACGAGCGCTCGGATGCCAACATGGCGGTCGCCAGCTGCTTCCTCAAGATCGGTATGGAGACCCGCGATTTTGAGCAGATCGAAGAAATACACAGGGAACTCACCGCCGCAGGCTTCAAAATCGTTTGACGCGTGTCTATGGGCGCGAGCCGTCGCTCCCGTCGCTCGCGTATCGCATACGCCTGACGCGGCGCGATCGGCGCCTCTCATCCCAGATCCATCGCGTCAATCCCCACAGACGGCGGTTGCTTGCGAAAATTTTCAGAAATCTCGCGAAAACAAAGCAGAGAGCGTGTCTATGGGAGCGAGCCGTCGCTCCCGTCGCTCGGCGTATCGCATACGCCTGACGCGGCGCGATCGGCGCCTCTCATCCCAGATCCATCGCGTCAATCCCGACTGATAGCGGTCACTCGCGCGATTTCTTCAAAATCTCGCGAAAATAACGAGGCACACGTCCGCAGGGCGCGAGCCGTCGCTCCCGTCGCTCGGCGTATCGCATACGCCAAGCGGCGCGATCGCTACCATCCCACAATACATCCCATCCGTCAACATGAGTAACGGTTGCAGCACCTTTGCGACCATGCACAAAAGGAGAAATAATATGAAACAAATTGCAACCGACAAGGCACCTGCCGCCATCGGACCCTATTCACAGGGGCTTGACCTTGGCAACCTCGTGTTCGTTTCGGGGCAGATCCCCGTTGATCCCGCGACGGGAAAGATGCCGGAAGCTGTTGAGGAGCAGGCCGTCCAAGCATTGACCAACCTGAAAAATGTGCTTGCCGCCGCAGGGCTCGGCATGGAGTGCGTTGTCAAGACGGTCGTCTTTCTTGCCGATCTTGCCGATTTTGCCACGGTAAACCGAATTTATGAATCTTTTTTCAAGGCTCCCTTCCCTGTACGCAGCTGTGTACAGGTTGCTGCCATTCCGAAGGGCGCAAAGCTGGAGATCGAATGCATCGCCGCAAGATAAGCGGTGAAAAACCGCCCGACGCACGCAACAGTGCGTCGGGCGGTTTTTCTCATAAGCGTAAAAACGCGACGTAATTGGAAAAGAAAAAACAAAATCGAACTAATTCTGGAAAATAAATTTTGAAAAGTGGAAAAAATCAAATCGTAAAATGGAAAATCGGCGCAGAGAAGGCTCC
The DNA here is from genome assembly GCA_015063625.1 of Oscillospiraceae bacterium. Taxonomy (GTDB): domain Bacteria; phylum Bacillota; class Clostridia; order Oscillospirales; family CAG-272; genus Firm-07. Next base: position 40,086 of record SVTT01000009.1, read on the forward strand.
GCTTTTCCTGCGAGGCTCGGCGCATGCCCATGTGTCCTCGAGGGGGCGCGCCCACCACAGAGGAAGACAGACGGCGTGCCCTGCGCGGCGTACCGAGGTCCGTTGCAAAAAAACACCTGGCGTTGGCGTGCATAAAGCCTTGACCTTTTCAAATAAAAATTCAATTTTTGCGGCCAGCTCCCCAAATTTGGCGCGTTTTTGAAAAAACTTCATTTATTCTATAAATATCTCGTGAAAACCTCTTGACAAGGTGGTGGAAAATGTGTATAATAGCCGTATATTCTTGTTTTAGGATGAATAAATATTCATCTTTATGCGAAAGGATCGGACGTGAAAAAGGTATTTATCGACGGTAGCGCGGGCACGACGGGCTTGCGCATCAAGGACCGTCTTTCTCTGCGCTCGGACATCACACTGCTGACGCTGCCTGAGGAATTGCGAAAGGACACCGAGGCGCGGCGCGAGCTGCTGAACCGTGCGGACATTGCGTTCCTCTGTCTGCCGGATGACGCCGCACGCGAGGCGGTATCTCTCATCGAGAACCAAGGGACGGCGGTGATCGACACCTCCACCGCACATCGCACGGCAGATGGCTGGACCTATGGCTTTCCCGAGCTTGTGGGGAACGAGCAGGTGGCGGCATCACGCCGCATTGCGAATCCCGGCTGTCATGCCAGCGGCGTTGTGGCGCTGGTGGCACCTTTGGTGCGCGCGGGGCTGATCGAGCCGACCGTGGCACTGACGGCATTTTCTCTTACGGGCTACTCGGGAGGCGGCAAAAAAATGATCGCCGCATACGAGGGGGCGGATCGAGATCCTCTCCTTGCGGCACCGAGACAATACGCCCTCGGGCAGACCCACAAGCACCTCCCCGAGATCAAGGTGATGTGCGGCACTGAGCGTGCCCCTGTCCTTTGCCCGATCGTGGGGGACTTTTACGCGGGCATGGAGGTCACAGTGCCTCTCTTTGCCGATCAGGTGAGGGGTGGCATCAAGGAGATCGGCGAGGTGTACCGCGAGGTCTACGGGACAGGGCTTGTCCGCTTTGTGCACGATGCCGACGAGGCAGGCTTTCTTTCCGCCGCGGCGTTTGCCGGGCGTGACGACATGCAGCTGACCGTCACGGGCAATGAGGAGCGCATGCTTCTCGTGGCGCGATTTGACAATCTTGGCAAGGGTGCATCGGGCGCCGCCATCCAGAACATGAACATTTTGCTTGGTCTTGACCAAGCGACAGGATTGAACATCGGGGAGGAATCGGTATGAAACTCATCAAGGGCGGCGTTTGCGCCGCGGCGGGCTTCCGTGCAAACGGCATTCATTGCGGCATCCGCAAAAACAAAACGAAAAAGGATCTCGCACTCATCGTCAGTGACGTTCCCGCAGCTGCGGCTGCGGTCTATACCACCAATCTTGTCAAGGGCGCGCCCCTGCGCGTGACCAAGGCACATCTTGCCGACGGCAGAGCACAGGCGGTGATCTGCAACAGCGGCAACGCCAACACCTGCAACGCCAACGGCGTAGAGATCGCCGAGGCGATGAGCGTGCTGGTTGCCGACGCGGTTTCGGTCAAAAAGGAGGATGTGGTGGTCGCCTCCACGGGCGTGATCGGTCAGCCCCTTGACATCACGCCGATTGCCAAGGGCATGGAGGCACTGGCGGCAGGTCTTTCGGCAGATGCCGAGGGAGGCAAAGCCGCAGCGGATGCGATCATCACCACCGATACTGTGGCAAAGGAGGTCGCCGTGGAATTTACGCTTGGCGGCAAGACCTGTCACCTCGGCGGTATTGCCAAGGGCAGCGGCATGATCCACCCCAACATGGCGACCATGCTGGTCTTTATGACCACCGATGTCGCCATCTCGCCCGCGATGCTGCAAAAGGCGCTTTCGGGCGACATCGCGACCACCTTCAACATGATCAGCATTGACGGTGACACCTCGACCAACGATATGGTGACCGTGCTTGCCAACGGCTTGGCAGGGAATGATGAGATCACTGAGGAGGGTGCGGATTTTGATACCTTCATGCGTGCGCTCAACACGGTATCGATCCAGCTCTGCCGCATGATCGCGGGGGATGGCGAGGGTGCGACAAAGCTGCTTGAATGCAAGGTCACGGGAGCTCCCACGCTTGAGGATGCTAAGAAGGTGGCAAAGAGTGTCATCTGCTCCAGCCTGCTGAAATCTGCCATGTTCGGTGCGGATGCCAACTGGGGACGCGTGCTTTGTGCCATCGGATACAGCGGTGCCAACGTGGACGTCGATGCCATCGACGTGGCGTTCCGTTCGCCGAAAGGAACGGTAGCGGTATGCGAAAGCGGTGCGGGGATTGAGTTTTCCGAGGAGCTTGCCAAGGAGATCCTCCTTGAAAAGGAGATCGAGATCCTTGTTTCGCTCGGCAAGGGCGCGTTCGATGCCACCGCATGGGGCTGCGACCTGACGTATGACTATGTCAAGATCAACGGTGATTACCGTACATGAGGTTGTTATGAAGGATCAGTTTTCCAACGCCGAGCGCGCACAGGTGCTTGCCCAGGCGTTACCCTATATTCAGCGCTATTACGGAAAGGTCGTCGTTGTCAAGTACGGCGGCAATGCCATGATCAACGAGGAGCTGAAGCAGCAGGTCATGGAGGATATCGTGCTCCTGCATCTTGTTGGCGTCAAGATCGTGCTGGTGCATGGCGGCGGCCCCGAGATCAACGATCTGATGCAGCGGCTCGGCAAGAAGGCGGAGTTTGTTGACGGGCTTCGCGTGACCGACAAGGAAACCGTGGACATCGTGCAGATGGTGCTGGCGGGCAAGGTCAACAAGAGCCTTGTAAACCTTGTGGAGATGAAGGGCGGCAAGGCGATGGGCATCTCGGGTATCGACGGCAGGCTCATTGAGGCAGAGCCCAAGGATCGCCGTCTTGGCTACGTCGGCAACATCGTCAAGGTGAATATCGACCCCGTCATCGACCTTCTTGAAAATGATTATATTCCCGTCATTTCCACCGTGGGCTGCGACCGTGAGGGAAATACCTATAACATCAACGGGGACACGGCGGCGGCGTTCATTGCGGGCGCGCTTCGCGCCAAGCGCCTGATCATGATGACCGATATCGCGGGCATCCTGACTGACAAAAACGACCCCTCCACCCTGATCCCCGAGCTGACGGTTTCGGAGGCGAGAGGACTTTTTGACAGCGGTATCATCTCGGGCGGCATGATCCCCAAGGTCAACTGCTGCATCGAGGCGATCGAGCGCGGCGTAAAGAACGTGATCATCATGGACGGCTGCGTGCCCCACTCCATCCTGATGGAGATCCTGACCGACGAGGGCGCGGGCACCATGGTCAAGGGAGATGAAGGAAAATGACCGACATTAGGGAGCTGGATCGGGCGTACGTTGCGCCTACCTACAACCGTTTTCCCGTGGTGATCGAATCGGGCAAGGGCTCGGTGGTCATAGACGATGCGGGAAAGGAATATATTGACATGGGCTCGGGGATCGCCGTAACCTCCTTCGGCATTGCGGATGAGGAATGGGCAAGCGCGGTGAGCGCACAGCTGTTGCGCGTTCAGCACACCTCCAACCTTTACTACACAGCACCGTGTGCCGAGCTTGCAAGAGAATTATGTACGCGAACGGGGCTGAAAAAGGTCTTTTTCTCCAATTCGGGTGCCGAGGCAAACGAGTGTGCCATCAAGGCGGCGCGCAAATATGCCGCCGAGAAAAAGGGCGCGGAGTATTATACCATCGTCACGCTGGAAAACAGCTTTCACGGCAGGACGCTCACCACGCTTGCCGCAACGGGGCAGACGCATTATCACGAGCTCTTTCGTCCCCTTACCCCCGGCTTTGTCCATACCCCCGCAAACGATGCCGAGGCGCTGATCGCCACGGCGCGTGCGCACAAGGCGGCGGGCATCATGCTCGAATGCGTGCAGGGCGAGGGCGGCGTAAACCGTCTTGATCCCGATTTCGTGACCCGTGTGGCGGCATTCGCCAAGGAAGAGGACATTGTTCTGATCATCGACGAGGTGCAAACGGGTAATGGCAGAACGGGTGAGCTTTACGCCTTCATGCATTACGGCATCACGCCCGATGTGGTGACCACGGCAAAGGGGCTTGGCGGGGGACTGCCCATCGGCGCCACGATGCTGGGCGAAAAGGTGGAGTCTGTTTTCTCCTACGGCGACCACGGCTCGACCTTCGGGGGCAACCCCGTGGCGGCGGCAGGTGCGCTCAACATTCTTTCACGCATCGATGAGCGCATGCTCCTTGAGGTGCGCGAGAAGAGTGCCTATATCTTCGGACGGCTTTCGGGTGCCGAGGGCATTCGCTCGGTCAGCGGTATGGGTCTGATGATCGGCGTGGAGACCGAGAAAAGCGCCTCCGACGTCGTGCGGGGCTGTATGGAGCGCGGCGTGCTCGTGCTGACGGCAAAAGCCAAGGTGCGGCTGCTTCCTGCACTCAATATCCCCTATGACGTACTGGAAAAAGCCATCGACGTAATTCTTTCGGTATGTGCGGAATAAGGAGTACTGTTATGAATAAAAAGCATTTTTTGAAGCTGCTTGACTTCACCCCTGCCGAGATCGGGGAGCTCCTTGATCTTGCGGCAGAGCTGAAGGCAAAAAAGAAGGCGGGCATACCGCATCGCCTGCTTGAGGGGAAAAGCATCGCCCTCATTTTTGAAAAGACCAGCACGCGTACGCGCTGCGCCTTCGAGGTCGCGGCAACCGATCTTGGCATGCACGCGGTCTATCTTGACCCCAAGGGCTCGCAGATCGGTAAAAAGGAAAGCATTGCCGATACGGCGCGCGTGCTTGGCAGAATGTTTGACGGTATCGAATACCGCGGCTTCGGACAGGAGATCGTGGAGCAGCTGGCAAAATATGCGGGCGTTCCCGTCTGGAATGGCTTGACGAACGAATACCATCCCACCCAGATCCTTGCCGATTTTCTCACCATCAGGGAGCATTTTGGCACGCTGAAGGGCAAAAAGCTGGTCTATATGGGGGATGCGCGCTACAACATGGGCAACTCGCTGATGGTGGGCTGTGCCAAGATGGGTATGCACTTTGTGGCGGCAGCCCCCCGCGCCTATTTCCCCGATCCCTCCCTCATCGCCGCCTGCGAGGCGATCGCCAAGGAAACGGGGGCGGTGCTGGAGCTTATTGAGGATCCCGCAGCGGCTGTCGTGGGTGCCGATGTCATCTATACCGACGTCTGGGTATCGATGGGCGAGCCCGACAGCGTCTTTGCCGAGCGCATTGCGGCGCTCTCTCCCTACCGCGTGACCATGAAGCTGATGGAGCTTGCCGGCAAGCAGTGCCGCTTTATGCACTGTCTGCCCGCCTTCCACGATCTCGGCACCGAGATCGGCAGAGAGATCCACGAAAAGTTTGGTATCGACTGCATGGAGGTGACCGACGAGGTCTTTGAGAGTGACCGTTCGATCGTCTTTGACGAGGCGGAGAACCGCATGCACACCATCAAGGCAGTGATGGCGGCAACCCTTTTGGCAAATTGAACAGTGCGGCGGACCGACAAGGTCCGCCGCCGATTTTTATCATAGCCGTCGTATCAAAGAAGTGATGGGTGCCGAAGGTGCCGACACAGCCGACAGGCAGGACTTCCTGTCATCTCCTCTTGCAAAGCGCAGTGCTTGTGTTTATAATGGAAATGACGAATTCGAAAAAGGAGGCTTTTGCATGAAACAGATCCTGATCGTTGATGACGATATTCATATCGGCAACATGATAGAGGAGGTCCTTGCAAGGGAGGGCTATGGTGTTTTGCGCGCATATTCCGGCACGGAGGCGCTGATGCTGCTGTCAAAAAGAACCCCCGATCTTGTGCTGCTTGATCTGATGCTTCCGGGGCTTTCGGGGGAGGAGCTTTTGCCAAAGATCAAAGGTGTTCCCGTGATCGTGGTCAGTGCCAAAATTGACGTGGATAACAAGGTGGAGCTCCTGCTTGGGGGCGCGGTGGATTACGTGACGAAGCCCTTCAACGTGCGGGAATTGCTTGCAAGGATCGCAGTGTCGCTGCGCGGGATGACCAAGCAGACAGCGCCCCTCTATTTCGATAACATTACCCTGAATGCGGCGAGTTGCGCCGTGTACGTTGACGAGACCGAGATCAAGCTGACACGCACGGAGTTTGCCATCCTCAAATATCTGATGCAAAACAGCACGCAGGTGGTATCCAAATCGCAGCTCCTCGAGCACATCAGCGTCGACACCCCCGATTGCACCGAAGGGTCGCTCAAGATCCACGTCAGCAATCTCAGGAAAAAGCTTCGTGACGCGTCGGGAAAAGACTACATTGAAGCCGTTTGGGGCATCGGTTTTAAGCTAAGATAAGGCGAAAAAGCCGCATCGCGGAAATCTTTACGAAATCTTAACCCTTTTCTTTACCGCCGCCTTAACGCCCCTTTGCTACAATGGTGGCAACATCTAAAAGGAGGAGTTCAAGATGGAATACGTACTTACAACACAAAACCTATCCAAATCCTACCGCAAATTTCAGGCGCTGGATCAGTTTACCATGCACGTGCCGAAGGGCGCGATCTATGGCTTTGTTGGCAAGAACGGCGCGGGTAAGACCACGCTCATTCGCCTTGTCTGCGGTCTGCAAGCGCCAACGGAGGGCTCTTACAGCATCTACGGCATTGACTATAAGGAGAAAAGCATCGCAAAATCCCGCCGCCGCATGGGCGCGGTGGTGGAAACGCCCGCGATCTATATGGATATGACCGCGCGTGAGAACCTGAAGCAGCAGTATCTTCTGTTGGGGCTCCCTTCCTATGAGGGGATCGACGAGCTGCTCTCACTTGTGGGGCTTGCAAACACGGGGAAGAAAAAGGCGCGCAACTTCTCGCTTGGTATGAAGCAGCGCCTTGGCATTGCCATCGCACTTGCGGGCGATCCCGATTTTTTGGTGCTGGACGAGCCGATCAACGGCCTTGACCCGCAGGGTATTATCGAGATCCGCGAGCTGATCTTAAAGCTCAACCGCGAGCGGCAGATCACCGTGCTGATCTCCAGCCATATTCTTGACGAGCTTTCCCGCCTTGCCACGCACTACGGCTTTATTGATAAGGGTAGAATGGTGAAGGAAATGAGCGCTGCCGAGCTGGAGGCCGCTTGCCGCAAATGTATGCGCGTGGAGGTCAGCAACGCCGCCGCGCTGTCGCGCGTGCTGGACGGTATGGGGGTGGAATACAAGATCCTTTCCGACACCACCGCCGATATTTACGCGAAGCTCAATATTTCCGAGCTGACGCACGCGCTGGATCAGAGCGCTTGCGAGCTGCGCGCGATCACCGAGCACGACGAGTCACTTGAGAGCTACTTCATGGGGCTTGTGGGAGGTGGCGAGCAATGAAAAATCTGCTTTCTGCCACCTTCGCGCGGCTTTTTAAAGGGAAGCTGTTTTGGATCGGCATGCTTGCCATGGGCGGCTTTGGTGCCGTTGCAACGATCGCGCGGGCGCGCGATGCCTATATTTTGCAGGATATGGGCTATGACACGCCCGATGGGCTTTTGTTTATCGGCCTCACCTATTTTCTCATTACCGCGGCGGTGTTCGACAGTCTTTTCATCGGTGCCGAGCACGCCGACGGCACGTGGCGCAACAAGCTGATCGTGGGGCAGGGAAAGGTACAGATCTACCTCACGTATCTGACCGTTACCACCGCAGCCACGATGTTGATGCACCTTGCCTATATCGGCGTGGTGTTGGGGCTTTCCGCACCGCTGCTGAGTCCTTTTTTGACACCAATAAAGGTGAACGTGGTGTTCTTTTTCTGCTCGCTTGCCACCGTGGTGGCAATGAATGCCCTGATGGTCACGCTTTGCATGCTGATCCAAAACAGGGCGTTTGTAGCGGTTGGCGCGATGCTGCTTGCCGTTGGCCTGATGATGGGCGGTATGACGATCTATCAAATGCTCTGTGCACCTGAATTTTTAAGCGGTCCGATAACGATCGTAAACGGCGTGCTGATGCCATCCCCCGAGCCCGTACCCAACCCCAAATATCTCACGGGCGCAAAGCGCGCATTCTTCCAATTTTTGCACGATTTTCTGCCCGGCGGGCAGGCAGTGACCATTGGTATGACAGGCGAGCTACCCGCCAACGTGTGGCGACTGCCCGTGTTTTCTCTGTTGCTCGCCCTGCTATCCACCCTTGGCGGCGTGTGGGGCTTTTGCCGTCGTGACTTAAAGTAATAAAAGGAGGTGTGCGTATGGTCGCGTTATGGATCGCGGTGGGGGTGTTGTCCTTGGCCGTGTTGTTGCTTGTGTGCAAGGTTCTTTCCCTGCAAAAGGCAGCAAGAGAGATCGCCGCAGGGCTTGCCTGGCATCTGCAAAGCGATACCAATACGCTGATCTGCGTGTCAACGCGAGATCGACACGTACGCGCACTTGCCGCCTCGATGAATCGCGAGCTGCGCACGTTGCGTGAGATGCGGCACCGTTATCAAAACGGCGACAGGGAGCTAAAAAGTGCAGTCACCAATATCTCGCACGACCTGCGCACGCCGCTGACCGCCATTTGCGGTTATCTTGACCTTTTGGAAGCGGAGGAAAAATCAGAGCAGACCGCTCGCTATATCGCGCAAATTGCAAACCGTATTGAGGTTTTGAAGTCGCTGACCGAGGAGCTGTTCCGTTTTTCGGTGATCTCTGCCGAGCCGACCCTCGCGCCCGAGCGCCTGAACGTGTGCCGCGTGCTGGAGGATACGCTTGTTTCCTTTTACGGCGCGCTGGAGGGAAAGGGGATCACTCCGCAGATCTCGCTGCCCGACACGCCCGTGTGGCGTGTGCTTGACGCTTCCGCGCTTGCGCGCATTTTCGGCAATATCATCGGCAATGCAGTCAAATACAGTCATGGCGATTTTGTTGTCACAATGAATGAGGAAGGGGAGCTCAGCTTTTCGAATGCCGCCTCGGAGCTTTCTTCAGTGGACGTCGGCAAGCTCTTTGACCGCTTTTATACGGTTGATTCCGCGCGGAGATCCACAGGGCTCGGTCTTTCGATTGCCAAGCTGCTGACCGAGCGCATGGGGGGCGAGATCGGAGCGACATATGGAAACGGCAGACTGACCGTCACACTTGTCCTTCGGCAGAGCTTTGGTGGTTGACAGCCTTTCCGGTTTGTGATATGATTTGAAAAAAGGAGGGGAATGATATGAAAAAAATGGGTTTTTCCTTGGCGGCGATCCTTTTGGTGTTGCTTGCCCTCCCGCTTTACGTGGAGCTTGCCATGTCCCCGGCGGGTAAGGAGGGCTGGTATTTCACCATGTTTTTGACGATCGACCCGATCTTTGTCGGCTTGCTTGGCATTTTTGCGGGGAGCGATATCAAGAGGCTGTGGTTCTTGCCGTTGCTTGCTGCCCTTGCCTTTGCGCCGCTTTTCTGGCTCTCCACCCTTCGTGTGGATACCGATCTATTCCTCTATACCGCAATCTATCTTCTGATCGCGGCAGTGACCATGGTGCTTTCCGAGATCGTCTTTGACCGTGTGCGGAAGGGGAGAAGAGAGAGATGAGAGAGCAGAGGACCCAACGGATCTTCCGTATTCTTTATGCGGTATTGCCCGTGTTGCCGGTGCTGCTCGGGCTTCTCGGCGTGCTGCTTGCGCACAGGCACCATGCGGCAGGAATGCTTGCAGCAAGCCCCCTGACCGATCTTTTGCTGTCACTGTTGATCTCTCTCCCGCTGGCGGTGCTGCTTCTGATGGTACTGGTTGCTCTGAAGGAGGCGCTGCTTTATCGCGGCAACCGCCAAAGAAAGCTCCTGCTCACGTTCTCACTTTTTGCCATGGGCTTTTCCGCGCTGGCGGTGTTTTGCTACGTGCTTGCCACTGCGGTGACGTCGGTCGGGCTTAACACCGCACTCACCTTCGCCGTGCCGATCTGTTTCTTTCTTGCCTTTGTCAGTCTGATGCTTTACTTTTGGCAAAAAAGACGCGAGCCCTGAGGGAATCGCGCGGATCGGGAGAATGACTCCTAAATATATACGGATGAGATAAAATGTAAAATACTTATTGACAAGCCACCCTGTTTGTGATAAAATTTATTCGTAAATCCAAACCAAAAAAGGAGTACGTCATGAAAAGAATTACGACCATCGAGACCAAAGATATCGCAAAGACCGTAAAGACCGGCGGCTGCGGCGAGTGCCAGACCTCCTGCCAGTCTGCTTGCAAGACCTCTTGCGGCGTGGCAAATCAGCAGTGCGAAAACAAATAATTTCATTGTTTGGTGAAAACGCTGCCCCGAGGGCGGCGTTTTCTCTTTGAGGAGAATTTATGGTACATCAATACAAGCAAAACGGATACAATATCGTGCTCGATACCTGTAGCGGCTCGGTGCACGCGGTGGACGAGGTGGCATACGATATCATTGCCATGTACAAGACGCACACCGAGCAGGAGATCGTTGCCGCCATGATGGAAGCATACGGCGATCGCGAGGATGTGAACGAAGAAGAGGTGCGCCTGTGCCTTGACGACGTGCGCGAGCTGGAGAAGGCGGGCAAGCTTTTTTCTGACGATCCTTACGAAAAGCTGGCAAGCGACTATAAAAATAACAGCAAGGTCATCAAGGCGCTCTGCCTGCACGTGGCGCACACCTGCAATCTCAATTGCTCCTACTGCTTTGCAAGCCAGGGAAAATATCACGGCGAGCGCGCACTGATGAGCTTTGAGGTAGGAAAGCAGGCGTTTGATTTTCTGATCGCCCATTCGGGCACGAGAAGGAACCTTGAGGTCGACTTCTTCGGCGGTGAGCCCATGATGAATCTGGACGTCGTGAAGCAGCTGGTGGCGTATGCGCGCAGCATTGAGGGGGAAAAGGGGAAGAACTTCCGCTTTACCTTTACCACCAACGGCATGCTGCTTGACGAGGACACCATGGATTTTCTCAACCGCGAGATGAGCAACGTGGTGCTCTCGCTTGACGGCAGAAAAGAGGTCAACGACCACTTCCGTCGCGATTTTGCGGGCAAGGGAAGCTATGATACCATCGTGCCGAGGTTTCAGCGATTGGTCGAGAAACGGGGCGGGAAAAATTATTATGTGCGCGGCACCTTTACCCATAACAACACCGATTTTACCAACGATATCCTGCATATGGCAGACCTCGGCTTTACCGAGCTCAGCATGGAGCCCGTTGTCTGTCCGCCCGACGATCCTTACGCCCTGACAGAGGAGGATCTGCCCATCATCAAGGAGCAATATGAGCTTCTCGCGAGCGAGATGCTGAAGCGTGAGCGCGAGGGCAGACCCTTTACCTTCTATCACTACATGCTGGATCTGAAAAACGGCCCCTGCATCTATAAGCGGATCACGGGCTGTGGCTCGGGCACCGAGTATATGGCGGTGACGCCCTGGGGTGACCTTTATCCCTGCCATCAGTTTGTGGGGGATGAAAAGTATTGCCTCGGTAACGTCTTTGAGGGCGTGAAGAACGAGGCGGTTCAGAATGAATTCCGCAGCTGCAACGCCTATGCGAGAGAGGCGTGCCGCGACTGCTGGGCAAGGCTTTATTGCTCGGGCGGCTGCGCCGCGAACTCTTACCATGCCACGGGCAGCATCGGCGGTGTTTATGAGTACGGCTGCGAGCTCTTTAAAAAGCGCATCGAATGTGCGGTCATGATGCAGGTCGATCGCGCACAAAAGACATGAGGACGCCGATCGCCGACTTTGTGCGGCGGTATGCCGAGCGTGATGCGGCGCGCTTTCATATGCCAGGGCACAAGGGAAGGGGCGCGCTTGGCATCGAGCAGCTGGATATCACCGAGATCGCGGGTGCCGACGTGCTGTACGCCGCCGACGGCATCATTGCCGAGAGCGAGGAGAACGCCACGGCGCTCTTTGGGAGCGCGCACACCTTTTATTCGACCGAGGGCTCCACGCTTGCCATCAAGGCAATGCTTGCTACCGTTTGTGCGACTCTGCCGCGCGGTGAGCGCATGCGCGTGCTTGCCGCGCGCAACGCGCACAAGGCGTTTTTATATGCTGCGGCGCTGCTTGACATCGAGGTCAGTTGGGTGTTCCCCGAACGGCAGCTGCATCCCGCTGCCTCGGATATCACGGCAGACGCGGTGCAAAAAGCCTATTCCTCTCTTGAAAAAAAGCCGCACGCCGTCTATCTGACCACACCCGATTATCTCGGCGGCATGGCAGATGTGGCGGACATTGCCGCACGGTGTCGGTCATGGGGGATCCCGTTGCTCGTTGATCACGCGCACGGTGCCTATCTGCGGTTTCTGGAGCCCGAGCGTCATCCCCTTGCACTGGGGGCGGCGATGTGTGCCGAGTCGGCGCACAAGACCCTGCCCGCGCTCACGGGGGGCGCCTATTTGCACGTCGCGAAGCGAGCGCCGCAGGCATATGCGGCGAGCGCACGACAGATGCTCTCGCTGTTTGCCTCCACCAGCCCCTCCTATCTCATTCTGCAATCGCTTGACCTTTGCAACCGCCGACTTGCCGCGGACTACGGTGAGGAGCTGAGGGTTGCGGCAGAGCGTGTGCGCGGCGTGCGCGCGCGGCTGTTGCAGCGGGGCATCAAGGACGTGAGTGCCGAGCCCTTGAAGCTTGCACTTCACGCATCCGAGTGCGGCTACACGGGCGAGGCATGGGCATCTCTGCTGCGCGAGCGCGGCATTGAGGCGGAGTTTTACGACCGCGATTTTCTGGTGCTGATGTGCAGTGCCGATCACACCGAGCGTGACTTCGGACGACTTTGCTCGGCGATCGGGGAATTGCCGCAAGCATCGAACCCGTGTGGGGATATACTGCCGGCGGTGCCGCATCCAAGGCAAGTGCTTTCCCCCCGTGAAGCCATCCTGTCCCCTGCGGTCGAGGTCGCGCTTGACGATGCTGTGGGGCGCATTTCGGCATCTCCCACCGTGTCCTGTCCGCCCGCCGTGCCCATTGTGATGAGTGGAGAGATGATTGACGGTGCGTGCTGTGAGCTGCTTCGCTACTACGGTGTGGAGCGCGTGCTTGTCGTGCGCGAGTAAATAAAGAAAGATCGGACATACAAGACCTTTTTCGGCCTTGGATGTCCGATTTCTATATTGCCGTGGGTGTGACGGTGTCACGGGTCGTCCTTGCCCGCGGCTTTATCTGCATGACCCCGAGGGCTTCTCACTGACCGTGGAAAGCACCGCCTCCATGGTCCTGCCGAGGTCGCCGTCAAGCAGTGCCTCGTCCACCGTGCAGTCGGCGTATTGCTCGTAAAGCGGGGTGCGCTCGGCGAAGAGGGATGGCAGGTCGTTTCCGTGCATCTGCACCACGCCGCGATGGGTATAGTCACCCAATCGCGCGGCGAGTGTATCAAGATCGATCTTCAAATAGATCACGGTGCCGAGTGAGCGCAGGTGCGCCATTGCCTCCTTGCCGTAAACGGCGCTGCCTCCCGTGGCGATCACGGTGCGCTCGGCGCAGATCTCTGAGAGCAGTCGGTCTTCAAGGGCAAGAAAGGCATCCTTGCCCTTCTCGGAGATCAGCTCGTGCAGAAGCTGTCCCGTCTTTTCTTGAATGAGAAGGTCGGTGTCGAGAAAACGGTAACCGAGAGCCTTTGCAAGCAGCACGCCCACTGTGCTTTTGCCCGAGGAGGGCATGCCGATCAGGATGATATTGTTCATAAAAGGGAACCTCATTTCTTGCCATGCACGGATCGATCAAAGAGGGCAAGGCTGTCATAAAGCCTGCCGCGCTCATCGGCGGATCGCAGCATCCGAAGGACACGCACGCGTCTGCCGCTCGAGAAAAGGCGGCGAATGACCCAAAACGGTACGAAAAACAGCAACGTGAAGGGGTGCTTTTCGGTCAATGACCATTCGGCGCGGCACTTCGCCTTGACGTTTGCAAGCGCGTTGCCGAGCGCACCCTTGTCGGGATCGCGTGCAAGGGTCACCACGCCGCTTCCCGCATACGCCTCGTCAGCTCTGCCGAAATTGCCGCTCTTCATAAAGTCGGCAAAGAGGGCGTCTGCGAGGACAGGGTCGCCTCCCTTGAAGGGAGAATCCGAGGAGGGAAGCGCGAGGTGCCTTACCGCCACCAGCGCCATCACCTCGGCAAAGCGGTAGAGCCCTACCTCGTCAAGCAAGGAAAGCGCCTCCTCGCGGTCTGCCTCGGGCAGACCCTTTTGTAAAAACAGGGCGTAATCCATGACCTGACGGAGTCCAAGACCGCCCTCGCGCATGTGCTGCTGCATATGGAGCAGCAAAATGAGGAGCTGGTGAACGGGACAGGGCATCGGAAACGCGGCGTCGGAAAGCTCGGCGGTCACGGCGCGGTCAAGCAGCGTTGAAAGGCACTTGCGGATGTGCTCTCCCGCCTCCCCCTCGGGGATACCCGATACCTCGCGGTGCAGCTCGATCTCCACCGAGCCCTTGCGGTACGCGACGTGATGATCCTCGTTTTCGGTATCACGGGTCAAGCCCTGTGCGGATAAGAATTCCTCCACACGGGGGATGTCTGCCTCGGGCAGCAGACAGTCGATGTCGCCTGCCACGCGCAGATCGGGGGTGGGGTAATGGATGGCGACCGAGTCGCCCTTGAGAATGACGGCAGGGATCTGCTCGCCTTGCAAAAAGCTGCAGAGCGCCTTGCGGTATGCGGTCAGCCGTTCATTTTGATAAAGGAGCGCGACCGTGCGATCCTGCAAGGGAAGCAGCACCTCGGGGCTCACGGCGTCCTCGGGCAGGTTGGAGAGCCCCTCTCCTGCCACGCCGAAGACCGCGTGCGCGTCGGCAAGCCGAAATACCTTTTTCAGATCAGTGCCCTCGGGTAGAGTGAGTGGGACGCCGAAGGCGGCAGAGCCGAGCAGAGCACAGAGCGCACGCTCGTCGACGCTGTGCTCCTCGCTGTCCCGTTGCTCGCACTCGTTTTCAAGCAGAAGGAAGATCATGACGGCAAGCAGCTCGTAGGGCATGGGGCAGAATTCACCGGGGTTGACCTGGGACATCAGAAGCAGCCCGATATAAGCGAGGGCGAGCGCGCGGGAAAGTGCATCCTTGCTTTTGAGGATCAGCACGCCGCGCCGCCAAAGCAGCAGTGCGTATGCCGCCACGCCGACCAGGCCGAGCCCTGCGACGATCTGAGGGATCATCATGTGATACCAGTTCATGGCAAAGGCCTTTGGGTCGTAGATATCGGCGTTGCCCGTGTAGCCAAGACCCACGCCGAAGATGGGATGGGAGAGAAAATCCTCGATGGCGCGACGCAGAAGCAGCACACGGGGCTCGTTGCCCTCGATAAAGCCCCCCTCAAAGCGGAAGGAGTAAAATTTCAGCAGGAAGCCGCCCGCCAGCAGGGCGCCGACGGCAAGGATGCCGAGCAAGACGGTATTGCGTACGCGGTGCTTCCCATCCCGCCGCAACAGATAAAGGAAGCAGAGCCCGAAGAGCACCGTGCCCATCAGCATGCCGCCGCGTGAGCCGCTCATCAGCATGGCGGCGTAAAAGAGAAATGCCGACAGAAGATGGATGCCGCGCCCCCTTGCGGCGTAATAAAAGGGGGCGGGCAGCGCCATCAGCAAAAAGGTGGCAAACACATTGCGGTTGTCAATGCTGATCAGGCGCAGGTGACCGAAATATTTGAGGTCATCCTGCATCCAGACAAGACGGTCAAGATAAAAATCAAAGGTAAAGACGACGGCAAGAATGCCGACGAGATAAAGCCCGAGCAGCAGCAGGGCACGCAGGTCATAGTCGCGCCGCCTTGCTGACTGTGCCTTCAAAAGCAAATAAAGCCCCGTCATGCCGAAGCCGAGCCCTGCGACGTAGTAAAGGGCGGCGGGGGTGAAATATTCCTTCGCCGACAGGCAGCCGATGCCGCCCAGCGTGACAGCCACCGACACCGCGACAAGTGCCGCAAAGGAATAACCGATGCGGTAATGACCGCGGTAATAGATGAAATGGAAGATCAGAGCGGCGGCAAGCGGAAGGATCAAAGGCACAAAGCCGATAAAGGTTTCGTAGGCATTGATCTCCTGATTGTTGCACGCCGATACCGTGACGGTCAGAAGTAAAAAGGGAACGGTGGTGGCAAACACGTCGTCCGACAGGACGAGGGTGACGCCGATCAGCAGCACGGCAAGCAGGGCAAAGGGAACCTGAAGCGAGAGAACGGTTGCCACCGAGGCAAGTGCCGTCAGGATGAACAAAAAGCAGGGTGAGAGCAAAAAGCGTCTGATGCGCTTGATGACGGGGGGTGCCGCCGTATGCAGATCGGACGTGAGCGCTTGTGTCATGGATTCTCCTCCCTGAAGATCAGTTTTTTCGGTGTGCCCCGTAAAGGGCACGTATCTGCTCGGCGGCGGCATGCCAGCTGAACGGGGCAAGGCGCACCTTGCCGACGGCGCGGAGCGCGTTGCGGTCGGGGGGGGCGTTCAGAAGGTCGCGCATGCGAAGCATCAGCGCCTCGGGATCGTCGGTGGGGAAATAAGCGCCGTAGTCGCCCGAGATCTCGCGGTTGGTGGGAATATCGCTGAGTAAAAGGGGTAGACCGCAGGACATGCACTCGGTCTGGGGAGAGCCGAAGCCCTCGTAGATGCTGGGAAACACGAAGGCGGTTGCCTCGCGGTACAGCTTTTTCAGATCACTCTCCGAGAGGTAGCCCGTAAAGCGGATATCGGCACCCGTTCTCGCGGCAAGTGCGTGGTATGCCTCGGCGCCGAAGCCGTCCCTGCCTGCGAGCACCAGCGCGAGGTCATCCCTTTGCTCCACCCTTGTGAGCAGTGAGAAGGCGCTGATGAGCGTGCCGAGATTCTTGCGCCTTTCAACCGTGCCCACAAAGAGGAAGAATTTGCGGTTTTCAAGCCCCGTCAGTGCCTTATTTTCGTAGACGGGGGGGATATCGCCTGCCGTGATGCGGTCGTAGTGACCGGGGTAGACGGCATGGGTGCGGTGGGCGGCATCGGGAAAGCGTGCGATCAGCTCCTCCCTGATGGCATTTGAAACCGTGAGGATGAGGTCGGCGTGCTTGACGGCGCGGCGCACCATGGCGCGGTTGTAGGCGGCATAGGCGCGGGGAAGCGTGTCGCGGTGTGAAAAAGCGGTGAGATCGTGAACGGTGACCGCCGTCAGCGTGCCGTGCGGCGTTTTTCGGGGCATGGCGTAGTTGGCGTAGTGCACCACGTCGAAGTGGGAGAGCTTTTCCCGATATGCGGCGCTTTCAAGATAGTGAAGGTAGCGAAGTCTTGCCGCACGGCGGGAGCCTCTTGCGGCAAAATCCTCCCGTACCACCTCGGTGTCGGGGCATGCGGCAAGTGATTCGCCGAGATAACGGGCGTAGTTGCCGATGCCGGTCCCCACGCCAAGCTGCATTCCGTCGTCGAGTAAGATCCTCATGCCATCCCATCAAAGGCCAAGCCTTGAAAACTCCTTAAAGATTTGGTTCCATTCAAAATGCCGACTCACAAAGCGGCGTCCCGCCTCCCCGACCGTCACACATTCCTCGGGGCTCTTCAGGAGCCGATCGGTCAGCATGGCAAGCGATACGGCATCGTTCGCGAGCAGAAGCTCCTTGCCCGATTCCGCGCCGATGCCCTCGGCACCGACGTCGTTGGTGATGACAGCCCTGCCCATTGCCATTGCCTCCAGGATCTTGGTCTTGATGCCTGTGCCGAAGGCGATGGGGCAAAGGGTAAACTGCCAGCCTCCCACCACGGGGAGCAGAGAATCGACCTCGCCGAGCAGGCAAAGCCCCTTCACATCGGCAAGCTCCCGTTTCAACTCGTCGGGGCAGGGACCTGCCACCTCAAACCGAAAATCCCTCTCAAGCCGGGGAAGCACCTCTTTGACGATAAAGGAGAGCGAGGCGCGGTTTGCCTCAGCAAAGAGATTGCCCACAAAGCCGAAGGTGGCGGGCCTTTTTTCTGCCTGCAGTGCAGGGGCAAAGTGCGCGGTGTCCACCCCCGTCGGGATGCAGACCGCCTTTTCCTCGCCGAGCAGGGCATTCAGATGCGCGGTTTCCCGGCTTGACACGAGGATCACGCCGTCTGCCTTTTCGGCAAAGCGTTGCTCGGCAATGGCAAGACGGCGCTGCTCCGCGCGCAGGATCAGACCTGCCAGCGGTCCTTTGTGAAAAAGGCGGCGTGATAGGGCTGACATCCCACCCGCATAGTGCCCCGCAATACCCACGACGGTTGACTTCGCCGCCAGCTGCCGCTGATAACGCAGAGAAAGCAGGTCGTCAAGATCAAGAATGCATTTGATGGGCTTGCCCTCCAGCAGACGGGCATAAGGGGCGGTGCGGATCATATCGAAAATCACGGCGTCGGGCGAAAGGCGATCGATGAGCGCCGCGAGGGCGCGCAGATTTTTTTTGCTGTAATAAAGGGCGCACTGAAAGGGAAGACGGCGTCTGCCGAAAAGCGAATGCGCGAGAATGCTTTTGAGTTTTGTTGCCTTGCCGATCCTGTGGGCAAAATGAACTTCCCCGACGAAATCGGGCTTGTCCCTATCGCTTCGCTCCTGATCCCATTCGGGAAAGACGAAGAGCGATACCTCGTAGCCGCAAAAGAGGGAAAGCCCCCTGATGTAGTGAAAAAGAGAGACCTTTCTGCCGCTGTTCGCAGGCCACGGAAGACGCGAGGTCACGAAGAGCAGGCGCTTTTCGGGGGCGCTCATACTTCAAAAAAATCGCTTTCCAGCATGCCGCAAAGAGCATGATAGATGGGCAGATGAAGCTCCTGGATCACGTGAGTGTCAGTAGCGGGCACGCGGATCGCAAGATCCGAAAGCGGGGCGAGCCTGCCCCCCGATTCTCCCGTCAGCAAAAGCACCCTCATCTCCTTTGCCGCGGCGGTCAAAGCAGCCAGCACCAGATTTTCCGAATTTCCCGACGTCGAGATGCAAAGGAGCACGTCCCCCTTTTTGCCGTAGCCGTAGACCTGTTGGGCAAAGACTGCGTCGGGGTCGGCGTCGTTCATAAAGGCGGTCAGCAGTGAGCCGTGTACCGAGAGGGCTATGGCAGGGAGCGCGCCTTGCAGAGAATTTTTTAGCTTTTCGCCCCGTACGGGGTCGTTTTTTTCAAGCCGCTTTGCAAATTCATGCGCAACGGGGCGCTTTTTGAGGAAGCCCTTCATCAGCTCGCCCACGATGTGGTTGGCATCCGAGGCAGAGCCTCCGTTTCCTGCGATCAGCAGCTTGCCGTCCGCAGAGAAGGTGTCACGGAGAAGCGCGTGCGCGGCTTCGATCTCCGTGCGGCATGCGGCAAGCGCGGGATAGCGACCGAGAAGGTCGGATAGGATCTGATTTGCGGTCATAGTGAAAGCCCTTCCTCTTTTAAGATTTGGTTCACGCAGGCAAGCAGGGAATCACCCCAAAGATCGGCGCCGAGCCCCTCGCCGATGCTTGCCGTGCGGCAGCCCGCACGCTTGCCCGCCTCGATGTCACGGGCGTCATCGCCGATCATGTAGGAGGCGGAAAGGTTGATGTGAAAGCGCTCTGCCGCATCAAGCAGCATGCCCGGCTCAGGCTTGCGGCAGCGGCATTTGATCTTCAATTCTCCGATTTCGCCCGCGAAGCCGCTGTCGGGATGGTGGGGGCAGTAGCAGATGGCGTTCAGATAGGCGCCCTCGCGCCCGAGCAGGGTCTCCATGCGGTCATGGATCGCGTCAAGCTCGGCTTCGGTGACATCGCCCCGTGCGACCACGGGCTGGTTGGTGACCAGTACGGCAAGCAGTCCCGCACGGTTGATCGCGCGGATCGCCTCTGCTGCGCCCTCCTCGAGAACCATCTGATCGGGGGCGGTGAGAAAGCCGACGTAGCGGTTGACGGTGCCGTCACGGTCAAGAAAGATGGCGCGCTGGGGGGATGACAGATTGCTTTTCTTCACCCTTCCGCTTAGAATATCCCGCGTAACGGTGTCGATCCTGTCGGGTGTACCCATGTCCTTGACGTATTCGGGTGTGTCGTAATAATAAAGCGCGCCCGTTGCGGCAAGCGGCGCGAGGATCTCGCGGTCGAGATCGGTCCTTTTCACCTCGCCAAAGAGGTCAAGCACGGTGGGGGAAAAGGCGTGGATGCCTGCATTGGTGCGGTTTTTGACGTCGCCGCGAGATGCCTCCGGGGGCAGAAATGCCGTCACGCGTCCCGCCCTGTCTCCCTTGACGATCACGCTGTCAAAGGGGTGATCGCTCGGATGCGTGAGCAGGGTGGCGATCCCTCCCTTTTCCCGGTGTGCGGCGAGAAAGCGGCAGAGATCCACATCAAAGACGAGGTCGCCGCAAAGCAGCAGAAAGTCGTCATCCGCAAGCTCGTCCTTCAGAAGGGCAAGCGCGCCTGCCGTGCCGAGGGGAGTCCTTTCCTCCACGTAGGTCAGGTGCACGCCGAGCCGCGTGCCGTCCCCCAGCGCCTCCTTGATGACGCCGCCAAGGTGACCGATGACCAGGATAATGTCGGTCAGCCCCTGTGCCCGCAGCACCTCCAGCTCGCGCTCGAGCACGGTCTTGCCGCAAATGGGGATCATAGGCTTGGGGATCAGGGGGCACAGCTCCGCTACGCGCGTGCCCTTGCCGCCTGCCATGATCACGGTCTTCATCGGTCCACCCCCTTTTTTGTATAATAACTCAACTTACATTATACACCTTTGTTCGGATTTTGACAAGAGATAATCAAAGATTTGCGTATATTCACCTCGAAAGAGGTAAAAATGAAAAATGTTACAAGCCTCTTGACAAGAACGAAAAAGGGTGATACAATATCTACAATAATTAAAGACAGTGATGGAAAAAAGTACCCGTGCAAGTCATCAAAGAGAGCCGCCGATGCTGGAATGGCGGTATGCACCCACGGTGAAGGAACATTCCGGAGTCCCTGACCGAACCCGCGTATGCGGCAGTAGATTCAGGCGTGGCGGCACGTTACAGCCGACGGGCATTGCAGCAGTGCCCATGAGGAGTGAAAACTCGAATGCGGGTGGTACCGCGAAAGCTCGTCTTTCGTCCCGAAGATGCACAGCATCTTTGACGAAGGGCGTTATTTTTTTGTTAAAGTTCCGAAAAGGAGTTGGATGGTATGAAAAGAACGATCTATTGCGGCCTTTTGCGTGAGGCGCACATCGGCACCGAGCAACGCGTGGCGGGCTGGGTGCTCAACAAGCGCGACATGGGCGGCGTCATCTTTATCGACCTGCGCGACCGTGAGGGCGTATTGCAGGTGGTGTTTGATGCGCAGAACCTTTCGGCTGAGGATTTTGCCGTGGCAGAATCGCTGCGCAACCAGTCGGTCATCTCGGTGCTTGGCAGCATCCGTCTGCGCGATGCCGAAACCGTGAACCCCCGTATCGGAACGGGCACGGTCGAGCTGATGGCAACCTCGCTGGAGCTGCTGTCGCAGTGTGACCAGCTCCCCTTCTCCCCCGAGGACAATCAGCCCGTTCGCGAGGACCTGCGACTCAAGTATCGCTATATCGACCTGCGCCGCCCCTCCATGCTGCGCAATCTGCGCACCCGTGCCATGATCCAGCGCACTGTGGAGCAGTATCTTGACGACCAAGGCTTTATTGCTGTGGAAACGCCCATGCTCTGCAAATCCACCCCCGAGGGCGCACGCGACTATCTTGTCCCCTCCCGTGTGCATCAGGGCAGCTTTTACGCGCTGCCCCAGTCCCCCCAGATCTATAAGCAGCTTCTGATGGTGGGTGGCATCGATAAGTATTATCAGGTGGCACGCTGCTTCCGTGATGAGGATCTGCGCGCCGACCGTCAGCCCGAGTTTACGCAGGTTGACATGGAGATGTCCTTTGTCGAGCAGGAGGATGTGCTCGTGCATCTGGAGGGCATGTTCAAGGACCTGTTTGAAAAGGTCAAGGGCGTGCGGATCGAGGAGCCCTTCCAGCGCCTCACATGGCATGAGGCGATGGACGTTTACGGCTCGGATAAGCCCGACCTGCGCTTTGATCTGCCCATCCGGGACGTGACCGCGCTTGCCGCCGAGTCTACCTTCTCGGTCTTTAAGTCGGTGACCGAAAAGGGGGGCGTGGTGCGTGCCATCTGCGTACCCGGCGCAGGCAAGACCTTTGCCCGTACCGATATTGAGAACCTGACCGAAAAGGCGATCTCCTACGGGGCAAAGGGCATGGCGTGGATCCTCATTCGCGAGGACGGCTCGGTCAACTCCATTCTTCCCAAGTATTTTACCGAGGAGAGCTTCCGCGCCCTGCTTGACACTATGGGTGCCGGTGCGGGCGACTTCATTCTCTTCTCCGCCGACAAGCTGGCGACCGTGCGCAAGGTGCTGGGTGCCCTGCGTCTTGACGTTGCCGAAATGCTGGGGCTTCGGAGAAAGGATGAGTACAAGTTCCTCTTTGTCACCGATTTCCCGCAGTTTGAATATTCCGAGGAGCAGGAACGCTTCGTTGCCACCCACCACCCCTTCACCATGCCCTATCCCGAGGACGTGCAGTACCTGATGACCGATAAGGAGAAGGTGCGTGCGCAGGCATACGACGTGGTGCTCAACGGCGTGGAGCTTGGCTCGGGCTCGGTGCGTATCCATGACCGCAAGGTACAGCAGATCATGTTTGAGGCACTCGGCTTCTCCTCCGAGGAGATCGAGAGCCGCTTCGGCTTCATGGTGGGTGCCTTCCGCTACGGCACGCCGCCCCACGCGGGCTTTGCCTTCGGGCTTGACCGCTTTGCCATGCTGATGGTAGGTGCCGATTCGCTGCGTGACGTTATCGCCTTCCCCAAGATCAAGGATGCCTCCTGCCCCATGACCGACGCGCCCACCCCCGTGGATGCCGCACAGCTGGAGATCCTCGGGCTCGGTAAGGCGCTTGAGGAAAGCGTCGCTGCCAAGGCGGAGGGGAAGAGCGCAAAGAAAAGGACCCCCGTCGTCGACGTGGAGCGCATTGCAGAGCTTTCAAGGCTTTCGCTTTCCGCCGAGGAAAAGGAGCGCGCCGCCGTGGATATGAGCGCCATCGTGGACTTCGCCGATCAGCTTTCGGCGGTCGATACCGAGGGCGTGGAGGCGACGACCTACGTTGTGCCCCTGAAGAACGTGCTACGTGAGGACGAGGTGGGTGAGCGCCCCTCGCGTGACGAGCTGCTTGCCAATGCAAAGACCCGCGCTGAGGGCTACGTCACTGTGCCTCGCGTGGTGGAAGGATAAGGAGGAATTCTGATGAGTGACCTGTTAAAAATGAATCTCGGAGAGCTCTCATCGGCACTGCGCGCCAAAAAGATCTCCTCCGCAGAGCTGACTAAGGCGTATCTTGCCTCGATGGAAAAGAACGAGCCCTCGGTGGGCGCTTATATCTCCACCGATCACCGCCGCGCTCTGGATATGGCGATCGCCGTTGACCGCCGCCGCGCCGCAGGCGAGGAGCTTTCCCTCCTTGCGGGCATCCCCATGGGCATCAAGGATAACATCTGCACCAAGGGTATTGCCACCACCTGTGCCTCGAAAATGCTTGCCGACTACGTGCCTCCCTACGATGCGCACGTGGTAGAGTGCCTGCAAAAAGAGGGCTATGTGCTGCTCGGCAAGCTCAATATGGATGAATTTGCCATGGGCTCCACCACCGAAAATTCGGCAATGAAAATAACGCACAATCCTCTTGATCTCACGCGCGTGCCGGGCGGCAGCTCGGGCGGCTCTGCCGCCGCCGTTGCGGCATTTGAGGCAGCATATACCCTCGGCTCCGATACGGGCGGCTCGATCCGTCAGCCCGCCGCCTTCTGCGGCGTGGTGGGTATGAAGCCCACCTACGGCACGGTGTCGCGCTACGGACTTGTTGCGTTTGCCTCCTCGCTTGATCAGATCGGACCGCTGACACACACCGTGCGTGACAACGCTGCCGTGCTGAACGTGATCGCAGGGCAGGACCGCCGCGACGCGACCTCCATTGCCCGTGAGCACGGCGATTTTTCCACCGAGATCGGCAGGGGCGTCAAGGGACTGGTGATCGGTGTGCCGAAGGAATTCTTCGGTGAGGGCATCTCGCCCGACGTCAAGGAGGCGGTGCTTGCCGCCGCCGCACGCTACGAAAAAATGGGTGCGCGCATCAAGGAGGTGTCGATGCCTGCCATCGACCACGCGCTTGCCGCGTATTACGTTATCTCCAGTGCCGAGGCATCCTCCAATCTCGCCCGCTTTGACGGCGTGCGCTACGGCTATCGCACCGAGGATTTTGAGGATATCGGCGAGCTTTACAAAAAGAGTCGATCCGAGGGCTTTGGCAGCGAGGTCAAGCGCCGCATCATGCTCGGCACCTTTGCGCTCTCCTCGGGCTACTATGACGCCTACTACAAGAAGGCCTTGCAGGTGCGCTCGCTGGTGCGCGCCGACTTTGACCGCGTGCTTGAAAAATGTGACGTGATCCTCTCGCCCGTTGCCCCCACCGTGGCGTACAAGCTGGGTGAGAAGAGTCAGAATCCCCTTGAAATGTATATGGGTGACGCCTACAGCGTGCCCGTGAACGTGGCGGGTATTCCCGCACTGGCGCTTCCCTGCGGCAGGGGAGAGGGCAATATGCCCGTTGGACTCCAGCTGATGGGCAAGCCCTTCTCCGAGGCACTGCTTTACCGTGTGGGCGCGGCGCTTGAGGACGATATGGGAGGTGTATTGGTATGACGCTTTACAAAGGCTATGAAATGGTGATCGGCCTTGAGGTCCACGTGGAGCTCAAGACCAAGACCAAGATCTTCTGCTCCTGCCCCACGACCTTCGGTGCAGAGCCCAATACCCAATGCTGTCCCGTCTGCATGGGATATCCCGGAACGCTTCCCGTCCTCAACCGCAAGGTGGTGGAGTATGCCGTCAAGGCAGGCCTTGCCACCAACTGCACCATTGCGCGCTACTCCAAGGAGGACCGCAAGAACTATTTCTATCCCGATCTTCCCAAGGCATATCAGATCTCGCAGTACGATCTGCCCCTTTGCGAGCACGGTCATCTCGATATCGAAACCGAGGAGGGAAGCAAGCGCATCGGCATCACGCGCATCCACATTGAGGAGGATGCGGGCAAGCTGGTGCATGATGACAAGCACGGCACCATGATCGACTGCAACCGTTGCGGTGTGCCGCTTATTGAGATCGTTTCCGAGCCGGATATTCGATCTGCCGAGGAGGCGAAGGCATATTTGCAGAAGCTGCGTGCCATCATCCTTTATACGGGCGTGTCGGATTGCAAGATGCAGGAGGGCTCGCTGCGCTGTGACGTCAACCTTTCGGTGCGCCGCGCAGGTGAGGAGAAATTCGGCACCCGTACCGAGATGAAGAACCTCAACTCCTTCCAGTTTATCGTCAAGGCGATCGAGTACGAATACAAGCGCCAGGTCGATGCCATTGAGGCAGGGGAAGTCATCGTGCAGGAGACCCGACGCTTTGACCCTGCCACGGGCAAGACCTACACCATGCGCAGCAAGGAGAACGCGAACGACTATCGCTATTTCCCCGATCCCGATCTGCCCCCCATTGAGCTCTCGGATGCCGCGATCGGCAAGCTGAACGCCGAGATCCCCGAGCTGCCCGATGCTCGGAAAAAGGCGTATATGGAGAAATACGGTCTTACCGCCTATGATGGCGAGGTGTTGACCTCGGATAAGGCGATGGCGGATTTCTTTGAGGCGGCTGCGGCAAGCACCGCTTACCCCAAGCTTGCCGCCAACTTGCTCATCTCCGAGTTTATGCGCCTGATTGAGAGCGAGAGCTTCACCTGTCCCGTGTCGGCGGCGCACCTCGGCGAGCTTGCTACGCTGGTGGGCGATGACGTCATCAACAGCTCCACCGCGAAGAAGCTGATCAAGGAGATGTTTGACACCGATGCCTCGCCCCGCGCTATCGTGGAGCAAAGAGGGCTTGCGCAGATCAACGACGTCGAGCTGCTCGGCAGACTGGTCAGTGAGGCGGTTGCCGCCAATCCCAAATCGGTTGCCGACTACAAGCGCGGCAAGCTCGCCGCCGCCAAGGCGATCGTGGGCGGTGTGATGAGCAAGACCGCGGGCAAGGGCAACCCTGTGATCATCAATCGCCTCTTGGAGGAGGAACTGAAAAAATACTGATTTTTTCATACCGTACACCGCCGAAAGCACGCTTTCGGCGGTGTTTTTCGCTCCGCTGATTGAAATCGACAAAAGGCCCTCCGCTTCTATCCGTCCGAGCCAATGCCGCTTTGCATTTTCGTCTGTTCTCCATCGGCAAAGACGCCGCCAAACGGGTCGTCGAAGGCGCCGAAAATCGGGTCGTCGAAGGCGCCGACAAACGGGTCGTCGAAGGCGCCGACAAACGGGTCGTCGAAGGCGCCGACAAACGGGTCGTCGAAGGCGCCGACCCCTACCGGGTTTGATCACGCCCGAACGTGCCGCGAGGTGTATGGTTTGGCGAATGTTTTTTGTCGGCAATTTATTTCTGCATCAAAACAAAAAATCGGCAGAGGAAGCATACCTCTGCCGAATTTTGTTTGTAGGGACGCGCATTGCGTGCCCCCGTTTTCACGGTCAACGACCCACGGTTTCCTTACGGTGATTGCGCTCCTTGGTGCGATTGACCAATGCCCGGATCACATCATACATGGTAGGGGCTGGCGCCCACGACAGCCCGTTACAAGCAAACGGTAACCATGAACGGGTCGTCGAAGGCGCCGACCCCTACCGTGTTCGATACAAAACCAAAATGGGAACCGATGAATCGGCGGCTTGCCAACTCATGCCCGCAGGGCGTCAGCGGTGGATCAGAGCGCAGGAACGGCTTCCTCTGTCTCCTCAAGCACTGCATGATCCTCGGCTGCGGAAAGTGCCTCCTCATACGCCTCAATCACGGCGCGCTCCAGCTCGGCGCGGAACTGCGCATTGATGGGATGTACGATATCCCGGTAGGTATCGTCGGGGTTCTTGCGGCTGGGCATTACAATAAAAAATCTGTCGCGTGCATGGATCACCTTAATATCGTGCACGGCAAGCTGGCTGTCAAAGGTGACAGACACAACCGCCTTCATTGGGCCCTCGTCGAACAGTTTGCGAACCTTGATATCGGTAATTTGCATCTTTTAGTACCTCCGTTGCTTTTTTGCCGTTGTTTGGCATTTCTTTCATGCTTATAGTATAAATTAATTTTGTGGCGGCTATTCAATCGTCATGTGTGTGTTTTGTGAAAAACGGGCAAAAAAGCAAACAAATTTTGACCTTTTGCACGGAAATTCGGGAGGAGAAGGCATGATGGCACCTAATATGGCAAGACAGTTTTTTGAAAGGCATGAGGCGGAGCACGGTGCGCGACGCATCTTTTTTATCGGGATCGGGGGTGTGCATATGTCGGCGCTTGCCGTTTACAGCAAGCAAAGAGGCTATGCCGTGTCGGGCTCGGAGCGTGAGGAGACCGAGCGTGTGGTCCGCCTGCGTCAGGCAGGCATCCCCGTTTATATCGGGCATGACGGTATACACGTCAAGGGCGCCGATATTGTAGTGTATACCCTTGCGATCCCCGAGGATAATCCCGAATACGTTGCGGCGAGGGAGGCGGGAGTTCCGCTGTTTTCGCGAGCCGAGTACCTGGGGCTTCTGATGGGGGATTTCCGACGGCGCATCGGCGTGGCGGGCAGTCATGGAAAAAGCACGGTCACTGCTATGCTGGGTGAGATCTTCTGGCGTGCGGGGCGTGCACCGAACGTGTTTTGCGGTGCACCCGTACGTGCCTTTGGAGAGAGCTACTTCTTCGGGGGCGGAGAGGACCTCATTTTCGAGGCGTGTGAATATCGGCGTTCCTTTCTTTTCTTCAGCCCTACGCTGGCGGTAGTGCTGAATACGGGGCATGACCACGTAGATACCTACCCGACCGCGCCGGCGGCACGGGAGGCGTTTTCCTCCTTTGCGGCATTGCCCGAGCAAAGGGGCACGGTGCTCGTCAATGCCGATGACGAGGGAGCGCTGTCGGCGGGCAGGAAAAGCCCTGCACGGTGTGTGACCTTCGGGCTTGGTGCGCGCGCCGACTTCCGTGTCGAGGATGTGCGTTACCGCATGGGGCGCGCCTCCTTTATCCCTGTGACACCAACGGGAAAATGGGAGCGGATCTCGCTGCGCGTGGCAGGAAGGCACAATCTTTACAATGCGCTGGCGGCGCTGGCTGCTGCCCGACTTTCGGGACTCGGTGAGGAGGAGATCGCGGCAGGACTCACCGCTTTTTGCGGTGCAGGGCGCAGGATGGAGTACAAGGGGCTTTTATGCGGCGCAAGGGTATACGACGATTATGCACATCACCCCGAGGAGATCGCCGCAACGCTCGGAGCAGCACGCGAGCTGTTGCCCGTCGGTGGGAGGCTGTTTGTTGTGTTTCAATCGCATACCTATTCAAGGACCGCTTCCTTTCTCGGCGAGATCGCCGCCGCGCTGCGTGGGGCAGACCGCGTGCTGATCGCCGACATCTATGCCGCAAGGGAAAAGGATACGCTTGGCATGAGCAAGGAGGTGCTGGCAGCGGCGGTGGGCGAGCGCGCCTTGGCACCGCAAGGTCTTGCCGAGATCACCTGGATCCTGCTCTCCGAGCTTTCGGCAGGCGACGTGCTGGTGGTTATGGGTGCGGGGGATATTGACCGTATTTTCGGGGAATTTTCCCCAAACCACTTTACTTTGCCATGAAAATCGGGTAGAATAAGGATATCAAAAAAGGGGGGATGCGCAATGAAGGCGTATGAGGCGTTGGCAAGGTTCTACGATTCTCTCAACGGCGAGGTGGATTATGGAGGCATTGCCGATTTTTATCAGGCGGCGTTTGCGCGTGCGGGGCTCTCTCCCGAGCTGGTGCTGGATCTTGGATGCGGTACGGGAAAAATGACGCTGGAGCTTGCCCGTCGCGGCTATGATATGATCGGTGTGGACGGCAGCGCGGAAATGCTTTCGCTGGCATTTTCGGCGAAGTATGCGGCAGGCGATACGCGCACCCTGTTTTTGCAGCAGGACATGCGCGAGCTGGAGCTTTACGGTACGGTGGGCGCTGCAGTCAGCACGTTGGATTGCATCAATTACCTGACCGAGGAGGGGGATCTCGTGCGGTGCTTCTCGCTTGTGCACAACTATCTTGACCCCGGCGGCATCTTTTTGTTTGACGTCAACACCCCCTATAAATTCAAGCACGTCTTCGGGGATCAGGCATATATATTGGAGGATGAAACCAGCTTTTGCGGCTGGCAGAACGAATACGACGAGGCAAGCGGACTCTGCCGCTTTTATCTTTCGCTGTTTGAGGAGCAACGGGATGGACGCTATCGCCGCACCGAGGAGGAGCAGGTCGAGCGTTGCTATCAAAGGGAGGAGCTGGAGGCGGCATTGCGCCAGGTCGGCTTTGAGGACATCTGCTTTTACGGCGATACCGATTTTGGTGCGCCGCACGAAAGGACCGAGCGCTGGTATATCTCGGCAATATGTAAAAAGTAAGGAAACGGTATGAAAAATTCTAAAATTTTGCGTGGCATGACCCGTGACGGCAGTGCCCGTATTCATGTCATCGATTCAAGGGAGATCGTCAATGAGGCGATCCGTGTACACCGCACCACCCCCACCGCCACTGCGGCACTCGGCAGACTGCTGACGGGTGTTTCGGTCATGGGCTGCATGCTGGGGGAGAAGGAGGATACCGTGTCGGTCACGGTGTCGGGAAGCGGCAGCATCGGCAAGCTGATCGCGGTGTCGGATTATATCGGAAACGTGCGCGGATATGTGCAAAATCCTGCGGCAGACCTGCCCTTGAAATCCAACGGAAAGCTGGACGTGGGAGGTGCAGTCGGAAAGGGCACGATGACGGTGGTCAAGAATCTTGGGGGGAAGGAGCCCTATAACGGCACGGTGCCGCTTGTCAGCGGCGAGATCGCCGAGGACATTGCCTCCTATTATGCGGAGAGCGAGCAGATCCCCACGCTTTGCGCGCTGGGCGTGCTGGTGGACGTGGACGGAAGCTGCCGTGCCGCAGGCGGCGTGGTGGTGCAGCTGCTGCCCTTTGCCGATCAGACCGTCATCGGACAGCTTGAAAAGAACGCCTCCTCGCTCGGAAACATTTCCGCTATGTTCAACAGGGGGCTTTCTCTGGAGCAGATCGCCGCGATCGCGCTGGATGGGATCGAATATGACCTCTTTGATGAGATCGACGTGGGATACCGCTGTACCTGTGAGCGCGGGCGCATTTTTGCCGCTATCTGCTCGCTTGGCGAGAAGGAGGTCGGCGACATGCTTGCCGAGCAGCGCGCAGAGGGCAAGCCCGAGGCGCTGGAGGTGTGTTGCCATTTCTGCGGCGAAAAATACACCTTCCCGAAGGGTGAGTTTGAGGCGTTTTTCAAAAAAACTTGAAAAACTTTCAAAAAACCTGTTGACAAGTCGAAAACCCTGTGTTATAATATCCCTCGTCGCCGGCTCGGGAAGCCGTGCATGCGACGAGATCCGGCCCGGTAGTTCAGTTGGTTAGAACGCTAGCCTGTCACGCTAGAGGTCGTGGGTTCGAGTCCCATCCGGGTCGCCATCTTGCCTCTGTAGCTCAGTTGGTAGAGCAGGGGACTGAAAATCCCCGTGTCGTTGGTTCGATTCCGACCGGAGGCACCATTGCGGATTTAGCTCATTTGGTAGAGCGCGACCTTGCCAAGGTCGAGGTGGCGGGTTCGAGCCCCGTAATCCGCTCCAAAACGAAAACCACCCGAAAGGGTGGTTTTTTCGTTTTGGCAAACGGATGGGGTGAGAACCCGAAGGGGCAAGATTTGCGGAGCAAATCTTAGCTTTTCAAACAGTATGTTTGAAAAAGGCGAGCAGCCGTAATCCGCTCCAAAACGAAAACCACCCGAAAGGGTGGTTTTTTCGTTTTGGCAAGCGGATGGGGCGAGAACCCGAAGGGGCAAGATTTGCGGAGCAAATCTTAGCTTTTCAAGCAGTATGTTTGAAAAAGGCGAGCAGCCGTAATCCGCTCCAAAACGAAAACCACCCGAAAGGGTGGTTTTTTCGTTTTGGCAAACGGATGGGGTGAGAACCCGAAGGGGCAAGATTTGCGGAGCATCGGGATCTGCGAGGGGGAGAATGATATATTCGCCCGAGATCCCACCTTCGCTTCGCTCGGTGCTGCTTCGCAGTTCGACTGCGCTGCGCTTCGCTCAGGATGACACGGGTGCGCATGTGCGCCTCGCTGTTGCAACGAAGGACCGACGGTTGTTCCCTTGATGATCGCGGTCCTTGGTTTGATCGACCAATGTTGAAATTATATCATACATGGTAGGGGCTGGCGCCCACGACAGCCCGTAACAA